>VSOC01000386.1 GCA_009774615.1 Lachnospiraceae bacterium
AGTGGAGCTTTTTATGAATTGCTTTCACCGATGGACAAACCCGTATATTTTGTTCGAGGAAACGTGAGCGAAGGGATCGATGATTTTTTCAATCATTTTATCCCGGCTATATTTTATGCCGATGGCAGTGTTCTCTATGGCAATCATTTGGTTGATTCTCCAATAAATACGCCGAAATTTGCAAAAAATGATTTGCAGATTGAAGATTGGACTGGGGTAACTTTAAGCAAGGAATCTCAATGGTCTAAGCAACATGAGCTTCAGAAGGACTCTATTCAATATGTGTTCAGTAAGAAGATATGGGACAGACATCAGTTGATTATAGACGATGATGGGGCTGGAGAAATTGCAGATCTAATTGGATTCGATGAATCAGAAGAAGGGATAGAAATTACTCTATATCATCTTAAATTTGCATTAGGAGGAAAACCATCGGGTGACATAAACAATCTTTATCAAGTATGTGGACAAGCAGTAAAGTCCATTCGTTGGAAATACACTATGAGTCGACGTATTTTTGATAGCATACTTAAAAGAGATGAGAGTAAGCAATCGTCGGGAAGAGCATCTTCTATTCTAAAAGGCACACATGAAAACGTATTAAGGTTTCGAGAACAAGCATTAAATTCTAGAATGTTGAAGTTTCATGTTGTTATTGTGCAACCGGGGCTAAGTAAGGAAAAATGCTCAGAAGAAATACTAATACTTTTGGGTAACGTAAAGCAATTTCTTTTAGATGTTTCAGCAATAGACTTTAATGTCATCTGTAGCAAATAGAAAAATTTGTTTCCATTGATCAAAATGCTGGTATTACTAATTCCTATTCCGCATACGATGATAATAAATATGCTGTGTAATAAATGGGAAGAAGTTTAAACTTCGGTATAAAAACGCCCCGGCAAGAGGGGGAGTCTAGTCGGGGCGTCGGTCAAAGGGTTATGGGATAGTTAAGGCATGGTTATAGGCGGATGCAGGCGATGCAGCAGCCGGGGACTTGGTTGGTGGGAAGGGGTTGGCAGTCTTCGTCGGCGAAGTGGCGGAAGCCATGCGACTTGGCTGTTTGTTTCAGCCAGTGGATGAAGTGTTGGCTCGGTCCAGCCTCGCGGATGCTACGCGGTCATCTCAGCGCGGATGACCTCCTGTGTGCCTCGGAAACTGATGCGGATGATTATGAGGGTCATATCGGAGATTCCGAGATGGCTTTCGGAGCGTTCCCATAGGCGGAACTGAATGGTGCGGTCCTCGCCAAAGTAGTGGATGCAGGCTCCGACGGAGTTCCAGTCGAGAGTGGCATCATCGGGGTCGCTGCCGAATACTTCTGTGATATATGCGCGGAAGTGCTTTCAGCCAATCTCGGCTGCATTCGGCAAAGCTCAAGCAAGCTTGGCTTTGCGCTCATTGGCATGAGACGTCGAGGAAGAAGTCCACGATTGCGTCGCGGGTTGCAGATTTGATTTCTTGCATTGTCGGATAGGGAGTTAAAGGGTTAAACATGCGATTTTGCATCCGGGCACCTGATTCGGTGCGTCCGTGGAACCGTGGCTCTCGTCGGCGATGTGGCGGAATCCGTTAGTTTTTGCCGCATCGCGTAGCCATAAAGACACGGCATCGGCTTCTGCCTGAGCGTTCGTCACGAGTCCGGAGATATAGAACACGGAAACGATGACGGTCATGTCGGGGATTCCGAGATGTCCGTCAGAGCGTTCCCATAGACGGAACTCGAAGGCCCGGTTCTGTCCGTGGTATCGAGTGGTTGCGCCGACACAGTTCCAGTCAAGTGTGAGCTGGTCGGGAGTTACTGAATAGTTCTCTGCCATGAAAATAAAGAAGTCATAGTAGAAGGCCTTAATACTCATCTGAGCACCTGCCGAGATGGGATTGAAAGAATTTGATTGCATGAGATTTGGAAGTTTGAAGTTTACCAAAGGTGGTTGTTGGACTCAGGTGTCCAAGGGTCAGAGGGTCGGAAATAGACGTGGGTACGCTCAGCGCGTTTGCGGCGTTCGAGTCGGATAGTCATTCCTTTTATGCTGTCCTGCTCCTGACGGTTGCCCACCATCATCGCCTCTTCGCGGAGCATCATGTTACGGATGCCCTCA
>VSOC01000387.1 GCA_009774615.1 Lachnospiraceae bacterium
CGAAGAAAGGGGAGCTGCAAAGCAGGATTGACCACAAGAACGAGGAAATAGACCTTCTGAAAGTCGGTCTGTCGGGAATAGTCAAACGGTATGGATTTCAGAACGTACATGATTTTTACAAAACCCTTGCCATTTCTAAAACAGCTAATGCAGAATATCGGGACAAAGCGGAGAGATGGGTAGAAAAATATGGAGAAAATACAGGGAGACAGGAAAAAGAAAGCGTATATAGGCGGTTACAGAATCATCAAAGAGGAAAAACGGACGGACAAACCAAACAGACTTCAAAAAGCAGGGACAGAGGGGCGAGATAATTTTCCCGCCCCTATCTACCCAAAAATTGAGTATACAGAAGCTTATTTATCTAAGAATTTATTGTTGAGTAGGCTATAGCATCCACTTGGAAGAACAAATTACCCGGATCGGCAAAGTCAGTCTGAAATGACTTGCGTACGGGATATTTGCCATTAAATCTTCTCTTAATTACCTTTTCCATTACTGGAATATCCCAGATATTTTTAAACAGGCAATTCATCTGTACGACATTTTCAAGCGTCAATCCCACTAATGCCAGCCGTTCTTCCATTTCATCAAAGGCACCGTCAATTTGTTCTTCAATAGTGCCGCCTATATTGCGGGCACAGTAATTTATAAAGCAATAGTCTCCCGCCTGAATAATTCCTGAATGTGCCCAGTTCTCATTAATGTCGTATCGTCTGATTTCTTTCATTTTTTTACACTCCTAACTTTATAGTATTTTTTGGTGAATTATCAATCTGAAGAAATTCTGTAAAACGCACTATTTCGTTTACAATCATTTCTCTTATTTCAACATCTGGTTCAACTTTCGATTCCCACCACCAGTTTTTAATAATAAATTCTTCTGCCTTGCGAATCGGTTCTGCTTCGAATCTGGCAATAAATTGACCATTATATAACACAGGCAATACATAATAGCCATACTTTCTTTTTTTAACAGGGGTATACACTTCCCAGCGGTATGTAAAACCAAACAGCATTTCCAGCATCTGTCTGTCCCACATAATGTTATCCAGCGGGGCAATGAATCTTACATAGTTGTTTGTTGCTCGATTCTTCATATATTTCTTATATTTTTTTGAAATATAAAAAGGCTCTTTGATTCCCTCTATCTGTATTTCTTCAATCCTGTTTTTTTCGATAAGCGTCTGAAGTGTAGAACTGCGGAGTTCATTTTCACTTAAAAAGCGTCCCTGCCATGCTCCGCCTGACTTGTTCCACAGAAAGCCGACACTTTGGATTCGTCTCTCGACATACCACTCCAGAAATTCTTCTACGGTCATATTCGGGTTACAGGAAAGGTTTTCACTGTCAATCACACGTTCTGTCAAATCAAAATACTTCTGTGTTCCCCTTTTGTCGGTTACAGTAAGGACGCCAGTGTTATATAGATAATCTAAAGCAGCGCTTGATAGTTTTTTATATCCCCATCGACTTTCCCTTACTTCTCCAATTGAAATGTCTTTTGTACCTGTCTTGCCATGCTTTTCCACAAAATCTCGGACATCGTCCAATATATTCAGTACACCTGTCTGATTACGGTATTTCAGGGTAGGCAGTGCATATTTCTCATATTCATTTCGCACAAATTGAAAGCGGGCGAAATCTTTTGTGTCATAAATACACATTTCTTTATCGAATCCGTCAATTAATTTATGTTCCTTGTATAGTAGATCGTAAAGAACTGATTCACTGTAATCTTTCACCCTTGCCTGTAATACCAAATCTGCATTCCTTGCCACAACATTCAGCGGATCATATTGGATACTGTGTATCCGCTGCATAATCTTTTCGACACCCTTTTTCCCGCATAATGATTCCGCACCGTCCAAATTGTGATATCGGCACAGCATATGTCTTGCTTCTTCTTTCGGATATAATTTCATCTTTATTCCCCATATTCCATTTGTATTTCTTTGCAGGTTTTTATAATGCGTTCTTTTATTTCCTGCGGTTCGATAATCTTAGCCTTATTTCCAAAGGAAAGAATCACCCCATACCAAAATGTCTCATGTTCCGGTACAGAAAAAGAAAACTCAAAATCCCCATTTTCAAATTCCTGCGTAATGCGTCCATTTAGATATTCCCTGCATTTTGCTTTTATGACGGCTTTTCCGTATAATTTGATATGAACAATATTATCATTGTTATCTTTCATCTTAATATCTGAAAGATTATGGGATTTTGTAAATTTTATATTTGTTTTTTCCAAATTGTCCATACGAACTAATTTGAACATACAATAATCCTGATATTTTTCAGAATATCCAATCAGATACCAGTTATACCATTTATATTGCAGACAAACTGGTTCTACCTGAATATCTTTTACTTCATCATGACTATTTGTATAAGAAAATCGAACAACGCATTTTTTCTCGATTGCATCTTCCAACAGCATTAATTGTTTATTTATTTTGTCATCTTCACTTGCAAC
>VSOC01000388.1 GCA_009774615.1 Lachnospiraceae bacterium
GTCTCCTCGCCTGTAGACTCAACAGAGCGGGTAATGATGCTCTCGATTCTCCAGCGTTTATTCTTACTAAGTGGTCTTGTTTCAACTATTTGAACAAAATCACCTACTCTTGCAGTATTTTCTTCATCATGAACAAAGAAAGTTTTACTGCGTTTGATGAATTTTTTATACATTGGATGCAGGATTTGACGCTCTACTTTAACAGTAACTGTCTTCTGCATTTTATCGCTTACGACTATGCCGCGGCGAACTTTCCTACGCCCTCTACTTTCCATTTGCAACCTCTTGCTTACGACGCTCAGCTAGTATTGTTTTAATACGAGCAATATCCTTGCGAGTTTGTTTAATTTTAGATGTATCTTCAAGCTCGCCTGTAGAAAGTTTAAAACGGAGACGGAAAGAATCTTCTCTCAGTTCCGCTTCTTTTTTCATTAATTCTTCTGTGCTTAATTCACGAATTTCAGCTGCTTTCACTATTTCACCTCTTCTGATGCTGCTTTTGCAATAACTTTGCATCTAACAGGCAGTTTATGAGCTGCACGGCGGAAAGCTTCTCTAGCTAATGCTTCATCTACTCCACCAATTTCATATAAAACTGTTCCCTCTTTAATAGGAGCAACATACCCTTCCAGAGGACCTTTACCTTTACCCATACGAACTTCAGCTGGTCGTTTAGTAATAGGTTTGTGTGGAAATATTCTAATTACTACATCACCACCACGCTTTAAGTAACGGTTAATGGCGATACGAGCCGCTTCAATTTGACGGCTTGTTATTTTTGCTTTATCTTCGCTTACTAAACCGAAATCACCATATACAACAGTATTACCTTTTTGAGCTTTACCTTTAATACGGCCTTTAAACATTTTGCGGTATTTGGTTTTCTTTGGCATTAACATAATTATTCTGCCCCCTTGCCGCTTCTGTCTTCAAGGATTTCACCAGTGAATATCCATACTTTTACACCTATAATACCATAGGCTGTAAGAGCTTCTGCTGTGCCATAATCAATAGCTGCACGAAGAGTTTGAAGAGGAACGCGTCCTTTAATATACCATTCGCTGCGTGCAATATCTGCACCTGCAAGCCTTCCGCCACACATTACTTTGATGCCTAATGCACCAGATTTAAGTGTCTGTAAAACAGCTTTTTTCATAGCTCTTCTAAAAGCTACACGGCGAATAAGCTGCTGAGCAATAGAATCTGCAACTAATGTTGCATCAAGCTCAGGTTTTTTCACTTCACGGATAACAAGTAATATTTCTGCTGAAGTGAATTTTTTAAGCTCACTTTTGAGCTTTTCAATTTCCGCACCTTTTTTACCAATAACAATACCCGGACGGCTAGTATTGAGAGTCACTCTGATTTTAGAACTCATACGCTCAATGCCAATTTGTGCAATGCCTGCCTGATTTAAGCGTCCCCTTAAATACTTACGAATTCTGATGTCTTCAATTAAGTTTTGGCTGTATTCTTTTTTATTAGAATACCATACAGAATTCCAGCTTTTGTTTACACCGAGTCTGAAACCATTAGGATTAACCTTCTGTCCCACTATTTCACCTCCGTTTCTTCTTGTAAAACTACTTTGATATGAGTAGTCGGTTTACGGATAAGAGATGCCCTACCATATGCACGAGGAGTAAACCTCTTCATAGGTGGCCCCATTTCAATTCTAAGTACGCCTACTTTTAAGCGGGTCACATCACGAATACCGTGGTTTTCTTCAGCATTTGCCATAGCTGATTTAATAACTTTTGCAATAATAGCAGCTGCTTTGCGTGGAGTAAATTTAAGGATAGCCATAGCTTCCTCAACTTGTTTGCCTCTAACAAGAGCTGCTACTTCACGGGCTCTTCGTGTGGATACCCGAGCGAACTTTGCTACTGCCCTAACACCCGGTTCTAAATCTCTTTGATTTTTTCTTTTGTTTTTAACAGGTGCTTTTGATGGTTCTGCTGCTTTAACATCCATACGACTTACCTTTTGACCTTTTTATCATCTTTCTTATGACCACGAAAAGTTCTAGTCAAAGAAAATTCACCTAACTTATGACCTACCATGTTTTCTGTAACATAGACAGGGATAAATTTATTTCCATTATGAACAGCAAATGTTAAGCCTATCATATCTGGCACGATAGTGCTTCTGCGTGACCAAGTTTTTATAACTTGTTTGCTGTTAGTTTCTTTAGCTTCTTTTACCTTTTTTTCAATATGAGCGTCTATAAAAGGTCCTTTTTTAAGCGATCTTGGCACATTGCCCTCCTATCGTGCTATCTTTTAGATACAATATACTTATTAGATGGTTTGTTTTTCTTACGAGTTTTGTAACCTTTAGTTGGTTTACCCCAAGGTGTAGTAGGATGACGACCGCCACTTGTTCTACCTTCACCACCACCCATTGGGTGGTCAACTGGGTTCATCGCAACACCACGAACTGTAGGTCTAACACCTTTCCAGCGTTTTCTACCAGCCTTACCAATTTTTAAGTTTTCATGTTCTGTGTTAGATACTTGACCAATAGTTGCTTTACATTCAGCTTTAACAAGCCTAATCTCACCAGATGGGAGCCTTACATGGCAGTATTCACCTTCTTTTGCAAGAAGCTGAGCATACGAACCAGCTGAACGAGCTAATTGACCACCTTTACCAGGTCTTAATTCAACATTGTGAATTACTGTTCCAACAGGCATATCTTTTAATGCCATAGCATGACCAGCTTTAATATCTGCACCTTCGCCGCTTTGAATAATATCACCAACTTTTAATGATATTGGAGCAACAATATAGCGTTTTTCACCATCTTTATATACAACTAATGCAATACGAGCAGAACGATTTGGGTCGTATTCAATTGTTGCAACAGTAGCTGGAATACCATCTTTATTTCTTTTAAAGTCAATAATACGGTATAATTTTTTATTGCCACCACCTTGGTGACGAACTGTAATACGGCCTCTATTATTACGACCGCCTTTTGATTGAAGAACTGTTGTAAGCGATTTCTCCGGAGTAGAAGTAGTGATATCCGCATAATCGCTGTTTGTTCTAAAACGAACGCCTTTTGACGTCGGTTTAAAGGTTTTGATACCCATTTACCACTCTCCCATTACACGATGTCAAGCTTTTCGCCCTCTTTAAGAGTAACGATAGCTTTTTTCCAATCATTTCTTCTGCCAAGAATTTTGCCAAAGCGTTTTTCTTTACCTTTAAAGTTCATTGTGCGAACATGCTCAACTTTAACTTTAAGTAAATCTTCAACAGCTTCTTTAATTTGTGTTTTAGTAGCATCTGTATGCACTTGAAAAACAACAGAATTAAGGCCTTTTTCCTGCATCATCATTGCTTTTTCAGTAAGAAAGGGTTTTCTTATAACATCATACTTAGTAATCATTATGCACCTTCCACTGCAACGCCTGTGGCTTTTTCTACCATAGGGAGACTGTTTTTGAGGAAAATTATTTTGTAAGAGTTCATAATATCATAAACATTTAAACCATTTACATGTAATATGTCTGCATAAGGAATGTTGCTGAAAGCTCTAGCAACTTTTTCATCAATTACATCAACTACAATAAGAACTCTTCTGTCAGCATTGAAAGCTTTTAAGATTTCAACTGCTTCTTTAGTTTTGCCATTTTCTACAAAAAGGCTGTCTAAAACAACAACTGCACCTGCATCATATTTTGCATGGATTGCACTTCTTAATGCGTTTTTAACCTTTTTCTTAGGCATAGAATAAGAATAATCTCTTGGCTGTGGTCCAAATATTGTGCCACCGCCTCTCCATAATGGAGACCTTGAAGAACCAGCTCTAGCTCTGCCAGTTCCTTTTTGTTTCCACGGCTTTCTGCCACCACCGGAAACTAAACCCTTAGTCTTAGTTGCATGAGTTCCTGCTCTTCTGCAGGCAAGCTGCATTTTAACTACTTCATGGATTAATACAGTATTTACTGGATAATCAAGAATAGCATCATGCAAATCACCTGAGCCAACTATTGAGTTTTTCACATCAAATACA
>VSOC01000389.1:0-2311 GCA_009774615.1 Lachnospiraceae bacterium
CCCCAACATAAAGGCTATATAAAGCCTTACCTTCTTCCTTTGTATGTAGGCTCCCATATAGTTTCCGATATAGCCCCTATCCGCCCCGTCACGCAAGGAAACGGTCATTGTGTGCATCAGGTCCACATTGTCAACGGAAAATCTGTTAGGCGTTGCCACAACGCCCCCTTTGTTGGTCCTCACGGTATAGTCCCCGGCTTCCGTGATGTAAAACCCAATGCCGCTTTCCGTGAAATCCGCCGTCTGGATGCTCCCCGTTGTGGTGTTGGTAAGCGTGAGGGTAACGGCTCCCTGGATGCTTTCCAGACGGTAGGCAATCCATAGCTTGAACGCCATGTTATGGACTTTCTTTCTAAGGCCGTCAATCTGCAACTGCAATTTCCCGGCCACGTCCCCGGCAAGTTCATCCTGCTTTCCCTGGAACCACTTTTCCCATTCCGCCGCCTGGGTTTCCATGAAATCCTTTGTCATCCCGGCGTATTCTTCCATAAAGGAAAGACGGTCTTTTTCCATTGCCTTTTTCTCTTTGGCAAGCCAGGCATTGAACTGTTCTAAATCAGCTTCCCGGCCATCCATGAAATCCCGGATAAGTTCGGTATACTCTTTCACAAAAGCGGCGTGGTCTTTTTCCATTGCCTTTTTTACCTCTGTGAACCAGGCGTTGAACTGTGAAAGGAATTGCGAGAAATCCAGTTCCTTGAACTGTGAAGCCACGAACCCACACACGGAATCATCCGCCCTTTCGTCTGTTATGTCTGCCTGGGTAATTGCCACCGCCCCGGCCCTCACATAGACACGGGCCAGGCTCTTTTCCTGGATTACATCATTGTTTATCAGCCCCGGCGGCTGCGGCTTGCTTGAAAATGCACCCTCCCGGATAAAAATGCTTGGCCTGCGCTCCGTTTCATCATTCCGCACAATTACCCGGTCAATCCTGGGAAGTGTTCCGCTTGCCTGGCTCACGGTAAGCGGCAGGACTGCGGTATTGTGTATGGTGTGAAGATTGATATATGCGTACCCTTTGCGGCTTCCACCGTCCACCCTTACTTCCATCCCGTCCCCTGCCGTGACTTGCAAATGGCCGTACACAACGCCCTCTTTGTAGAAAGGCGCTTTATCTTCGTTCATGTCCTGGCCGTTGTATCTGCGCTCCTTATCGTTTAAATCCGTGGCGTTGTAGAAGAAACCCCTTACTGCCATTGTCTTTTCCTCCTTTCCTCTAATCGTCCCATTTTATTGCCGTTGGCAGGGCATCCCCAAACGTGGGGACAACATACATCCCCCCGTATTCGTAAACCTCGCAAAGTTCCGTTATCCTAAGATTCTGTGACGTGCCCCATTTTTTCTTCTTGACTGTCACAACGTCCCCCAGGTCATAATCCTTTTGGTAGGTGAAATTCACGTCCGCTTCGGCTTCAGCTTCAAAGTTTTCAAATACCTTGTTTTCGTTTAGGTATTCCTGCCCCCTGGTCCGCAATGCGGCCAGGTACGCCGCTTCCGTCATTTCATCCTTGTTTATGTCCTTTGCATCCAGGAAAACCTCCCGTAAGTCAAAACCGCTGCCGCCGCCCACGGTCACATAGACACGGTTCAGCCCCTCCCCGGCCCCTCCCACAATTACCTTGGTTTTCATGGTTGCATCACTGTAATTATGCTTTGCCTGGTTCAGATTATCGTAGCTTTCCGAAAAGATGACCCTTGGATTCTTCCCTTGTGCCTGTGTTCTGTCTATGCCCTTGTAGGTTTCAAAGGTCATGGTCTTTTTCTTGAAATCCGGCACCACACGGAACCCAATTTCCGCATACCTCGCCAGTTTGGTGAGGTATTCCAGGACGTTCTTGTAAGTGGCCTGGAACTGTATTTTTGTCTTGTCCCCGGTCCCCTCCGCAAGCTGCAATAGGGGGACTGCTGCCATCCTGCCCAACATAAAGCGCATGGCATCTTCCACGGTTCCACTGTAATTGAAAAGCGGCCCGGTCAGACGGTCCCCCAGGTACACGGGCAGGAACTTCCCGTTCCTGGTAATCTCATTTACAAGCGTGCTTTCCTCTTCCGTCTGGTCCCCCCGTATCACGGCGGCTTCCAGTTTGTTGTCCCCTTTGGCAATGACGTTCCCAGGCTTCAAAAGCCTAAGATTTTCCGCCGTCACCGGGCAGTGAAGTTCAAATGTCCCACATTCATAATATTTTCTGTGCCACTGTAGGGACGTGTGGTTCTCAATGTGCCCCAACCGTCTAAGGCTGCGGTCATAGACGTGTATTTCCATTCCTACACCCCCAAATATGAAATTCTGTAATATACGGATATGGAA
>VSOC01000389.1:2321-3008 GCA_009774615.1 Lachnospiraceae bacterium
GATAGTTCACGCCCTCATCCGCCGAATAGGTAAGGGTGTTTGTCCCATCCTGCAACTGTATAAAGTCCCCATCTTCATCCAGGTATTCGTTTATCACGGTTCCGTACCGTTCAATCACGGCATCCCAATCAATCACCCCATAATTGTTTTTATGGTTCTCAATCTCCGCCTGGGTCACGCCGTCCAAAAGGTATATGTTCTTTTTCCCGGTATAAGTGTTTATGATGACGTACTGGCCGGATGCCATGGTGAAATTGTTCTCCGTATATCCAACCTTTGTAAATTCTCCGCTTTCGGCATGGTATATGGCCGGGTTCTTCACGGCACCGTCCGCATGGAAGATTACCACAATGCCGATATTGTCGGCTCCGCTGTCATTTTCAATTTCCTTTACCAATTCAGCTTCCCGGTGCCCAAATATAACGCCCTCTTCCGGGAAGCACGCCGGGAAAAAGAAATCACTCACCCATGATGCCATCACCACTTCAATGTCTGCCAGGTCCTTGAAATACGGGTCCGTGCATTTTAGGGAAATGGTATAGTCACGCACCACGCCCGTTGTGGCTCCCGGCAGGATGTTTTCAACCTCATAATCAATGGTCTTGGCTTCCCCGTCCTCTATATACTGCATGGTCCCGGTCCGCTTTATCGGGAACGTGCGGTATAAAAGGTTTCGGTTCTCCTTAT
>VSOC01000039.1 GCA_009774615.1 Lachnospiraceae bacterium
GAAGATGATGGACGGCTGGCAGACGATTGACGGGAAGGAATATTTTTTCCAGCCGGTAAGGAATATGGGGAATTATTATTTTGGCAATGAAGAAGAAAAGTGGCGTTATGCATTAAACGGAAATATTCCTTATGGAGCGATGTATATAAATACTACTACGCTGGATGGTTCAGTTGTGGATGAGAATGGGGCAAAAATTTCTAATAAGGGAAGCCAGAACGGGGAAAATGGCTGGGTTCAGAGTGGTGGAAATTGGTATTATTTCAATCCTGATGGAAGTCTTGCTGTGAATTGCTGGATTAATGGTACATATTATGTGGGTGCAGATGGGGCAATGTATGTAAACAGGATGACCCCGGATGGTGTGCAGGTAAATGGAAATGGTGAAAGGGTAGTCAACAATACTGCATCATCTAAGGTGGATTATAAAGGCAATCACAAATTTAAAGGTGATGAATGGATAGACATTAAAAATTATTATTGGAAAGATAATGCGATTTATCTTCAGGGAACCTACTGTGATGGTATTCAAAATCCAAATCCTGAATATGAAGCAGATAGAATTCATTTTATTCCAGTCAAAGAAAATGTCACTGTAATTGTTAATAGCAATACGAAACAGAGCAGGAGTTTCGTGGAATTTAAAGAATGGCTTGATGGTGCAATGTCCGGGTATGGAAATGCAGAAATAGGCGTTCGGCTTGATGGAGAATATGTTACAGAAATTATTGATTTTATGGTAATGCCATAGGAATTTTAAGAAAAATTTGTTGAAAAATATTTAACTAAACAAAAAATTCGAGCAGAGAGGAACAGCTTTATGAGAAAACTAAGGTTAAGAAAGAGTATGAAAGCGGCGTGGATAACAGCAGCAATGACATTGGCAGGAAGCAGCCTTGCTTTTGGTGCAGCACAGGCATTGCCCAATGGAACGATTGTAAATGTAGGCGGGGTAAATTACCTGACTGATCCGCAGGGAGAGCGGTATTCCGGCTGGTTTATCGATGCAGGGGAGAACTGGTATTATTTTAATGAATCAGATAAGGCGATGAAAACCGGCTGGCATCATGACAGTGAGGATGGGTACTGGTATTACTTAAACCCGGCAGATGGGAAGATGATGGACGGCTGGCAGACGATTGACGGGAAGGAATATTTTTTCCAGCCGGTAAGGAATATGGGGAATTATTTTTTTAACAGTGAACAGGAAAAGTGGCTGTATTCGTTAAACAGCAACGTTCCTTATGGTGCGATGTACAGGTCAACGGTAACTCCGGATGGGTCAACGGTTGATGAAACAGGGGCAAAGGTGACTGGTAGCAGTCAGACTGCTGCGGTTCAAAATGGCTGGGTAACACAGAACGGGAAAAAGTATTACTTTGAAAATGGGATTATGGTTTCCGGCGGCTGGAAAACGATTGGTGGGAAGTCCTATTATTTTGGCGGTGATGGGACATTGTATGTGAATACAACTACCCCAGATGGTGTGAAGGTGGATGGAAATGGTGTTAAGGTAGAGATGTCGGTTTCGTTGACAAATGAACAGGTGAAGGATTTGATTGAAATACTGAATTTTGTACACCGGTCTTTTCATTTGAGTTATTCTGGTAATTGGAATGATTTTCTTAAACTGAATCATAATGTGTCAAGCAATGCGCTTACTTCTGCCCAAAAGGCACATGTTCTTGGTGCCTATGCAGTTGAAATTGGCAGTGGAGATGCAAGGATAGTTTCTGGA
Organism: Lachnospiraceae bacterium; assembly: GCA_009774615.1. GTDB lineage: Bacteria > Bacillota > Clostridia > Lachnospirales > Lachnospiraceae > Caccovicinus. The sequence goes on from VSOC01000039.1 coordinate 1,739, forward strand.
TTATACGAAAGAAAAGTTAAGAAAAGTGATCTGCAGAATATTATGAGAGAAATTTTTGGGACAGCTTCAGCTCAAGATATACAGGTATTTGTTAATGGATGGTGTACAAATCAAGATTCCACTTTTTATTATCTGCCAGGTGTAGAGGGAGATTGGGGAATGGAAAGTGACCTGCAGTATGAATCGAAAACAGGAGTAAATGTCAGTGTAGAAAATGGACGTTTAAAAATTACAGGAAATGTCAAGGCATCGGGAAAATCTAAGATTAAAACGTTTACAGGTTACTTTGTGCCAGGTTCAGGAACAGCACTGCATGGCTATCAATTTGATCAGTTAATTGTTCAATAGGGATTAGCAGTGGAGTGTACACGATTTCATACACAATTTTCTCAAAAATTTTCTCAAAAGTTGATTATTCTTGATAAAAAGCGGTTTTTCTAGTATAATAAAATGTGGCAGAGGTGGAGATTGATCCGATATAGGTTTACCACATCATATAGAAAGGCGGTGTCTGTTATGTCAACATTACAGAATCAGATCACACAATCTCTGGAGGGGCTTTCGGAGGACAGCCTGCGTTTTATTCTTGATATGATTCAGCGATTTGTACTGCCATCAGAATCAAGGAGTGTGCGTATAAATTATGGTGTTGCCACACAGACGAAAAAACGCAGGCTTGGAAGTATGAAAGGACAGAAATTTATTGCGGATGGTCATGATATAGACGAGTGTAATGATGAAATTGCCAGATTATTTGAGGTGGATGATCAATGAAGATTTTGCTGGATACACATATTGCAATATGGGCAATACTGGATTCAGAGGAATTGTCAAACACAGCCAGAGCAATGATACTTTGATTCCATATTATAACGAATCTTTGGTTATCAGTGTTTGATATGCATACAGTACATTAGTGTGCTGAAGCGCTCCAATAGAGGAAAAAAGGGTAAAAATTGTATGCCGGGAAAACTTTTGTTTTTTCCTGATTGCTGGAAGTTTATAAAATCGTATCCCTTTGATGATAGTGTAACTTTACCTGGGGAATTTTAAGAAATAAAAAAATAAGGCGACATCTTTTTATCGTATAATGTAATCACCACAAAACATTGACGAAAGAAGGTGTCGTCTTATGTATAACAGTATACAACATTTTGTGAAATATGGAATCTTTCAATTAGAAGAAACACAAAAAACTTTTATGAAAAAGCCAGCCAGTTCTCAGGAGGAGAAGGGCAGGTAAGCAGAGAAACGGTGATGCGTCATGTCCATAGAATCCATATGCCTTCTTAATTAAGAAAGAAGATAGTGGCGGCTAATCTTTAATTTATAGGAAATTACGTCCTGTAAATTAAAAAAAACTCTGAGGGATGCGCATTCCGCACTAAGGAATAATGATGAAAAAGAAACAGAAAATAATGAAAAAGTAAGATAATACTAGGAGGGGTGTATATGACAGCATTAAGGAAAAGTGCTATTGAGGAGTTAGAGAAAGTACCGGAAGATAAACTGGCTGAAATTATTCAATTTATCCGCAAAGTAAAAGAAAATAATACAACAGGGAAAAATGTATGGAATTTAGATCAATTTGTTATGGAACCTACAGAAAGGGGACAAAATGCAGATGCTTATGTAAGGGAGCTGAGAGATAATGATAGATTTTAAGAGAGTTTTTATTGATACCTCTCCATTGATTTATTATCTTGAGAACAGTCCGTTATATATGGACAGAATAAAAAAATTCTTTGCAGATTGCGGCGGCAAAAGTCAGTAAGTGTGATATATTCTTTACAAATGATAAGCAATTAAGACAGGAAAAAGAGCTGCCCTGCATGACGATGGATGATTTATAAAATGAAGATGAATGGGATAAAGCAGTAGGTTTGTTAAGGAGAAAAGGCATTTTTTATTGAGATGAAATGGAAAAAAATATCTGTGGGCATTACCGGTAAAGGAGATTTACGGATGAAGAAAAAAACATTATGGGTGTTTCTGTTTATCAGTATTGGGCTTTTATCGACAGGTTGTTCGCCGCGTATAAAAGAACTTTTAGACAGGCAATGTATGATTAAAAAATGCAAAGAAAAGGTTTATGAAGAAGGATTGTGTCAGGAGCATTATCAAGCAATTTACGAAACTGAGGAAATAGAGAAAGCTGAGGAGATAGAGGAAACGGAAACCATAGAGGAAACAGAGGCTTTGACCGAACATGAAGTTTTGGATAAAGCCATGACGCAGGGGCAGGAACCGCAAATGACAGGGGTAGAAACTACTGCAGAAACTACAACGGCAATTACAACAGAAGAACCAGTAAAAAGTCAGAATGGGCAGACGAATGGTTTTGAAGATGAAATATCTTATATTCGTGATACCTATACTTACGCAAATACATATTATACATATAGTGATTATGAACACAGCCTTCGTCAAAAAAACGGATATGACGGAGATGATGGGGTAAGATTTCCCGATGGATTTTCCTATTATGATATAGACGGCAATTTGATTAAGATAGAACGCGAAGACAGCTTCAATGGTATTCGGGTTGAATCGTATTATGTAAATCCAGCACTGGGAAGGGAGGTTCCAAAGGTAAGGTATCTGGATACCTTCGTTGTATTTGCCTATGCAACGGATGCCAATGGTGGGGAATACAGATTTTATTTCAGCAATGGCAATGTTATCCGCTATATTGGACCAGATGGCCAAGTGGTCGATTATCCGTTTCCTGATGGGTTAAACTGGAGGGATTTCCATTTTGAAAGTGCCTCATTAAGCGGTGGAGAACAGATCTCATCAATTTTAATGTTGCTTTCGCCCATGTGGTACATTCCATACGAAGGATGTGATTAACGCACTTTACTAAAATTTGTCAGGTGTAGTCCGTGTAGAAAATATGAAACTGTAAAAACATGTGCCTGGTTTTGTGCCAGCGGGCGTTTTTACAGTTTCTTTTTGGTTTTCGAGGTCTTATATTTGCTCATTTGAGATGAAAATAAAGGATAAAGAAAGAAAATAGAGGATGAATTGTTGCTTTTATATGTAAAATCAAAGGAATTTTCTGTGAAAAATTGTTGCAAAATGTATAGATTTTGCAAATTTTCAAAAACTGCATAAATCTTAATTATTCTACTACAATATATTTAAAAAATCAAGAAATTTCATGCTTTTTTCTGGATAAATTGCATCAAAAAAAATATATAAAAATTTGTTGCAAAACCTATACATTTTGCAAATCTCTTAACTAAGCGAAAAATTCAAGCAGAGAGGAGCAGTTTTATGAGAAAACTAAGGTTAAGAAAGAGCATGAAAGCGGCATGGATAACAGCAGCAATGACACTGGCAGGAAGCAGCCTTGCTTTTGGTGCAGCACAGGCATTGCCCAATGGAACGATTGTAAATGTAGGCGGGGTAAATTACCTGACTGATCCGCAGGGAGAGCGGTATTCCGGCTGGTTTATCGATGCAGGGGAGAACTGGTATTATTTTAATGAATCAGATAAGGCGATGAAAACCGGCTGGCATCATGACAGTGAGGATGGGTACTGGTATTACTTAAACCCGGCAGATGGGAAGATGATGGACGGCTGGCAGACGATTGACGGGAAGGAATATTTTTTCCAGCCGGTAAGGAATATGGGGAATTATTATTTTGGCAATGAAGAAGAAAAGTGGCGTTATGCATTAAACGGAAATATTCCTTATGGAGCGATGTATATAAATACTACTACGCTGGATGGTTCAGTTGTGGATGAGAATGGGGCAAAAATTTCTAATAAGGGAAGCCAGAACGGGGAAAATGGCTGGGTTCAGAGTGGTGGAAATTGGTATTATTTCAATCCTGATGGAAGTCTTGCTGTGAATTGCTGGATTAATGGTACATATTATGTGGGTGCAGATGGGGCAATGTATGTAAACAGGATGACCCCGGATGGTGTGCAGGTAAATGGAAATGGTGAAAGGGTAGTCAACAATACTGCATCATCTAAGGTGGATTATAAAGGCAATCACAAATTTAAAGGTGATGAATGGATAGACATTAAAAATTATTATTGGAAAGATAATGCGATTTATCTTCAGGGAACCTACTGTGATGGTATTCAAAATCCAAATCCTGAATATGAAGCAGATAGAATTCATTTTATTCCAGTCAAAGAAAATGTCACTGTAATTGTTAATAGCAATACGAAACAGAGCAGGAGTTTCGTGGAATTTAAAGAATGGCTTGATGGTGCAATGTCCGGGTATGGAAATGCAGAAATAGGCGTTCGGCTTGATGGAGAATATGTTACAGAAATTATTGATTTTATGGTAATGCCATAGGAATTTTAAGAAAAATTTGTTGAAAAATATTTAACTAAACAAAAAATTCGAGCAGAGAGGAACAGCTTTATGAGAAAACTAAGGTTAAGAAAGAGTATGAAAGCGGCGTGGATAACAGCAGCAATGACATTGGCAGGAAGCAGCCTTGCTTTTGGTGCAGCACAGGCATTGCCCAATGGAACGATTGTAAATGTAGGCGGGGTAAATTACCTGACTGATCCGCAGGGAGAGCGGTATTCCGGCTGGTTTATCGATGCAGGGGAGAACTGGTATTATTTTAATGAATCAGATAAGGCGATGAAAACCGGCTGGCATCATGACAGTGAGGATGGGTACTGGTATTACTTAAACCCGGCAGATGGGAAGATGATGGACGGCTGGCAGACGATTGACGGGAAGGAATATTTTTTCCAGCCGGTAAGGAATATGGGGAATTATTTTTTTAACAGTGAACAGGAAAAGTGGCTGTATTCGTTAAACAGCAACGTTCCTTATGGTGCGATGTACAGGTCAACGGTAACTCCGGATGGGTCAACGGTTGATGAAACAGGGGCAAAGGTGACTGGTAGCAGTCAGACTGCTGCGGTTCAAAATGGCTGGGTAACACAGAACGGGAAAAAGTATTACTTTGAAAATGGGATTATGGTTTCCGGCGGCTGGAAAACGATTGGTGGGAAGTCCTATTATTTTGGCAGTGATGGGACATTGTATGTGAATACAACTACCCCAGATGGTGTGAAGGTGGATGGAAATGGTGCCAAGGTAGAGATATCGGTTTCATTGACAAATGAACAGGTGAGAAAGTTAATTGGGATACTGGATTATGTGCATTTATCATTATATTTTCAGACAGAGCAAGAACATCAGACTGCCATTATGTCAAATTATAATGTTTCAAGTGGAATGCTTACTCCTAAACAAAAAGCATGGGTCCTTTGGGTGTATGAATGTCTGTATGATGACAGCAGAGTATCGCAAGGTTCTGGCTCTTATAGCGAGTTCAACAAGGCGAAAAAAAGTGATATGAAGAATATCATGAAAGAAATATTTGGGTCAGCTTCAGCAGAAGAAATGCAGGCGTTTGTTGATTCATGGGTGCGGAAGGAAGATTCAAATTATTATTATATGGAATCAGCAACAGGAAATTTTGGTTCTGCGGAAGATACATATTTTGAAACGCAGGAAGGCGTAGATGTCAGTATAGAAAATGGGCGGTTAAAAATAAGCGGAATAATGTATTTATCCTTAGGAGGCGAATATGTCCCATATAAATCATTTACCGGATACTTTGTGCCAGGTTCAGGAACAGCACTATATGGCTATCAATTTGATCAGTTAATTATTCAATAGGGATTAGCAGTGGAGTGTACACGATTTCATACACAATTTTCTCAAAAGTTGATTATTCTTGATAAAAAGCGGTTTTTCTAGTATAATAAAATGTGGCAGAGGTGGAGATTGATCCGATATAGGTTTACCACATCATATAGAAAGGCGGTGTCTGTTATGTCAACATTACAGAATCAGATCACACAATCTCTGGAGGGGCTTTCGGAGGACAGCCTGCGTTTTATTCTTGATATGATTCAGCGATTTGTACTGCCATCAGAATCAAGGAGTGTGCGTATAAATTATGGTGTTGCCACACAGACGAAAAAACGCAGGCTTGGAAGTATGAAAGGACAGAAATTTATTGCGGATGGTCATGATATAGACGAGTGTAATGATGAAATTGCCAGATTATTTGAGGTGGATGATTGATGAAGATTTTGCTGGATACACATATTGTAATATGGGCAATACTGGATTTGGAGGAATTGTCAAACACAGCCAGGGCAATGATACTTGATGAGAACAATGAAATCTATTACAGTACCGCTTCCGTGTGAGAGATTACGATCAAGCATATGCTACATCCGGAAACATTTTTATTCAGTGGGAAATACCTGGAAAAAGGATGTGAAGAAAATGGCTTTGTTTCGTTGCCTATACTTAATAAACACGCGGTTGCGTTAGAATCTTTGGTATGTCCCAAGGAGGCTCCGCCACATAAAGACCCTTTTGACAGAATTTTACTTGCACAGGCAAAATCTGAAGGAATGAAGTTTATGACACATGATACTTTGATTCCTTATTATAACGAATCTTTTGTTATCAGTGTTTAATATGTATGCAGTGATTGAAATAAGGAGCGAGGAAATATTTATGCTCCCAAACTGGCTGGTGTGCTGAAGCGCTCCAATAGAGGAGAAAAGGGTAAAAATTGTATGCCGGGAAAACTTTTGCTTTTTCCTGATTGCTGGAAATTTATAAAATCGTATCCCTTTGATTTTATGGTTGACAACCCCACCTTTCTTCTATATAATAATCTGTAACTTCACAGAGGCGATGATAAGAAGAAGTAGTATCCGACAGCAGCATACAGAAAGCAGCCGGCAGATGAGAGGCGCATGGAAAGTCGGGTATGAATACATCTTTGAGCTTTGCACTGAACCGCCTGGGGGGACTGGCACAGAAAGGCTTTTGCCTGTGGTTTGCTTCCTGGTGCAGTAGGCTGCGACGGTTTTGCATCCGTTATCGTGCGAGTGCTATAGAGCTGGAGCGGTTTGGGAGTGGAAATTTCCCGACCGGATGTCAACCAGATGTAGGACTTAGTAAGGCAGGCGGCGTGAGCAGTCTGTGAATGTAAGGTGGTAACACGGGTAGAAACTCGTCCTTCGGTTTGAGGGGCGGGTTTTTTGATCCGGAAAATGTGAAAAGAAAAAGGAGAACCGTTGATTATGCAGATTTATGATGAATTAGTTGCCCGCGGCCTGATTGCCCAGGTGACAAATGAGGATGAGATTCGGAAAATGGTGAATGCGGGAAAGGCTGTGTTTTACATTGGCTTTGATCCGACCGCAGACAGCCTTCATGTCGGTCATTTTATGGCGCTGTGCTTAATGAAGCGGCTGCAGATGGCAGGGAATAAGCCGATTGCCCTGCTTGGCGGCGGTACGGGGATGATCGGCGATCCTTCGGGACGCTCGGATCTGCGGCAGATGATGACCGTAGAAACCATTCAGCACAATATTGACTGTTTTAAGAAGCAGATGAGCCGGTTTATTGATTTTTCGGACGATAAGGCGCTGATGGTCAATAATGCGGACTGGCTGATGGAGTTAAATTATGTACAGCTTCTTCGCGAGGTCGGTGTGCATTTCTCAGTGAACCGTATGCTGACGGCAGAGTGCTACAAGCAGAGGATGGAGAAGGGTTTAAGCTTTTTGGAATTTAACTACATGATTATGCAGAGCTACGATTTCTATGAGTTATTCCAGCGCTACGGCTGCAATATGCAGTTCGGTGGCGATGATCAGTGGTCGAATATTTTAGGCGGTACGGAGTTGATCCGGCGCAAACTTGGCAAGGATGCCCACGGAATGACGATTAACCTTCTGCTGAATTCTGAGGGCAAGAAGATGGGCAAGACCCAGGCGGGTGCGGTATGGCTTGATCCGAATAAGACCTCACCGTTTGAGTTTTACCAGTACTGGAGAAATGTTGCCGACGCCGATGTTCTCAAGTGTCTGCGCATGCTGACCTTCCTTCCGTTAGAACAGATTGACGAGATGGATAAGTGGGAAGGCAGCCAGTTAAACCAGGCGAAGGAGATTTTAGCTTATGAACTGACTTGCCTGGTTCACGGCGAAGAAGAGGCGAATAAAGCGCAGGAGGCTTCCAGGGCGCTGTTTGCCGGCGGCGGGGACGCTTCCCATATGCCGAGTTACTGCCTAAAGGATGAGGATTTTAAGGATGGAAGCATCGATATCCTTGCGGTTTTAACCTGCTCGGGACTTTCGGGAAGCCGTTCGGAGGCAAGAAGAAATGTGGAGCAGGGCGGTGTTTCGGTTGATGGGACACAGGAAAAGGATGTGAAGAAAACCTTTACCAGAGGAGATTTTGCCGGAGATGGAAAGGTGATTAAGCGCGGAAAGAAGAACTTTGTGCGGGTGTATGCAGAAGAATGATTACGGTTCATACGTTCACGGCAGCGAATAATTACAGAATATCGTAAAGATTCCTGCCGGAATTTGTAAAAAACTCTTTCTTGCATTTTCCTGGAAAGAAAGGTATGATTATCCTAAAGTAATTTTGGGACGTTTATGCGGAATATCTTGACAGGAAAGGGGCAACATTATGATATACAGCAGAGGTAAAAGGGCGGCGGCAGTGCTTCTGGCGGCAGTGATGATTTTGGGCACGGGTTTTACTTCCTTTGCCCAGGGCTGGAAGCAGGATCATCTGGGCTGGTGGTATGAAAATGCAGACGGAAGCTATCCGATAAATACCTGGTATGAGGATGAGGATGGTTCCTGGTATTTTTTTAACGAACAGGGCTATATGATCTCCAACTGTTACCGTCTGATTGACGGAAGCTTTTATGCGTTTGGAAATGACGGGAAATGGAACGGCTGTATTTTTTCCGATATTTATCCCGGCGTGTGGACAGGGAATAATTACAGCAATGACTGGTCCGGGCTTCACCTGAATGTGCCCGAGAACTTTCGCAGGACGACGGCCATGGATTCGGGAAGGCTGGGGGAGAGCAATAATTTTGTAGAGTTCGTCCTCTGGACACCAGACGGAACCGGTTCAGGGATAGAACTGGAATATCTGGATGCCTATAATTTTTCCAAGGGTGCAGAAACGTCGCTGGATTCCATAGTGACGCTGCGGGGGCTGCGGCTGATTTTAGAGGGCTATACCATCGATGAGATCACCGAGGTTTCTCTGGGAGGAAAGTCTTACGCGAAGCTGTCGGCCAATCTGGAGGGTGTTCTAAAACAGGATCTTTACTGCCGGAAGGTGGGAACGCATTATTTTGAGTGTATTTCTGCCATCTATGAGCCTTTTAGTGAACCTTATATTCAGATGCTGCTGGCTGGAATTTATTAATAGATTTTGCGGATACGTGCAGGTTTGATGAATGGATGAACCGATGAATAAGGAAGCTGCTGTACATGAAAGGGATGTGCAGCAGCTTTTTTTGTACTGATTTTCTGTCCGGAATAATAGGATGATAGCAGGAACAATGCTTGCTTACAGGAGGGTGTGGGAATGTCGCTGCCGGAACTTTTTCTTTTAGCTGTGGGTCTGTCTATGGATGCCTTTGCCGTGTCGGTGTGCAAGGGGCTTTCGCTTTCGCGGGTGGAAATAAAACATATGTTTTTGGCCGGACTGTATTTCGGAGGATTTCAGGCGGGGATGCCTGCTTTGGGATACCTTCTGGGACTGCAGTTTCAGGATGCAATTGTCGCCGTCGATCACTGGATTGCTTTTTTTCTGCTGGGATTTATCGGATTGGATATGGTAAAGGATGCTGTGGGAGGGAAGGAAGAAGCCCTGGATAATTCTTTTGCTGCAAAGACCATGGTGGCTCTGGCTGTGGCGACCAGTATTGATGCCCTGGCAGTGGGGATTACCTTTGCATTTTTACAGGTAAGGCTTCTGCATGCGGTTTCTTTTATCGGCATGATAACATTTGCTCTTTCCATGGCAGGGGTGAAGGCGGGCAATGTTTTTGGCAGCCGCTGCCGTCTTCGGGCGCAGCTTGCCGGGGGCGTAATCTTAATGCTTATGGGGGTGAGAATCCTCTGCGAACATCTTCTGACACATGGAAGGATGCTTACTGTGAACCTATGAACAGTAATGAAGTATGGGTTAGAACCGCATTTTATCGATTTGTGTCTTGCAAAGGAAAAGGATTGTATGTTATGATGATACACATTATGGAAAAGGGTATTCGGTGAGATTTTACGGGATAACAGGAAGGAAAAGGAAAGGCAAACAAAAAGGAAAGGAACGGCGGATTATTTGATGAACGATGAATGGATCGATGAGATTGGGATTCTGGCAAAGCTTGAACTGACCGGAAAAGAGCGGGAGAGGGCAAAGAAGGATGTAGAAGAGATGCTTGGATACATTGATCGGCTGAAGGAAGTGGATACCCGGGGCGTGGAGCCGATATGCAGTGTATTTCCCGTGCATAATGTATTTCGGGAAGATGAAGAGATTTTGGTAGAAAACCGGGAAGACATTCTGGCGAATGCACCGAAGATGCAGGACGGGGCAGTGGTGGTTCCCAAGACGATTGTCTGAGCAGAGGCAGCGTTGCTGTGAACGTGTGAACAGTAACAAAGCAGCGCATACCGATGGCAGAAATGAATCTTCAAACATACTCCGGAATAAAACAGGAAGGATGAAGCTATGGATATACTGGATTTAACTGCTGTGGAACTGGGAAGGCAGATTAGAAGCGGGCAGGTTTCCGCAGTGGAGGCGGTGAGGGCTGCGCTCCTGCAGATAGAGGCTGCAGAACCGTCCTGCCATGCGTTTATTCAGATTGACCGTGAGGGGGCGTTAAAACAGGCCGAAGAGGTTCAGCGCAGGATTGAGGACGGGACGCTGACCGGGCCGTTAGCGGGGGTTCCCGTGGCAGTGAAGGATAATCTCTGTATAAAAAAGCAGCGGACAACCTGTGCATCAAAGATGCTTGCCGATTTTCGCCCTTCTTACACGGCAACAGCGGTCGAATGTCTTGTGCAGGCGGGTGCAGTGATTCTGGGAAAGACGAATATGGACGAGTTTGCCATGGGAAGCACCACGGAAACCTCGGCCTTTGGCCCGACGGGAAATCCATGGAATCCGGACTGTGTTCCCGGCGGCTCCTCCGGGGGATCGTGTGCGGCAGTTGCGGCCAATATGTGCTTTTATGCCCTGGGGACGGATACGGGCGGTTCAATTCGGCAGCCCAGTGCTTTCTGCGGCGTGACCGGAATGAAGCCGACTTACGGAACGGTGTCCCGGTACGGGCTGATTGCCTACGGGTCATCTTTAGAGCAGATTGGTCCCATTGCTAGGGATGTCCGGGACTGTGCGGCGGTTTTGGAGGCGATGGCTGTCCGGGATGTTAAGGATTCTACCTCGGTTCGGCGCAAGGGATGTGATTTTACGAAAGCATTATCGGAGGATGTGCGGGGGCTTCGCATAGGGATTCCCAGGGAGTATTTTGACGGGGAACTGAACCCGGAGATAAGGGATGCCATCCTCTATGCGGCAAGGGCATTAGCGGGAAATGGTGCCGTTGTGGAGGAATTTTCTTTCCCTCTTGTCGATGAGGCGGTTCTGGCTTATTATGTGATTGCCTGTGCGCAGGCCAGCTCTAATCTGGCACGGTTTGACGGGGTAAAGTACGGCTATCGGGCCGGGGATGAAGGGGAGCTTCACCGGATGATAAAAAAGAGCAGGACAGAAGGTTTTGGAACCGAGGTTAAGCGCAGGATTATGCTGGGAACCTTTGTCCTACGCTCAGGGTATTATGACGAATATTATCTTAAGGCTTTGCAGGTGAAGACCCTGGTTGCTCAGGCATTTGCCCGGGCATTTGATCGCTTTGACATCCTTTTAACACCGGTGGCTCCGACCACGGCACCGAAAATGGGGGAGTCCTTAAAAAATCCGATACAGATGTATGCCCAGGATAAGTATACGGTTCCGGTAAACTTAGCCGGGCTTCCTGCCCTGGCGATTCCCTGCGGGACGAGCAGTGCAGGGCTGCCGATAGGAATGCAGATGATTGGGAATTATTTTCAGGAAAAGACGCTGTTTCGTGCAGGCCGCTGTTTTGAACAGATGCGTGCGTATAAAAAGCCGGGATTGTGTGAAGCGATAAGAAAAGCAGAAAGCGTCAGCAACAGCGCCAAATACAAAGCGATAAGAAAAGCAGAAAGCGGCAGCACAAAAACGGAAGCTTCCGGAAAGAGAAAGGGGTGATCGGCTATCGAAAAGGATTATGAGATGGTGATTGGCCTGGAGGTTCATGTAGAACTGGCGACGAAGACGAAGATTTTCTGCGGCTGTTCTACGGCGTTTGGTCAGGCTCCAAACACACAGATTTGTCCGGTGTGTACCGGAATGCCGGGAACTCTTCCGGTGTTAAATAAAAAGGTTGTGGACTATGCTCTTGCGGTGGGGCTGGCGCTGCACTGTCAGGTGAACCGGCACTGCCATTTTGACCGGAAAAATTATTTTTATCCCGATAATCCGCAGAATTACCAGATTTCTCAGCTGTATGCGCCGATCTGCCATGATGGTTTTGTGGAAATTGAAACGGAGGAAGGGAAAAAGAAAGTTCGGATTCATGAACTGCACATGGAAGAGGATGCGGGAAAGCTGATTCACGATGATCCTGTGCTGGGGGCGTGTTCGCTGGTGGACTATAACCGCAGCGGTGTTCCTTTAATTGAAATCGTGTCGGAACCGGATATGCGCTCGGCCCGGGAGGTTATCGCTTATCTGGAAGATTTAAGGACAACGATTCAGTATCTTGGGGCTTCGGACTGTCGGCTGGAGGAGGGTTCCATGCGGGTTGATGTCAATCTTTCGGTCAGGAAAGCCGGGACGAAGCAGCTGGGAACCCGAACCGAGATGAAAAACTTAAATTCGTTTAAAGCCATTGTCCGTGCGATAGAGGAGGAGAAGAGCCGGCAGGTTGCCCTGTTAAAAGCCGGCAGGGCAGTTGTGCAGGAAACCCGGCGCTGGGATGATGACTGCGGAGTTTCCCGGCCGATGCGATCAAAAGAGGACGCCCAGGATTACCGCTATTTCCCCGAACCGGATCTTCCTTCCCTGGAAATCTCCGAAGCCTGGATAGAAGAGATACGAAAGGCGCAGCCGCAGATGCGCAAGGAGAGGGCAGAGCGCTTTCAGAAGGAATTTTATCTTCCCGCCTATGACGCCCTGCTGCTGACCCAGAGCCGTCAGATGGCGGAAGTGTTTGAACAGACGGCGCTTATCTGCCATAAACCCAAAGAGGTTTCCAACTGGCTGATGACGGAGGGGATGCGGCTTTTAAAAGAGAAGGCCATGGGACCGGAGAGAATAAGGCTTTCTCCCGTGCATCTGGCAAAACTGATTGAACTGGTGGAAAATAAAGTGATTAACCGGACGGCGGCAAAGGAAGTTTTTGCGCAGATGTTTATTTCCCAAACCAATCCGGAAGACTATATTAAGGAAAAGGGGCTTTATGCCGTGCAGGATGAAGACGCCCTTTTGCAGGTGGTTGTGCAGGTGATTGCCGATAATCCGCAGTCGGTTAAGGATTTTAGAAACGGGAAGCAGCGGGCGGCAGGTTTTCTGGTCGGACAGACGATGAAAGCCATGAAAGGGAAGGCCGATCCGGAAGTGATAAATCGACTTGTACGGGAACAATTAGCGGAATAGGTATTGACGCAGAGCGAAAAATGTGTATAATATCGAAAAAAGAAAGAGATTTCATAAAAGCCAAAGAAAGGGAATGAACTCATGAAACCATATGCAGAAATGACGAAGGAAGAACTGTCCGCCTTAAGAAAACAGTTGAGTGTCCGCTACAAAGAATATCAGGGAAAGGGCCTGAGTTTAAATATGGCCAGAGGAAAGCCCTGTACCGAACAATTGGACTTATCCATGGGGATGATGGATGTATTGGGAAGCGAAGATGATTTAACCTGTGAGGACGGAACGGACTGCCGTAACTACGGTGTGCTGGACGGAATCCGGGAAGCGAAGGAAATCATCGGTGATATGATGGAAAACCCCATTGACAATATTATTATTTACGGAAACTCCAGCTTAAACGTTATGTACGATACCATTTCCCGCTCGATGACGCACGGGGTTATGGGCAGCACGCCCTGGTGCAAGCTGGATAAGATAAAGTTCTTATGTCCGGTTCCTGGCTATGACCGTCACTTTGCTATTTCTGAGCATTTTGGAATTGAGATGATTCCTGTTCCCATGACTTCTACCGGACCGGATATGGATATCGTGGAAAAGCTGGTTGCTTCCGATGAGGCAATTAAAGGCATCTGGTGTGTGCCCAAGTATTCCAATCCGCAGGGGATTTCCTACTCCGATGCAACCGTGCGCCGTTTTGCCCGCTTAAAGCCTGCTGCCAGCGATTTCCGTATTTACTGGGATAATGCTTACGGCGTTCACCACCTGTATGACGAGGATCAGGATCATCTGATTGAAATTCTCGCCGAATGCAAGCGGGCGGGAAATCCGGATATGGTCTTTAAGTTTTCCTCGACGTCAAAAATCAGTTTCCCCGGCTCCGGTCTTGCGGCGATTGCCACCTCTTCCAATAACCTGGAGGATATCCGCAGGCAGTTAAAGATCCAGACGATTGGCTATGACAAGGTAAACCAGCTCCGCCATGTGCGCTTCTTTGGAGATATCCACGGTATGGTCGAGCACATGCGCCTTCATGCCGATATTCTGCGCCCGAAGTTTGAATCGGTGGTCAATATTCTTGAAGCTGAACTGGGCGGTCTGGGCATCGGCGAGTGGACGAAGCCCAAGGGGGGATATTTTATCTCCTTTGACTCCTTAGACGGCTGTGCAAAAGCCATTGTTGCCAGGGCAAAAAAGGCAGGCGTGGTGATGACGGATGCGGGGGCGACCTATCCTTACGGAAAGGACCCGCATAACTGCAACATCCGTATCGCGCCGACTTATCCCTGTCTGGAAGACTTAAAGACGGCGATGGAGATTTTTACGCTCTGTGTAAAGATTGTCAGCATTGATAAGATGCTGGGAAAAAGTAAACCGGGGATGTGATCGTTGACTTTGGAATTCGTCAATTATCAGAGAACCAGGAAAAGGTAAGCAGGAAGAAACTGCCGTGTGGGGAGGTAAGATAACCCGCAGGGCAGTTTTTTCAAGAGGAAAATAAGAAACAGGCACAAAATGGAGGAAAAGATGGCTGAAAGCAAAAAGAGGCGGATGGGGAGGATGCTTGCGGGAATTGTTCTCGGTGCAGGAATTCTTTCCGGGTGCGCGGCGCAGAAAAAAAACGCCGAACCCCTGCGCAGATCCGAATTTCTTTTAAATACATTTGTTACCATAACACTTTACGATAAGGACGAGGAGAAGCTTTTGGAGGAAGCGGTGAAGCTTTGCCGGGATTATGAGGAAAAATTAAGCAAAACCGTGGAAGGCAGTGAGATTTATCAGATAAACCACCGGGAGGCGGGCGTAAAGGCGATGGAAGTTTCGGATGAAACCGCGGAAATGATTGAAAAAGGGCTGTATTTTTCCAGTCTTTCTGATGGCGCGTTTGATCTCACCATTGAGCCGCTGAGTTCGCTCTGGAATTTTACCGGGGAAGTAAAGGAAGTGCCGGATGCCCGGGCTATTAGGGAAGCCGCAGAGCGGGTGGATTACCGTAAGCTGTCCGTGGAGGGAAACCAGGTGAGTTTTTTGGACGATCAGGTCAGTATCGAGCCCGGGGCAGTGGCAAAGGGGTATATTGCGGATCAGTTAAAGGCATTTTTAAAAGATCAGGGCGTGGAAAGCGGTTTAATTGATCTGGGGGGAAATATTCTCTGCATCGGATCGCGCCCGGATAATACGCCGTTTAAGATAGGACTTCAAAAACCGTATTTTGATCGGAAAGAAACCGTGGCTGTGTTAAATATCACCGATCAGTCGGTGGTGACTTCCGGCGTATATGAGCGCTGTTTTGAACAGGACGGCGTGCACTATCATCATCTTCTGAACCCGAAAACAGGCTATCCTTATGACAACGGCCTGTTAAGTGTCACGATTGTTTCCGACCGTTCGGTGGACGGCGACGGTCTGAGCACGGCATGTTTTTCCCTGGGGCTTGAACAGGGGATGGAGTTGGCCAATTCCCTGGAGGGCGTATATGCGTATTTCATTACCGAGGATTATGAGATTCACTGTTCCGACGGCGCAGAAGCACTGCTAAGTGAGTGATGGTGCAGAAGTCCTTTACAATTTGCCCCGGCTATACTACAATAAATATTGCGCAGAAGATTGCCGTTAGCTTTCAGGCAGATCTGCGCAGCATCAGCAAGGAGTATTTTATTATGCAGAACCAGCAGAAATTAAACCAGCAAAAGTTAGAGCAGCAAGGGTCTAATCCGCAAAAGTCGGAACCGCAAAAAGAAAAGCAGCAAACGCAAAGATGGATCAATGCTGAAATCATCACTTATGTTTTCTGCGGGGTTTTAACTACGCTGGTGGACTGGCTGGTCTTTGCACTTCTTAATGAGCATCTAAAGACCGATTACCGTGCGGCTACGGCCCTTTCCTGGCTGTGTGCGGTGATTTTTGCCTATATTGTAAATAAGCTTGTGGTGTTTAAAAACTATCAGTTTCAGCCTGCCCGTCTTTTAAAAGAGTGGTGGAGTTTTTTTGCTGCCAGGGCAGTATCCGGTGTAATGGTTATGGTGATGATGGTTGTTTTTGTTGACGTTCTTCTGTGGAAGAATATTTATCTGGGAAATCTTACTCTGGGCGTTTACCTTGCAAAAGCCATTGTTTCGGTGATTAATTTAGTGGTCAACTATGTGCTCAGCAAATGGTGGATTTTTAAAAAGAGGTGATCTGGAACTGCGGTGAACGTGTGAACAGTAATGATCCGGATGGATGAGGAGATGAGAAATGGGAGTTTCGGATATCGGGAGTATTTCTCATGAGCTGGAAGAAGCCCTTCTGCAGATTAAAGAGCGGCAGGGCATGAACCGGCCAAAGACAGATAAAGTGCAGAAAAACCGGACAGAAGAAGGACAAGGAGCAGTGATGAATAAAGAATTACAAAATTCCGGAGAGAAAAGCCGGGAATTTCAGGAAAGAGAAGTGTATCAGGACGCCCCAGGGGAGGGTTGTCCGGCGGAAAAAAAGAACAGCCTGATCCATCCCCAGGATGCCTATCTGGCCGCTTTTTTTGTTCCTGTGCTGATTATGGTGATTATCTATATTCAGCGGCAGATTTTTCCTTTTGGTGAGGAAAGTTTTCTGCGGACGGATATGTATCACCAGTATGCGCCGTTTTTTGCGGAGTTCCGCCATAAGCTGACCCAGGGGGGAAGCCTGCTTTACAGCTGGAATGTGGGCATGGGGGTCAACTTTGCGGCCCTTTACGCTTATTATCTGGCCAGTCCCTTTAACTGGTTTTTGCTTTTATGCCCGAGGGGACTGATTATTGAGTTTATGACCTATTTGATTGTGCTGAAAACGGGTTTGTGCGGACTGAGTATGACCTATTACTTACAGAAGCATTATAAGAAGCCTGACTTCGGCGCGGCCTTTTTCGGGATTTTTTATGCCCTCTCCGGCTATATGGCAGCCTACAGCTGGAATATTATGTGGCTGGACTGCATTATCCTGTTTCCGCTGATTATGCTGGGGCTGGAGCGCTTGGTGTATGAAAGGCGGTGGGGGCTGTACTGCCTCTCCCTGGGGCTTTCGATTTTATCGAACTACTATATTTCCATTATGATTTGTATCTTTATGGTGATTTACTTTGGCGTGCTCTTCTGCCTGGGAGAAAAGCAAAGCCTGAAGGGACGGTTTGTGCAGATCGGGCAGTTTGCTCTTGCTTCGCTGGCAGCCGGGGGGTTTGCCGGGGTGATCTTAGTGCCGGAGGTACTGGCGCTTCAGTCCACGGCCTCCGGAAGTTCGACCTTCCCCAAAACCTTTTCTTCTTATTTTTCGATTATCGATATGATTGCCCGCCATATCGGGAACGTCGATGTGGAAATCGGGCTGGACCACTGGCCGAATATTTACTGCGGCATAGCGGTTCTGATGTTTTTTTTGCTGTACTTATCCTGCCGTAAAATTTCGCTTAAGGAAAAGGTTGTCTTCTGCGGGCTGATGCTCTTTTTCTACCTGAGTTTTTCGGTCAATGTATTAAACTTTCTGTGGCACGGTTTTCACTACCCCAACAGCCTGCCCTGCCGCCAGTCCTTTATCTATATATTGCTTTTGCTCACCCTGTGCTACCACGCTTATCTTCATCTGGAGGATATCCCGAAAAAGCATGTGGTTCTGGCGTTCTGGGGCGCTGCCGGATTTGTGATTCTTGCCGAAAAGCTGGTAACGGAAAAGGATTTTCACTTTATTGTCTTTTATGTGGCGATTTTATTTCTGGCAATGTATGCAGGACTCATCCTTTTGTTTCAGCGGGGAAAGAACAGGAATGTCCTTCTTCTTCTCACCCTGGGGCTGGTGTCCATGGAATCGGCAATCAATATGACGGCAACCAGCATAACCACCACCAGCCGCACAAGCTATATCCGGGACAATAAGGATGTGGAGTATCTGGTCGAAGAGGTTATTCCTAAAGACAGCTTCTACCGCGTGGAGAAGATGACCAGAAAGACAAAAAATGACGGGGCATGGATGAACTTTCCCTCGGTTTCCCTGTTTTCTTCCGTGGCCAATGCGGATTTGACGAAGTTTTTCCGTCAGCTTGGCTGTGAAAGTTCGACGAATGCCTACAGCATCACCGGAAGCACGCCTCTGGTGAATTCGCTTTTTTCCGTGCGCTACGGCCTGTACTCGGAACTTGCAGAAGAATATCCCCTGCTGACCTATCTCGGGGAATCAGGAAAAACCTATCTGTATGAAAATGCCTGTACGCTTCCCTTGGGCTTTTGGCTTCCTCCGGAACTGGAAGAAAACTTCCTTCCGGAATCCGGCACACCGGCGGAGGTACAAAATTCCTTTGCACAGCTTTGCGGCTGCGGGGCGGTGCTTACCGATGCCTGGGGAGAAACCAATGGTCAGACCTTCCGCTTTGTTCCCGAGAGTGACGGCGACTACTATGTCTATGTAATTAATAAGGATGTCAAAAAAGTTACGGTAAGTACCGATGGTGAGAGCAAAAGCTTTGACCATGTGGATCGCGGATATTTTCTGGAACTTGGCTGGTGCAGGGCCGGAGTTGAAGTGACGATTACCTCCGAAGATAATAAGGTTATGGACGCTAGGGCTTACCGCTTTGAGGAAGGGGTTTTGCAGGATGTGTATCACCGTCTGGGGGAATACGGGCTTGTTGTGACCAGCTGGCAGGATACGCTGATTAAAGGATATGCCGATACCCCGGCACCCGGAACCTTCTTTACCAGCATACCTTATGATCAGGGCTGGAAGATTATGCTGGATGGCCGCGAGGTGAAAGGCAAGAAGGTTTTTGATACCTTTCTTGGCTTTGAACTTCCCGGCGGAAGCCATGAAATCACACTGACCTATAGGCCGCCGGGCTTAATCCAGGGCTTTTGGATCAGCCTTGTAAGCATCTTTTTGATTGGGCTTGCCGGAGTGCTTTGCCTTAGAAAGCCAAAAGAACAAAAACCGCAGTTATCCGGGCAGCAGGAAAGCGAAGGACAAAAACAGGACAGAGAAGAAGCTTTTGACGGCGAAGCGTTTCTTGACGAAGATTTTTCAGACAAGGATTTCCCGGATAAGGAATTTCTGGAGGAAGATTTTCCTTTCACACAAGCGCCTGTGCGCCCGGAGGGGGCAATCGAAGATCTGGAACGGTTTTTTGAGGATGATGATATGTTTTAGGATTGCAAGAGCACGAAGTGCGGAACAATCGGTATCATATTTTAGATAATAAGGAGGATGAAACCCATGAAACTTTGGGGCGGACGTTTTACCAAGGAAACGAATGAACTGGTGCACAACTTTAATGAATCCTTATCGTTTGATCAGAAGTTTTACCGCCAGGATATCCAGGGCAGTACGGCGCATGTAAAGATGCTGGCTAAGCAGGGGATTTTAACGAAGGAGGATGAAGCGGCTATTTTGCAGGGGCTTGCAGGGATTCTTGCCGATCTGGAGGAAGGCAGGCTTGTGATTACCGCCGGGGCTGAGGATATCCACTCATTTATCGAAGAGGAACTGACAAAGCGGATTGGAGAGGCCGGGAAAAGGCTTCACACCGGGCGCAGCCGCAACGATCAGGTAGCCCTGGATATGAAACTCTATACCCGGGATCAGGTAAAGGAGATGGAGGAGCTTCTGCTTTCCCTGATTAATGAACTCGTAAACCTGATGGAAGAACATCTGGATACCTTTATGCCGGGATTCACCCATCTGCAGAAAGCCCAGCCCATCACTCTTGCCCATCATCTGGGTGCCTATGTGGAGATGTTTTTCCGGGATCACGGGCGGCTTTGTGACCTTTATGAGCGGATGAATTACTGTCCCCTGGGGTCGGGTGCTCTGGCGGGAACCACCTATCCCCTGGATCGGGAATATACAGCCGAACTTCTTGGCTTTTACGGCGCGACCTTAAACTCCATGGATTCGGTGGCGGACAGAGATTATCTTCTGGAGCTCCTTGGGGCAATGTCGATTATCGCCATGCATTTAAGCAGGTTCTGTGAGGAAATCATTCTCTGGAATACGAATGAATACCAGTTTGTTGAGATTGACGATTCCTATTCTACGGGAAGCAGCATTATGCCGCAGAAAAAAAATCCGGATATTGCCGAGCTGATTCGGGGAAAGACCGGGCGGGTGTACGGTGCCATGCTTTCCCTGCTGACGACGATGAAGGGTCTGCCTCTGGCTTACAATAAAGATATGCAGGAGGACAAGGAACTGACCTTTGACGCCATCGATACGGTCAAGGGCTGTCTTCTGTTATTCACCGGCATGATTTCTACGATGAGTTTTTGCAAAGACCGGATGGAAGCCAGTGCAAAGAACGGTTTTACCAATGCCACGGATGCCGCGGATTATCTGGTGGGTAAAGGTGTTCCCTTCAGGGATGCCCATGGGATTATCGGGCAGCTTGTCCTTTACTGTATTGAAAAAAAGATTGCCCTGGAAGATATGCGCCTGGAAGAGTTTAAGGCGGTCAGCCCGGTGTTTGAAGAAGACATCTATGACGCGATTTCGATGAAAACCTGTGTGGAAAAACGAATGACTATGGGAGCGCCGTCAAGAGAAGCTGTGGAGAAAGTGATTTCCATTTATCGCCAGAGATTAAATAAAAATAAAATGTAAACGATTTCATTTATTTTCTGCCATCTGCCCCGGAAGATTTTCGGGGCAGGTGGTTTTGTTTTGTGTTGGAAAGAAAGGGATGTATAAGACGGAGTGTTACCTGGCATGGGAAAGGGTGGTTTTGGAAAATATTTGTAATCGATTTCATGCAAAATGCGATAAAAATTTACTTTTTTTCATGAAAAATTACTATGGAAATTTTTCATTTTCTGGTATATTATATTGCCGTAAGGGAAGAATTAAAGTAAAAGCAAGTAAGGAGGTGCTAAGGAAATGAAAACTTTTCCCGTGATGTTACGGAAAACTGAAGACGTTTTAAATTTTGTAAAAATTGTAAGTGGTTTTGACGGCGATGTGGATTTAAAAAGCGGAAGCATTGTTATTGATGCGAAATCACTTATGGGCGCCATCGCCATGACAGGAAGCAGGAAACTGGAAATGGTTGTGCATTCGACAGAATGTGACAGTTTGGTGCATGAATTAGCAGCTTACTTATGCGCCTAATACAAATTATGTCTTCCTAAACAGGCAGTTTCAGCAATTGCACCCCCCACTTTAGCAGGCTGGACTGCAGATTTAGTCATGAAAAAGGCTCCGGCAGAGTTTTGCAGGCGTTTATGCCTGGTAAGGACTTCGCCGGAGCCTTTTTATCGTTTAAGCAGATGCTCAAGCGGATACTTCGTTTCTTCCGGTAAAAACCGCAATCGAATAACTCTTACAAAAAGCGGACGATAAAAAGTTGCTTTTATGGAAGATTAACCAATAATGTGGAAAAAGGACAGGTTTTTCGGGAAAAAGGCAATTTTTTTTTCCGCAGAACCTTGTTATAATTAAAAAATATTCTTAAGTTCTTATATAATTTTAACCAAGGGAGGAAATGGATTGTGGCGAAGGTAACGATTGCGGTTCGGGATTTAATGGGAAATATCCGAGGAGAAGCCTGTGGGGAAGATCAGGCGGTACTTGTTTTTGATCAGGAATATAAGAAAGGAGATACGATTCACCTTTCTGTGGAAAAGAGCCATTGCTTTTATGTTATCCGCATTGACGATGCGCTGGACGAGTCCCTGGTCTATCTGACCGATTCCTACATGCTTTATACGATTCCTTTTAATGATAAGCGAATGGCTTATAATCCCAAAGCGTTTACCGGAAATATTCACTATCTGACACTGCGCCGGGCAGAGGAATATGAGGTGAACAATTACCGCAATCTTGCCAAAAATGTTATGGATCAGCCGGGAAATCCCAATTGTTTTCCACATGTTTTTGCCAATGTGGAAACCCGCGGGCAGGCGATATTTGCAGCGAGAACGGTTATCGACGGTATGGTTGCCAATATGTCCCACGGAAAATGGCCTTACAGTTCGTGGGGAATAAATATGCAGGATGATGCAGAATTAACACTGGCGTTTGGACGCCCGGTGGATTTTGACCGCATTGTTTTATACACCAGGGCGGATTTTCCGCATGATAACTGGTGGACAGCGGCTACTTTTCAGTTTTCGGACGGAAGCAGTGAGAAGGTAGAGATGGAAAAAAGCAGCAAGCCCCATGTATTTTCTATTGTGCGCAAAAATATTACCTGGCTGAGGCTGGGAAAGCTAATCCGATCCCACGACCCGTCGCCCTTTCCTTCCCTGACCCAGATTGCTGTTTTTGGGACGGAGGCGGGGAAAATAACATTTTAACTTTAACCTGATAAAGACAAAAAGCATTGACAAAAACTGTAGAAAAGGCTTATAATTGTCCCCATGAATAGAGCTTTCATGGGGATATTTGTTGTTTTGTCAGGATAAGCGTTACTGTTCACACGTTCACAGCAACGGATAAGCATCAGATAATTACATCGGGGGAATGGAAATGGTTCGATATTTTATTAAGCGTTTAGGCATGATGCTGATTGCCATGTTTTTTATTATTCTTGTCACCTTTACCATTATGCATGCGATTCCCGGCGGCCCGTTTACCAGCGACCGGAAGGTATCCGAGGAGGTGGAAGCTGCCTTAAATGAAAAATATCATCTGGATCGTCCGCTTCCCGAACAGTTTTTTGAGTACCTGGGCGGTGTGCTGCACGGCGATCTCGGCCCTTCGTATAAATATACAGGAAAAGAAGTGAATGAGTTTATCCGCAACGGTTTTCCGGTATCGGCAAAGCTGGGAGGAATCACCATTATCTTTGTCCTGCTGGCGGCGGTTCCCATGGGAATTTTAGCGGCGGTGAAAAACGGGAAATGGCAGGATATGCTGGTGATGGCGTTTGCGACCATCGGCGTTACCATCCCTTCATTTGTTATTGCCTCTCTTTTGATTTATACCTTTTCTTTCCGGTTAAATATTCTTCCGACGTTTGGAATTGACACCTGGAAGGGCTATGTGCTCCCGGTGATTGCTCTGGGCGGTTATTCTTTAAGCTATCTGGCCCGTCTGATGCGCTCGAGCTTATTAGAGGTGATGGGGCAGGACTATATCCGAACCGCCAGAGCCAAAGGGCTTTCGGAAACCAGGGTCATCCTGCACCATGCGATGCGCAACGCCCTGATTCCGGTGATTACGGTTTTAGGTCCCACGGTAGCAAATTTAATGACGGGAAGTTTTGTTATAGAAAAGATTTTTGCGGTTCCGGGTCTTGGGGTTCACTTTGTCAACAGCGTGTCCCAGAGGGATTATACCACGATTATGGGAGTAACGATTTTTTATGCCGCGTTTTTAATGGCCATGATTTTTATCGTGGACATCTTTTACTGTCTTATCGATCCAAGGATTAAGTACGAATAATACCGGACAGGCTCCGGTGTGCTGCCTGGGAGAAAACGTCTGAAGGCAGAACGTCAGAAATCCGAATATAAACAGGGATGAGGAAGAAGAAATGGATAATCAATGGGAATTACTGGAAGCCACGAATGAGGAGCGGGAGAAGATATGGGCGAAGAACCGAACCTTTGCGGGAGATGTATGGTTTCGGTTTCGGCACAAGCCCACAGCGATTGCCGGTTTTGTGATTATCGTGCTGCTGCTTGTTTTTGCTCTGGCGGGGCCGTATTTTACCCGGTACAGCTATTCTGTCCAAAATCTGGAGGTGGTGAATATTCCGCCAAGGATGAAGGTGTACGAAACGCCTGATCATTCCGCCTATCTCTATATTACACAGGCGTTAAAGGTTCTGCGGGTGGAAAAGGACGGGACTCTGGGAAGCCAGTTAAAAAAGGTCAGGGATGAGTCGGATCGGATGATGACGATTTTTGACTGTGACGGGACGGAGATTGCCCTTTACTACGGGCAGAAACCCTATGTGATTGCAAATCCTGAAAATAATACCATCTATCCCACGGCTGTGGTCTGGAACCGATCTTTTGTTCTGGGAACGGATAACCTGGGAAGGGATATCTTAACCCGCCTGATGTACGGGACGAGGATTTCTCTTCTGGTGGCTTTCGTGGCTGCCCTTGTAAATATGGTGATTGGAATTTTTTACGGAGGGATTGCCGGTTATGCCGGGGGGAATGTGGACAATATCATGATGCGTATTGTAGACATTATCAGTACGGTTCCCCTGACGCTCTATGTGATCTTGATTATGGTGATTCTGGGTTCGGGCCTGCAGAGCATTATCGTGGCTCTGGGTCTGGTTTACTGGGTAGATATGGCAAGGGTGGTGCGCGGGCAGGTGCTGAGTTTAAAGGCGAATGAGTTCGTTCTTGCGGCAAAGACCATCGGTTCATCGACGAAAACGATTTTGCTGGAGCACTTAATTCCCAACGCCATGGGTTCCATCCT
Source organism: Lachnospiraceae bacterium (assembly GCA_009774615.1). GTDB lineage: Bacteria > Bacillota > Clostridia > Lachnospirales > Lachnospiraceae > Caccovicinus. The sequence goes on from VSOC01000039.1 coordinate 26,699, forward strand.
GGTTACGGAAACGATGCTGATTCCCTCGGCTATCTTTATGGAAGCCTTCTTGGGCTATCTGGGAATCGGCTTACAGCCGCCGATGGCAAGTCTGGGAACCATGTGCAATGATGCCACGGAAAACCTGCGCTCCTGTCCTCATCAGCTGTTTATTCCCGCGCTGGTGATCTGTTTGATTATGTTTGCTTTTAACTTTGTGGGGGACGGCCTGCGGGATGCCTTAGATCCGAAATTGAAGAAATAGTTACGGTTCACTTGTGAACAGCAACAAGAAATAAGAGGTAAATGTGATGGAACCCATACTGAAAATTGACCGTTTAAAAACCTCCTTTATGACCAGTAATGGCGAAGTCCAGGCTGTGCGGGGCGTAAGTTTTTCTGTGCATAAAGGAGAAATTTTAGGGATTGTCGGAGAGTCCGGAAGCGGAAAGAGTGTTACATCCATGTCGATTCTCCGCCTTTTAGCAGATACTGCCCGCATTAAAGAGGGAACAATTATTTTTGACAGGCAGGATTTAACTAAACTTTCAAAGAAGGCCATCCGAAAAATCCGGGGAGAAAAAATTTCCATGATTTTTCAGGACCCCATGTCTTCGTTAAATCCGTTAATTCCTGTGGGGAAGCAGGTTTTGGAGATGATTAAGGAACATCACCCAGAAAGGACAAAGGAAGAGTTAAAAAAAGAGGTTCTGGAACTCTTTGCCAAGGTTCGGATACCGGAACCCGAAAAGAGGATTCATGCTTATCCGCATGAGTTTTCCGGCGGTATGCGTCAGCGGGCGATGATTGCCATGGCTCTTGCCAATAAACCGGAACTTTTAATCGCTGACGAGCCAACAACGGCTTTGGATGTGACGATTCAGGATCAGATTCTCTGTCAGCTTCGTGAACTTGAAAAAGAGTACGGAACCAGTATTATTTTTATTACCCATGATTTGGGCGTGGTTGCGGAATTGTGTGACCGGGTAATTGTTATGTACGGCGGGCTGATTATGGAGGAGGGGCTGATTGACGATATTTTTGAAGCGCCAAGCCATCCTTATACCATGGGACTTCTGGCGTCGATTCCGGATCTTCACCAGGATAAGCGCCAAAGATTAGCGCCGATTCCCGGGTCGCCGCCGGATATGACCAACCCGCCGCCCGGCTGCCCGTTTGCACCGCGCTGTCCCTACGCGAGGAGAATCTGTAAGGATAAGCTTCCGGAGTTTGTGGAATGCGGACAAAAACATCAGTCCCGGTGCTTCCTGCTCTATCCTGACGCGCCGGCGGATGAACATAATCCGTTTTGTGGCAGGGGAAAGAAGGCTGCGGCGGAAATGGGAGAACCGATGTGATGAAGACGAAGGCTGTGGCTGTGATGAGGACGGAGGCTGTTACGGGAATGGGAGGAAATCATGGAAAATATGCTTGAGGTAAAACACCTGACAAAACATTTTAAGCTGAACTCCAAACAAATCGTCCATGCAGTTGATGACGTAAGCTTTACTCTGGAAAGAGGAAAGACACTGGGGCTGGTGGGAGAGTCCGGCTGCGGGAAATCTACCTGTGCACGGACGATTATTCGGATGTATGATCCTACCGGCGGGCAGATTTTTCTGGACGGGCAGGAGATTAGCGGCCTGAATCAGAAACAGTTAAAGCCATTTCGGAAAAAGATGCAGATGATCTTTCAGGACCCATATGCTTCACTGAATGCGAGGATGACGGTGAGGGATATTATTGCGGAGCCTTTGATGGCGCACGGGGTGGTTAAGCGAAAAGATCAGGCAAATGAATTTATTTTTCCTATGCTGGAGCGGGTGGGACTGACCAAGGAACATGCCGGACGCTATGCCCATGAGTTTTCCGGGGGGCAGAGGCAGAGAGTGGGAATTGCAAGGGCTTTGATTCTGCAGCCGGAACTGGTGATTTGTGATGAGCCGATCTCGGCGCTGGATGTGTCGATTCAGGCGCAGGTGATTAATTTATTGAAGGATTTCCAGGATGAGAAAGGGGTTTCCTACCTCTTTATCGCCCATGATTTGTCGATGGTTCGGTATGTGTCGGATGATGTCGGGGTGATGTATCTGGGGCAGCTTGTGGAGGTCTGCGAGGCTGATGAGATTTATAAGCATCCGCTTCATCCTTATACGAAGGGGCTTTTAGGGAGTATTCCCGTGGCGAATCCGAAATTGGCAAGGATGAAGGAAAAGAGCGGGATTGAGGGGGATATTCCCAGCCCGATTTCACCGCCGACAGGGTGCAGGTTTCATACGAGATGTCCTTATGCGAAGGAGGTCTGTGCAGAGGAGATGCCAAAGC
>VSOC01000390.1 GCA_009774615.1 Lachnospiraceae bacterium
GGTGTATGGATCGGATCGAACTTATTATTTGATAAATGGAAGCAGCTGTGGGATTTTGAGTGCAATTTGTGGAGTAAGTAACTATTCTGATAAGATAATTATCAGCCGCAATTGCCATAAATCTGTTTATCATGGAATTATCCTCAATAATTTGAAAACAGTTTATAGTTATCCACAAATTATTGATAAAATGTGGATAACTGGTGGGATTTCTGCAAAAGATGTGGAAAAAACTTTAAAAGACAATCAGGAGGCCTGCGCAGTGCTGGTGGTTTCTCCTACTTATGACGGAATCGTATCAGATATCCGGGGTATTGCTGAGAAAGTACACCAAAGAGGAATTCCATTGATTGTTGATGAGGCGCATGGAGCGCATTTTTCTTTTGACAGGGGAGAAAGGAAAAGATTATTTCCCATGTCTGCCCTGGATTGTGGGGCGGATGTGGTGATTCAAAGCCTTCATAAAACGTTACCTTCTTTCACACAGACAGCAGTGCTTCATGTGCGGAAGGGATATGTGGATATCGAGAGGCTGGAATGGTATCTTCAGGTTTATCAAAGCAGCAGTCCTTCCTATCTATTACTGTCCGGGATCGAGAGATGTATTTTTGAAATGAATGAAAGAGGGAAGGAGTATTATCAGGGATTTGAAGAGAGACTTCGTCGGCTTCGGGAGGGTCTCACAAATATGAAATGTCTGGAGCTGTTAGGAGAAAATATAATCGGGAGTTATGGGGTATATGATATCGATTGTTCCAAGATTGTTGTTTCATGCAGGAAATCTGTTCTTTCCGGAGAGGCTCTGGGAAAGATACTGAGGGATAAATATGGCCTGGAAATGGAAATGTGTGGGGCAGATTATGTGGTAGCGATTACCACTTTTCTGGATACGGAGGAGGGACTTTGTTCTTTGCGGAATGCGTTTTTGGAGATTGATGAGTGGTTGATTCAGAAAAATAAGAGAAGAGAAAAAAGTTCATGCACAGAGTTTTGGCCGGGCCGCCGTGCAGAGATTGCTATGACATTCGCAGCGGCAAGGAAGGGAAGATGGGAAAGGTTGAAAATTAAAAATTGTGCGGGAAGAATTTCCTCAGAATTTATCTATCTCTATCCTCCGGGAATTCCGATTATCGCTCCGGGAGAACGAATCGATCAGGATCTGATCGGGCAGATTTGCAGATATAAAGAGATGGGATTTCCGATCCAGGGAATGGAGGATCATAAGGCGGAATATCTGAAGGTCTGTGATATGGGGTCAGGGAATCAATCGGATCATAATAGAAGCAAGGATGATGAGGACTGATAAAAACATGGGTAGAATATTTTATCTGATGGGAAAAAGTGCATCCGGAAAGGATACCATTTATAAAAGACTTTTAAAGGAATGTCCGAAGCTTCATCCGGTCGTTCTCTATACAACACGTCCCATGAGGGATGGAGAGAGACAGGGGACAGAGTATTATTTTGTAAATCAGGAACAGCTGGAGGATTTCCGGATCAGGGGAAAGATTATTGAACTCAGAGTCTACCAGACAATGGCCGGACCCTGGAGTTATGCGACCGTTGATGACGGAATAACAGGGAGAAGCGAGGAGGATTATCTGGCGATCGGCACATTGGAATCTTATGAAAAGCTGAGGGATTATTTTGGAACAGAGATTGTGTTTCCTGTCTATATTGTCGTGGAGGATGGCTTACGTCTGGAACGTGCTTTGAAGCGTGAGCGTCAGCAGAGAGAGCCGAATTATGCAGAGCTTTGCCGAAGATTTCTGGCAGATGAAGAGGATTTCTCAGAAGAGAAATTAAAAGGCTGCGGAATCACCAGAGTTTACCGAAATGATGATATCGATTGCTGTATCAGGGAAATTAAGGAGGAGATGTAAAAGGGATTTTTCTATACAGGGGTCCAATTTTATGTTATACTTTTTCCTGTATGAAAGGAGTCATCATGCCTGGATTTGATGAAATAGTGGGACATGATTCAATAAAAGAGCATTTTCAGAGAGCCATGGAACAGAAGAAGGTTTCTCATGCATATATCCTCAGCGGGGAGGACGGCATGGGTAAGAAAATGCTTGCCCGTGCGTTTTCTCTGGCATTGCTCTGTGAGGAAGGGTCAGGAAGAGCGTGTATGCATTGTCGTGCCTGCAGGCAGGTTCTCAGTAATAATCATCCGGATCTGATTGAAGTGACACATGAAAAGGCTGCCAGTATTGGTGTGGATGATATTCGGGAACAGATTCATGATACCATCTCAATTATGCCATATAGTGGTGATTATAAGATTTATATTGTGGATGAAGCGGAGAAAATGACAATACAGGCGCAGAATGCAATACTGAAGACGATTGAGGAGCCTCCAGGTTATGCTGTCTTGATGTTTCTGACTGCTAATCAGGAAACCTTTCTGCCTACCATTCTTTCCCGGTGCATACAGCTTAAGCTAAAGCCGCTACAAGATTCTGTGGTGAGAGGATATCTGACAGAAAGGCTGGGAGTATCTGTTACGCAGGCAGAGATCTACAGTGCATTTGCCAGGGGGAATTTGGGAAGGGCTGTTTCGATTGCATCTTCAGAGAATTTTCAGGCGATGTATCAGGCTGTTTTGCAGCTTTTGAAGAAGATACATGAGACAGATATTTCTGAAATTCTGGATACGATTCGCAGGTTGAAGGAGGAAAAGGCAGATATTCAGGAATGTCTGGATTTTATCGAGATGTGGTACCGGGATGTACTGGTTTTAAAATCAACGAAAGATGGAGATCTGCTGATTTTTAAGGAAGAGTATCCGGCAATCGAAGAGGAAGGAAGGAGAAGCAGTTACGATAAACTGGGAAAAATAGCTGATGCAGTCACTAAGACGAGAATGCGCCTGAATGCGAATGTAAATATGGAACTGGCATTGGAATTGATGCTTTTGGTGATAAAGGAAGGCGGAAGGGAGAATTAATTTATGATAACAGTGATAGGAGTCAGGTTTCGGAGTGGAGGAAAGGTCTATTATTTTGGGCCGGGACAGATGGAGATTAAGAGCGGGGATCATGTAATCGTGGAGACAGCGCGGGGTGTGGAATATGGTTATGTGGTACTGGGAAACCGGCAGGTGGAGGATAGCAAGGTAATTCAGCCACTGAAGTCTGTGATCCGCATGGCGACAGCAGAAGACAGGGCAAAGGAAGAGAGCAACCGAAGGAAGGAAAAGGATGCTTTTGGTATTTGTCAGGAAAAGATCCGCAAGCATGGGCTGGAGATGAAGCTGATTGATGTGGAATATACTTTTGATAATAATAAGATTCTGTTTTACTTTACCGCAGACGGGCGAATCGATTTCCGGGAGCTGGTGAAGGATCTGGCATCTGTTTTCAAGACAAGGATTGAACTGAGGCAGGTAGGTGTCCGGGATGAGACTAAGATTGTAGGAGG
>VSOC01000391.1 GCA_009774615.1 Lachnospiraceae bacterium
ACATTCGTACAGTTCATCAGAGGCACTTGGAAGGTTCTCAAAAGCAAACAGACAGCAATTGCCCATCCATTCTCCTAAAAAATCTCCCAGCCATACATAATTCATATCGTTCGCGATTTTATCTTCGATCCATTCCCTAGAGTGCCTTAAGTAATCCATCATCCCACTGTTATTGATCGTATGAAATAATTCCGGAAATTGTATCCCCAAACATATTTCCACATCCCTGAGTTCCATAAATTCACACCTCATAGTATCTTGAAATTTTACACAAAATCATACCCAAGGGCATACCGTAATTCATGCTCTTTCAGAGCTGGGGCACTTCGTGACACAAGGTATAGTTTGTCTGTGATACCACTATCATAACAGCCAATTCTCACAGAAATGTCACAGGGCGCCGGTTTATACTCAGGTTCCTTTGCCTTCTTGGAAAAAGTCCTGTACTGTTTCCCTGCTTCATCTACAAGTGGAAAGCTATCTTGCAAAATACCTGTTATACTCTCTAAATAACAGATTTCTTCGCTTATTGCCCTGCTTGTGATACAGATCATGATATTTATCAACTACTGATACACTGCAAAACCCTTTATGTACCAACAATTCATACTTTTTTTGTGAAAAAGGATATTCCTCAACTACCCATTCAGCGTCTTCGTTATTTTTAATAATGACCTCGCCCCAATAAACAGACATCATGCTTTCAAAGTCTTCTTGTGTTGATCCTGCCTTATCAAATGATTGTTTCTCATATAAATTAAAATACCAATTTTCTAATTTTTTCAGGCTTTCAATCGTATAGTCAGGAAAAAACGCGGACGCTTGCGTACTAATTGCCTTCAATCTGTTCAGCAAATCGTCTTTATATGAAATATAATAATCTTCAGCCTCGGATTGATCACGAAATTCTCTTAAAGATTCCCCATATTTAACGGCTATATTTAAGCTATGCTTTGACATCTTGTTCGCCCCCTTCTGTTCCGCCATCCGCACTCAGCTGCTTAATCGTATTCCTCGCAGATAAATTTGAAATCCTCAGTCCTGCGCAAGGCTGGCAAGGCGTACTTCTCGATGTGCTTTGACATAATTTCCACTGCATACCGGAAGTTCGCTGACGGATGGCCCTCGGCACAGCGCACCATGGTAATCAGCATCTCACTGTCACCCTTAATGTATTCAGACGGATAGTTACCGGAGCAGTCACAGGAATCCTCGTCATGGTATTTCTGTCTGACCGCCTCCATCTGCGCTACGGTGCCGATCATCGCATGATAATCGATCGTTTCCGAATCAATGTAATAATCAACGAAAAGCCTTGCCACATCATCCTTGCATTGCTGGATCTGCTCAATGATGGCGTTTGCGTTTCGGATTGCAAATCTCCGGATTTTCTTCCTGGCATCTTCCTCATCTTCATAGCGGATATACAAAAGTGTTTCGTGACCGTTCAGCACAGCCGTAATCTTCAGAAGCCCTCCGTCCTCCCCATAGCAGGCGCGCAGCGTCCGAAAAATGTCCTTCTCCGGAACGCTGTACAGCGTCATCCCGCGCCAGTCCTGCCCCCCTGGGATATCCGAGGTGCGCTTTTGATAGTGTGGGTCCGAGTCAAAGAAGATTGCGTCCTCACCATCGGCGTCCTGATAAAAATCAAAAACGCTGTACACGCCTTCTTTGCAAGTAAGTGGAATACTGTGTAATTCTGACATTTGGGTCTCCTCCCCTTATCAAATCCTGATTTATAAAACTCGTTGAGCTACAACCACAGTGTAGTTATCCGTGTCGTATGTAATCCCCGTTTCTTTAAAATTGTTTTTATGCCAAAAATGCTCTGCCTGGGGATTGCCTTTAACCCAGCCAAGCCGTATGCTCGAAAGCCTGATGTCGGCCAGATAGCGGCACAGATCGTCAATAATGCTGCTTCCAATGCCAGCATTTTGAATCGATGCCGCTGTCATAAAAAAGCCTATGAAAGCAGTTTTTTCATCAGGGTATGCCATAATAAAATCCATTACAGCAATCAATTCTTCCCCTTTGTAATACCCTACATAATATTTGTCACACATTTCTTTATTTGGAGGCAAAGCTTTCATATCATCAAGAATACTCTGTTCTGTCACAAATGGCGGACAGTATTGGTAATACAAACCATTTTTACTGCACAGTAAATATATAGCCGCGACATCCGCTTTCTCCATGCGGCGTACAGTATAATCATTAGAGAAAAAAGATATATCCATTTGTGTTACCTCCTTCAAACCGGAAGTTGAGCTTTTATATATTTACATCGAATACCGCCTTTATTTGCCCATCCTCTGTGAAAAACTCTATTTCAAACCAAAAATCCAACTCTTCTCCGAAACTCTTTGGTCTGTAACACACCACATCACTATTATCCGTTTCAAGCCTTGCTTCGTCCGTATCATCTATATCTTCCATACAGGATTTTTGGAAATGGTCTACCACAAACTCTTTATCTTCATATTCTTCCCACATAGCCAATTGTTCAACCAACCACTTCCCAAATCCCAGGCAGGCATTTTCTGATGTCGGTTCTGCGTCAATAAAAGCGGCCCATGAAAGTTTTGGTGGAATGCTGGATACAAGTTTTGCGTATTCTTTGTCTGCAATCGTATCTACCATCAACTTAATCAATTCCTGTGCTTTTGTCTTAAACCCCGATTCTACCATTTTATCTCTCCTCCTAAATTCAGATAGTTTGAGATACGATTCACAATTCTTTTGCCAGCCATAGTGTCAGCTCATCATCATTCCTGCAAACAGCATCTGTTTCACATACTTTTTCTTTATAATACACCCCTTTTCCATCAGGAATATAGCCTCTTTTTATATAGAATCTCTGGGCAGGTCCGTAGTCGTTGTTTAAGCATACATCCAGATATATTTTATTGCAATGCTGCCTGGCAATGTTTTCTGCTGCATCCAATAACATAGTAGCTATTTTCTTCCG
>VSOC01000392.1 GCA_009774615.1 Lachnospiraceae bacterium
TATAGGTACAACGTGGAGGATAGTCGATACTTTCATTACTATTTGTGCCGCCAGCCGAAGGCGGCGGAATGGAGGATCTCATTAAGTAAATGCGGAGCTGTTTAAAAGCCCGCTGTATTAAATTCGTTACCGCCGCCGGACTACAGCCAAACATGACGGCAATCTCCTGGCATTGATATCCCTCCCAGAAACGAAGCCGTATCGCCTGCCGCTGGCGGTCAGTGAGGCGGCGCAGTCCAGCCGCTAATTCCTCATTCTGAACCAGGTCGGTAAAGTCCCGGATTCCGCACAGTATGGTAAAATCTTCTTCCGTGTCTATGTAACGTTCCTGAAACGTTAATTCCTCGCTCATGCTTTCCAGAGATTTGCAGTGATACCGATACTTCCGGTCAGAGTTGTCTAACAAGCGATCTTCTGCCTTTAATATTTCAATCCAATATTCTTCAGTCATTGCCGGTTACTCCTTTCATCAATTTTTTGAAGTGAAAATTGATGAAGGGCGGCCCACGGCACTGGTGAATAGCGGGAGAATCCGACAAAAATCGACAAATAAAAACGCCAGGATATTGATTAGCGATCCTGACGTTGTACTCTTGTGTTCGGTATAAGGTTTGATAACGGTGTTTATATAGGCTTAATCGTGCCTGTTTTGGGATAGGGAATCCCCCTGAAAAGTATATGCTTTTTTTGGTTTATTACCTGGTTTTACTGATTGTTTATGGAGATAAACATTGCCCGCCATGATTTCCTCCGACAGCAAATCATAGGCGGCGCACAATTAAGCCCTGCTACGAGAAGCCGTTTTTTTTATCTGGCTTCCACTTCCCATAGGGGGCTGAATCGTATGCTTATTCAAAATAGGCATAATATTACCTTTTTTAGAGAACCTATAAGGTAATATGAAACCATGAACCGGTAAGATAGAATAGATACGAGGTGACTAATTATGCCGGTTGACAAGATAAAATATTTGGGTGCTTGTATCCGCACCGCAAGAAAACATTGTGGGCTGACCCAGCAGGAACTGGCGGATCAGTCCGGTGTATCCGTGAAAACCATCAGGAATATTGAAACAGGGAAGATGAATCCCTCCTATGAGATTCTTTTTCCCATCATCAACCGCCTGGGGCTGTCCACAAGTGATTTGTTTAATGTATCCCCAGACGAGCAGGAGGAAGAAATCCAGCGCTTCATTGGAAAGTTCAGGGCCTGCAACCGGACAAACCAGCTTATCCTTCTGGGGACTTTGGATTATCTGGCAGAGCAGTTATTGGCTGTCCAGAATAAATCCAATTTAAAAAGTTTGGAGTAAATCATCTTTTTTAAAAACAAAAAAGAATCGGTCAGACAAAAAACCATGTCGCCCGATTCTTTTCAAGTTAAATTAAAATGTGTTTTAATCTCTCAGGTTTGGATTCTTTACCATTTCATATAAATATTTCCATAGGGATACCTAAAGAGATATTTTTTAGCGGGGAAACTGCCTTCCATTTCCCGGTACATGGCAGCTTCCCCGTCCTTATTTTGTAGCAAGGTCTTTTCTTTTATCAATTTTCGGATAGTGGTGGTACAGATTATTGGTTATTCAGTAACAGTGACCAGCAATGTTCCATACGGCTAAAGGAATCACTTGCGCCGGCAAGCACCTGTCCCCGGATTGACTCACTGCCGCCTCCATTAGTAGCGTAATTTAACATGGTGTTTTGTATCTTGCTCCAAATATCAGTCTGACTAGAGGGATTGCGTTTTAACTGCTCAAATAATCCAGACAACTCATTTCCATATTGCTGTTCTTCCTCCTTTGTATGGGTGATACTTCCCATATATTTGGAATAAGCAACCCGATCCGAATTTTGAGAACTCGCCTTTGCGAAAAGGTCATTGTACTGCCCGTTCCCGGAAGTTTCATGGAATTTGCTCACTGCCTTATCCATTTGCTCCATTGGGTTCGTGTACTCACCTAAGACTTCCGTATTGTGAGCGTAATAATCCTCAACTAAGCCTTCAAATTCTTTCCGCAGCCCTTCGTCCTCAATATATTTTTCTCCAAAATACATGAGCGCTGCCGTAGAGGACTCCAGCTCCATTCTTGCCTCATAGGAGGTGGGAAGGGTGTAACCTTTTCCGTCAACCCCGGAAGGCCCTTGTCCAGTCAGGTACTGGGCGTTGCTCAAACTGTCCATGCCCTTTGTAATGGCGCTTAATACAGATTCCGCCTCACGTACT
>VSOC01000393.1 GCA_009774615.1 Lachnospiraceae bacterium
CCAAGGCGTCCCCCCCGGAACCCTTCCCCGTGAAAAGTACCCCTATATTATTGCTTTTGCTGATTTTTAGAGGTATACTATATGGTGGGGAATCAGTCATAGGGAAAGGAAACGGAATGACACAGCAGGCAATGAAAAAAAAGAATAATGTGCAGGCGAAGCCTATATTAAAATGGGCGGGCGGGAAGACACAAATGTTAGGAAATTTATTGCCCAAGGTTCCCGCTTCCTATAACAGATATATAGAGCCGTTTATCGGCGGGGGTGCAATGTTTTTTGCATTGAATCCAGATCATGCGATTATTTCTGACAGTAATCCGGAATTGATTAATGTGTATCGGCAGGTTGCAGATGATGTTGATACAGTGATAGATTGCTTACAAAAATACGAAAATACTCAGGAGATGTTTTATCATGTCCGCAATTTGGAATGGCAGAATCTAACCAAACCGGAGGCTGCAGCAAGGACAATTTATTTGAATAAGACCTGCTTTAATGGCCTTTACCGGGTAAATAAAAAGGGAAAGTTTAATGTTCCGTTTGGAAAATATAAGGCTCCCAATTTCTGCGATGCAGATGCGTTGCACACGGCATCAGAGATATTGAAGAGGGCGGTCATCGTATGCGGAGATTATCTGTCGGTGTTGCATGAGTACGCAAAAGCCGGCGATTTTATCTTTTTGGATCCGCCATATCTTCCTGTTTCGGAGTATGCGGATTTTAAACGTTATACAAAGGAGCAGTTTTATGAGGAGGATCATGTGGAATTGGCGAATGAGGTATTACGATTGCAGGAGCTGGGATGTCATGTGATTCTTACAAACTCGAATCATTCGCTGGTACATGAATTGTATAAGCCATTTAATATTGAAGTAATTCAGACAAAGCGTTATATATCCTGCAGTGGAAATAACAGAAGGGGAGAGGATGTCATAGTTACAGTCACACCAAGAAAAAAAACAATGCTCAGGCCGGTTTCGGAACCATTACCGGAGCAGGTTTTAAAGTATCCGGCTACCAGATTCATGGGTTCTAAAAGTAAATTGCTCTCTGAAATCTGGTCGGTCGCAGCTCAGTTTTCGTTTGACACTGCAGTAGATTTATTTGCCGGCTCAGGGATCGTCGGGTATATGTTCAAAGCTCAGGGAAAGGCAGTGATAAGCAATGACTATATGGCGATGTCCGCAGTCTTTGCAAAAGCGATGATTGAAAATAATGGGATCACCCTGTCCATGGAGGAGGCGGAGAGGCTTCTGGTTCAGTATAAAGAGTCGGATCATTTTGTTGCGGATACATTTCAGGGCTTGTATTACACAGATGAGGAAAATGACAGGATTGATACCCTGAGAATGAATATTGCATCCATAAAGGATCCGTATAAGCACGCCATTGCCATGACTGCTTTAATTCGTGCCTGTACGAAGAAACGGCCGCGCGGGATTTTTACATATACGGGAGATCGGTATAATGATGGCCGGATGGATTTAAAGAAATCCCTGGAACAACAGTTTTTAGAGGCAGTGCAGGCAGTGAATAAGGCAGTGTTTGATAATGGCAGAACGAATAAAGCAAAGCATGGAGATGCTATGGAGCTGAAAGCGGGAACGCCGGATCTTGTGTACATCGATCCGCCGTATTATTCGCCGCTTTCTGATAATGAATATGTGAGGCGATATCATTTTGTAGAAGGTCTCGCCCGTGACTGGAAAGGAGTGGAAATTCAGCAGAATACTTTGACAAAAAAATTCAAGTCCTATCCGACACCCTTTTCGACACGCAGAGGAGCAACGGATGCTTTTGATCAATTGTTCAAGAAGTTTAAGGACAGTATTTTAATTGTGTCATATTCCTCGAACAGTTTACCCGCGCAGGAAGAAATGGTTGCTATTATGGCAAAATATAAAAAGCAGGTGGAGGTGATTCCGATAGACTACATGTATTCATTTGGAAACCAAAATAATGCGAAAACCAGCAGAAACAGGGTTCAGGAATATTTATTTGTGGGATTCTGATATGAGGTAATCGGATGGATGAACAAATTGATATCTGGCTGGTAGGCAATACTGGTTTAAGGAACCCGAATCGCATTCAGGAAGGCTTTTGTGTTTTTGCTAATTCTTCATTTGTGGGAAAGCTTCATGGCAGGGATAATGAGATCGGCTTTATGAATTTGCTCAATGAAAAGGGGATTATTCAAAATAAGAGCGGAAAAGACGAATCAGGGAGTCATGCCCGAAAATGGAGACTGATGTTTGCAAAAAATGGTTTTATTTATCCGCGAA
>VSOC01000394.1 GCA_009774615.1 Lachnospiraceae bacterium
TTCGTAAAACAGGTGTAACTTATTATATTTGTAGAGAATATATGATTTTGTCTTTTTTTACCGGACAGCAATATAATAATTTATAAAAACATGACTTTATTATGTCTGTTGAGTTTATCTCTGGCATAGACCATTACGATAAGGTCGTGGCAAAGGTGGCATCCGTGAGAAAGTCGCTCTGGATAGGTACTGCCGACATTAAAGACCTTCACGTCAAAGCCGGCAATTCATCGGAGCCATTTCTTGCTGTCCTTGCCAAACTTCTCAAAAGAGGAGTAGAAGTGCGCCTTATCCATGCAAAAGAACCGGGTCCGGCTTTCCGTGAGGATTTTGACCGATACCCGATTCTAAAAACCGGACTGGAACGGATGCTATGCCCGCGAGTCCATTTTAAGATGCTTATATTCGATTTCGAGTCAGCCTACATAGGCTCCGCCAATCTGACAGGTGCGGAAATAGGCATGAAGAGCAATAACCGCCGCAACTTTGAGGCCGGAATACTAACCGATGAAGCGCCTCTGATAGATGCCGCCTGTGAGCAGTTTGATAGCGTTTGGCGAGGTGAACACTGCACACGCTGCGGCCGCCGTCAATACTGCACCGACCCAATCAAATGAAAATTGGCATTAAAAGAGCATATTGATATGTCGATAAATGATTCCGTATTCATCGAGATACCGGAATTTTCTTGTCAGGACATCCCTCAAATCTTGTTCTTGGCTACACATCATGTAAATTTCAGGAACAGATAAAGCAATGATGCGTGAGGATCTATCCTTGAAATAATTTACGACATTTTCATCAAAATCAGACAGGGACACAAATAACCCTCTTGCAAATTGAGATTTCCGGGAGACTTTGTTTTCAAATAGGATGAGGTCATTCTTAGACAGTTGTGCTGCACGATACTTAGCTTCCAACAGTATCGTATTACCATTCAAGATAAAGCTGCCATCAATCTGGTCTGTATCAGTGCGATAAGAAGCGTGTGGGTCTAATCCAAAAACGCCGAACAGCTTATTTAGATATTTTTCAAATTCATATCCTCTTTTTTGTGTATCGTTGATTGCATCCAATTTTAACAGGTCGGTTACAAGTTCCTGATAATCGATTTGAATGTTTACTGATGGGTTAGGGGTTGGATGCTCACTGTTCTTAGTTTTGGGTGTTCTTCCCAATTTGCTCTGACCAAATGAAAGAAGTTCGTTAACCTTAGCCTCATTTGTTGGCGTTACCAAATTTCGACTGCGCATATACTTAATAGCCAAAACTATCATCTTCCCAACATATGCGTCTGGATAATCCGCTATAAATTTGCGCAATAAGTTAGCCTTTGACATATATGGGTACTTGGTGTAGATTGATTCTCCAATGACCTCGGTCATAAACTCATCGAATGTTCGATTTGAAAAATCAAGAACATATCCACCGCCCATCCCAAGAACGTCTTCAATCAATTGTTTGTCAATGAAGCTAAGATTTGCCATGTTGCTTCTTTTTTAAGTTCGTTTCGATATGAGAATGAATAAGAGATATTTCCTCCGGTATTAAATCGATGGACTCGTCAAATATTATGCCTGTATGATGGTGTTTGGCTGTAATTTTTGAGAAAGCATCCATCAACTCATCAGTCTGACAATGAAGTATGGGATAATTATAATATTGGTCTCCGTCTTCTTCTATTTCGACTATATTGTAATATGGTAGTATCACAACCTCTTGACATTCCAACACATATTCATCTTCACCAATAATCGGGGACCTTTCAGTATTAAAGCGCCAAGTATCGGATTTTGAATTAAATATTACCTTTCGCATTAGTGGCAAAGATAATTCCAAACCCTCATCTTTGAAATCTATAGGGAATGCAAATCCATGTGTAGTATCTTCACCATATCTTTCGGCTGCCAAAGAGGACTGCGCAGAAAGGAGCATGAGTTTATCGGTAATAAACTTTATATCTGGATTTGCGGCAATAGTCTCATACGGAATACGGTCAAGATCCTTCCGCATGAGTTTATTTATAACTATTGCTGTCCGGTAAAAAAAGACAAAATCATATATTCTCTACAAATATAATAAGTTACACCTGTTTTACGAAAAAGGGCTTGTCATTTGAGGCGATGTGAAATTGGTAGCATTAAGCATCAAAAAGCCCTTAAAAGACATCTATACGAGTTTGTTTCATGCTGTATGAGATAAAAATAGTCCATTTCCTATCATGTCAAAGTTTTACCGGACAGCAATAATTTATAACATTTTTTTTGGCACGAGCTTGTCGCCTGATTTTTGCAGCATTGGTCTCTTGTCTTTTAGACCCGGCGCCAAAGAAAGTTCTTAATAATGTCCTGTGACCATTATATAATAAGCTCTCTAATTTTGTTCGGGAAATGATTTCTACGGATTTGAAACCATGTTTGTATCCTTCATCATAGGCTACATCAAGGACTTGTTTGCTTAAATCACATGCGCATATCAAGATGAATTTGGAATTTGGCTCAATACCGTCCTTATTGTTGTTGACTATTGCGGAATATATATCCCTTATGTCAGACTGAGATAATTTCTGGTATCTCTTGACCTGGCAATAACAATGAACTCCATCTTTCGTGATACCATACATATCTATGCCTCTATCATTACCACAAACACCGGTATGGTCAAGACGCTCCCATTTATAAAGGCGATGCAGTAATTGATACCCCAATTCCTCAAAACGTCTTGGTTCGAGGTCTTCAAAATGGAGCCGATTGGTTGTAACGCTTGGATTAGACATAGTTTTATATCTTACCGGATATTTCGAGTTCAGTGATAGAATGTGCTGTGATGTAGAGATATAACGTTGTAACGATACGTGACGATGCTATGACCTCTTCTTCGGACGCATCCGGAGTGACGTGGCTCTCATCATTGCGCAGATTACGCATGGTGTCAAGGTAGCCATACATTCGCTTGTATTTCTCACGCTGTTTGAATTTGAGGGATTTCAGTTCCTCAAATGCGAAAATACAATCTGCTAATGCAGGTGTTTTCTGCGGGTCGCGAGTGTTGCGCAGTTCTTCGCCATGAATCAGCCAATAGAGTTTCTTCAGATATGTCTCAAACTTGGTGAGAATGGTGTTGAAATGCCGGCGACGGTCAACCAGTGTCAACTTCTTATCGGCAAACAGGCGGTTGAACGAGTCTATTAGCAAGTCATTCGCTCCGTCAAGACTGGGAAGTGAAGATGCCTGAAGAACTTTCACAAAGACATCTATGACTTCATTGAGAGGTCGAAGTCCGGGGAAATCGGCAAATTCATCGCTAAATGCCATATAGAGCGATTTGCGGAATGCCTCGGGGTCAAATACCAATGGAGCATCGCGGAAATGGTCGTAAAGAGCCGCTGCCATCTGCGACATTATCTGACGGTATTTCTCGCCATTGTCAAAGAGCGACTTGAATGCCTCGGTCTGTTCCTCATAAAGCGTTGTTGCTATATCATCGAACACGTTGGGGAAGACCGCTTCCATAAACTGCTGCTTCCCGTTGTTGTTAGCTTTCTTTGAAAGTTTCTTTGCCTCTTTTGTCGTGGTAAGCCTGTTAACGATAGCCTCGACAATCACCCTGTCGGCTTCGGAGAAATCTCCTTTATACAGGATGTTTATTTTGTCTATGATATTGCCGAGCAGGTCGCGTTTTGTTTCCGGCTTGGCTCCGCCATTGCTAGATTCACCCTTGACGGACTGGTTCCCTTCAAGAGTAATTGCCACGGTGTCACCCTGCTTGAACTGAGAGTTGACCAGCATTATTTTCTTAGACAGGTCAGGTCTTTCATGCGGAGTCTTCGGCAGAAGTTTATACAGCGTATCAGCAAAGATATAAGCCTTGTAGAGCGATTTGTCGAAAGTGCGGGCAATCTGAGCCATATAGGAATAGAAGCGGACGAAGTTCTTTACTTTTGACCTGAGTTCAAATCGCTTTTCTTCATCCAGCGCATCGAATCGGCTCATTATCGGTTTGAAGAATCCTGACAGTGCCGCCAAAGCATTCTTCTTGCCTCGATATTTCTTGTAGATTTCGTAGAAAGCTTCTTCCTCGTTCTCGCTCCAGATATGATGTTGCGCTATATCTTTGCGGAATCGATAAACGTAATTGACATCTACCGGTTCCACAAGGTCGGTCGCTGTATAGAACGGCTCAAAAGCCTTCTTGATTTCATCGGCAGTATTTGAGAAGTCAAATACAAACGTGTCTTTCTTCAACTTCTGCCAGCGGTTGAGCCTCGACAGTGTCTGCACGGCTTTTACATTCTTTAACCGCTTATCCACAAACATTGTATGAAGTTTAGGCTCATCAAAACCGGTCTGATACTTATCGGCTACAAAAAGGACATTGTAAAGGTCGCTTGCGAAATATAGAGGCAACCTTTCCTCGCTGATTTTACGCTCGGGTGTGGAATTGAGTTGTGACTCGGTGTAGGTCTCGCCTCCAAATTCCAGCTTCCCTGAGAAAGCAACGAGTGGATTGACATCTGTATATCCTTTCTGCTTACAGTATTCCTTCATTGCCATATAATAGCGCAGAGCGTGGGCGCGGCTGGCGCAAACAATCATAGTCTTTGCCTGGCCCTCCATGCGCTGAAGAGTCACCTCACGTATTTTCTCAACCATAATCTCAATCTTTTGGTCAATCACGTGCTGATGATTGTCATGGAATGCCTTTATTGCCCTTGTCGCAGGCGTCTCTTCATAATCCGGATTTTCCGCAACGTTCTTTGCAACTTCGTAGGCTGTGGCTATAGGAGTGAAGTTCAGCAGAACATCTTTGATGAATCCCTCTTCGATTGCCTGTTGCATCGAATAGATGTGATACGGCTTGTGCTTCACCTGTCCCGGTTTTTCGGGGTCGGGATAGGCTATGCCGAATGTCTGCAATGTCTTGGGCTTAGGGGTAGCGGTAAATGCGTAAAACGAGAGGTTGCCATGTTGGCCTTGGGTCAGCAGGTCTTCCATCAGGGCGTCTTTCTCTTTTTCAAGCTGCTCAACCTCTTTTTCTTCGATTTCTGCGAGTTCTTTAAGAGCTTCGTCTGTATCGGCGAGTGCGGCTTTAGTCTTTTCCGCGTTCTTACCGCTCTGGCTGCTGTGAGCTTCATCTACAACTATTGCATAACGTTTGCCGCTCTGACTGCCTACTTTGTCGTAGATGTATGGGAAACGATGGAGTGTGCATATTACGATTCGGGCATTGCCGTCACGGATTATGTCGCCGAGTTTTGATGAAGGGTCGCCATCGCGGATTATCTCAACCTGACCGAGTTTGTGGTCGAATCCGAGCACGGTGTTCTGCAACTGTTGGTTGAGCACGCGACGGTCGGTTATAACAAACACTGTATCGAAAACGTCTTTCTGATTTGTATCGTGCAACGAGGCAAGTCTATATGTCAGCCAAGCGATTGAATTACTTTTGCCGGAGCCTGCCGAATGCTGGATGAGGTAGTTCTTACCGGCACCGTTGGTTGCGGTGTCTGCTGTCAGTTTTTCAACAACATCAAGCTGATGAAAACGGGGGAAGATTATCTTTGTCGATTCCTCTTTAACCTCTTTCTCTTTGCCGGATTTGTTGACAACAATCTTTATCTTTTCTTCTTTCTGAACAGAAATATATCGTTGGAGAATTGAAAGCAACGCATCACGTTGAAGCACTCTCTCCCAGAAATATCCGGTTACATACTCTCCTTCGGGGACTGACGGATTGCCTGCTCCTCCTACATTTCCAGCTCCGTTGCTGCCTTGATTGAACGGGATGAAAAACGTCTTCTCCTTCTGAATCTGAGTGGTCATTGCCACTTCATAGAGATCAACGCCGAAATAAGCAAGTATTCGGTTATTGAAGTGGAAGATGAACTCATTGGGGTCGCGGTCTTCCATCCATTGCCGCTTGCTGTCTTCCACACTTTGACCTGTCAACTGGTTCTTTAATTCCAGGGCGACAACCGGGATGCCGTTTAGTAACAGCACCATGTCGATGGTGTTGCGGTTTTTAGAGGTGTAAGCGAACTGTCGGATGACATGAAGGCGGTTGGCACGATACTTACGCATCAGTTCCTCATTCAGTTCGGAGGCGGGAGCGAAGTAGGCGATACGGATTTTCACGCCGTGGTCGTCAATGCCGTTGCGGAGTACGTATATCAGACCGTAACGTGATATATCATCTTGCAGCACCTTATAGAACTGGTCAGTAGCGTTCTCTGCACCATAGATTTTTTGATAACGCGCCCATTCCTTCGGCTGTGTCTCTGAGATAAAATCTTGGAGAACAGTCAAATCAATGGCTGCGTCTTTGTGGTATGTCATTTGGAAGCCACGCTCATAACCGCCTTTTTCAAGCAGCCATTGCTCAATGTCTTCCTCAAAGTTCCTTTCTTTCAAATTACTGTTGTCCATCTTCGTATTGTAGCATGCTTTCTTCAAGCAACTTATAGATGTTTCTTTCATGTGTCTGCATAGAGCCATTCTCTCCCTGCTTCCAACCGCCATCCTTCTTGGCTTGTAGATACATGAAGTACAGTTTAAGACTCTGCAAACTCTTATTATCAACCTGAGGCTTTATATTTTCCAGCTTGGAATCAACGAGCCAGTTTCTCTGTTCAGAGTTAAAACTTGAAGAAATCATAGCCAGATTACCGAATCGGTTAATCTCATCCCACTCCCATTTATCAGGTTGTTTTGTCTCATCTTGGGGATGCAGATGCTCAATGGATCGGTTCTCCCTAAATTCATATTCAAGAATTGCCTGTTTGTCAACAGCCTTTTCTCCAAATCCAAATTCAGCAAAAACATCTTCTTCTTCCTTGGCAAGCAGTTGTTTCTCCCAAATAGCGTAATCAAGTCGCCAGAACCAATATCGGGAACGGTTGCGATTACTGAATACCAGTTCATCCAGACCGGGACAGGTCTGATGAGAATTTTTCTTATCCGTTTCGATAAGATTACGTAGAATTTCAGACTGAGTAAGGTTTTTCTCTGCAAGTGATTTCAGCAACGGGAGCAGCCATATATGCAGTTCAGTTGAAACATCAAGCATTGCCTGATACTGTCTTACTCTTTCATTAGCTTTCTTCTTTAGATCTTCATTGTCTTCGTTTCGTGCTATCAGAGTGTGGACACCGCCGCCAGCAGTGTTCTCGATTCTGACAACATACATATCCAGAATAAGACGATATTGCAGAAGCTGATGGTAGAATTTTTCCAGATCTTTAGGCGGATTCTCCCTGAACGTCTGTAGAAGCTTTGATGTATTTTGTCGGGCTATGGCATCATCACCGTTATGAATAGCCAATACTATCAGTAGGAACTTGGCAAAAGACAGGATTGCATCCTCTTTATCAAAACGGTCGGCATTGTTATCTTCTTTCTTTTCAATACCGATGCTTGCAATGGATTGAGCCGCTTCATTTTCCGCTGAGACACAAAGTTCGTCGATAAGCCAGTCATAATTTTCGTTACGACATGCTTCGATATACTCCTTGTATAGGTTGTTTTGTCTTTCAACGCCAATGTTTTGACTTGGATCCTTACGACCTTCAACTTTGGGTCGCAATGGCATACTGAAGTTAGATATTCTATTCCAGAGCTTTGTAAAAGCAATCTTCTTTGAATCCGGTTGGTCTTGCAACAAGGCTACTTTAAGAATCTCATGCTGCTCCAATGCTTTGCCACTGGAGTTCATTGCCTCAAAATATTCGTTCAGAGACGACGGATTCTCCACATAATGTTCAGGCAATTCCGTGATAAAATATGCCATGCGGTCATATACCTGATTGGCAAATTTAATCAGTTGTTTCGTATCATCTTTGAAATTTTCTGTAAGAAAATCGGAGATTGTTTCAAGGCCATCACTCATCTTTTGATTGACGTATGTGGTTTTCTCGCCATTGGATAATGCCTGTAGATATGCATAGTCATCACTGCGACCATTGAAGAAAAGTCGTGGCTTTCCGGATTCATCGCAAAGAACTTTCTTCCACTTGTCTGACACCGCTTTATCAACGTGTTCAAGAGCACGCATGAAGCCAATTGACAACAGCGAAAGTACAGTCATGCGCTGCTGTCCGTCTATCAAATCAAGTCTGCCGTCTTGTTTGACAACAGTAAGCATACCGAGGTAATACTTTTTGGAGTCCTTTTCATGCTTCTTGAAATGATTTTTCAAGTCCTCCATAAGTTGATTTACCTCATATGGCGACCAAGCAAACAGACGCTGATACAGCGGGATGCGAAAGAGCATGTGCTTCTCTTCATTCGCAACGTCAGCAGGAACTATGCAGTATGATTTATTTTCTTCCATATTCCTCAAAGATTTTATGAAGGATGTACGAGTCTGTTATTTCCAGTTTGGGATCTCTGAAAATATTCCTCAATGCAGTATATATACCCCAACGGACACCGCGGGCTTCATCAAGATCAAGACCTGTGCGTATGGGATAATCTCCATTTGTGTAACTATCGAATTTGCCCAGAACTTCCGCCAAAAAGAATGTGGGTGAAGTAGCCTGATCAATCATGAGAATAATCTCACTATTATTGGCAAATTCTCTGACACCAACGCCACTTGATGCCACTGCATAGGAGTTATAGCGATACAGAGCCATCAGTCGGGCAATACAGAACAGTGCTTCTGCGATGTATTGATTGCCAAATTTCAGATAATAGCCAAACAGAAGTGTCTCGATTGAATCCGCAAAGGTCTCGTAGCGACTTTCAGATAGATTTTTCCTTAGAAGTTTGACCGGTTCCAATTTACAGAACTGTTCATATCTTTGAATAAAAGTCTCTACATATACGAAGAAGTGCGTGCCGCCTTGTATCTTTTCATAAAAGCGGAACTGTTCGCCGAATGGCGGTATGTCCGGAATTATCGGGGCTGCTTGAAATTCGTGCTGAACATATCGGTAGGAGTTCTCATCAGAGTCTTTTCTTCTCATCCATTTGCGAAGACGATATAAGTGTGTGCCCAAAACTCGTGCCAGTGAGTTGGCTTCTCCGTATGAGGGAGGCAAAGAGGAAACGGTATTCCACTTCTTTGCCATGTGTTCAGCCTGTCCACCTTCTTTTCCCGGAATGAACCGTAAATGGTGGGCTTTCAAAAGGTCGAAATCCGACAAAGGAACGCCTTTAGAGTTCTGGTTATTGAAGAAGGTATAAGCCAAGTCAAGATTGGATCCATTCACAACAAGAACAGCGAATGACACTTCTTTCAATATGTTGTCAAGTAAATCTTCCCTGTTTTCTGACCTCTCAATCAAAGACTTGATGATAAACTTACTGTTACCAATATTTCGTATTGACTCGGGCAACGTATATTCTGCACTCAAAAGAGGCAGATTGCCATCGTAACCAAATCCCCAGAGAATCAGGGAAAGTGTTACAAGGCGTTGTTGACCGTCGATAATGTCATAGACACCTTTCTCAGTGTTTGCATGAAGGATTAGAGTCCCAAGATGAAACGGCTTATCCTTTTGAATTTTCAAAAGGTTTTTCCAAAGGTCTGTGATGTTCCTTTCTTCCCAGCAATAATCTCTCTGGTAGTCTGGCAACCATAATCTCAGCCCCATGACCTTTTTGAGAGGCATTATTTCGGAAGTTACTTCCTGATTATTTTCTATTGGGCCTTTTAGAGGTTCTTCGCTTTGTGGCGGTTTACCTTGAAGAGTTACCTCTACTACCTTTTTGTCGATGGCGTTAAGGTTAGGAGTAATGATGTTGTATAACTCTTTGAAGCGGTCAACAAAATCTTTCATTGACCTTATTCCACCATTAGAGAAGTAGAACGTGCCAAACGGTAATCTACCACGTTGCTCACAGGTCACGGGCGTATTCTCCAAGGCATGTGTAAGTCTTATACCAATCTTTTTCAGACGCTTGAAATTTTCATCACCAGGCTCTGCCTCAAGATGGAATTCTAAATAGCCTTGCCAGCCATCTGTCGTATATTCATAGTGAGAGCCTTTGGGCAAATTTTCAGCCGTCAGTTGAATGAAGTATTGGTAGTTTCTTCCGCCACCACCCCAATGGGTAATATTCCCGACTTTAATGTCCGGAAAGTCCGTGGCTAAACTACTCCGCATTTCTTCAACCAAAGAAGGATCTTCGCGAGACCCGTATAACCATACTAAACTCATGCGTTGTTTGTTATTAAAGTTTTACCGGTGACGGCTTCAAAAATGAGGCTCTGGCGGTATTGTTTAAGGGTTTCTATTTTCTCTTGCTTGACTTTGATAAGTTCGTCAATCTCCGAACATTTGGCGTCAAGATACTCTGCTATTTTTTTTTGCTCGGAAAGGGGTGGAATTGCAACAGCCACATTCTTTAGGTCTTTCACCGATGTATGAACGACCTTGAGCTTTGACTTTCCGTAGCTTTTTTGTTTCTGACTGATAATCGAATCAAGACTATATCCAAGGAATTTCGGATTTTGAGAATGTTTCATTATAATCAAATCTCCGCCAATAAGACAATCCTCATCAGATAGATATGCCGCACTTTTTCCTATGGCATCAACATCTTCGCCAGAACAAGTGAAGTAGATGTCGCCGTATGCAGCATAAACAGGGTTCTGTATTTTAGAGACATTAGTTCGACAATGAATGTCTGAAATATGATGATTGTATTTTGTGTACAAATCACCATATCTAACACATGCAATATTTCCATCAGGGATTAGATCTTCTTTTGTTATTCCATTCCCTTTTCTAAAGCCTTTTGATATGCCGCGTAGATAATGCAGTTCCCAATGAGCAGGTATTTTGGGTAGCCAGAAAGAAGTTGTTTCTTTTACAGGAACATCCGGATTGAGGCCATGAGTTACAGCCTCAGTGATAACGGCTTGGCGATATGACTCAAGGTTGGAAATCATCTGCTGTTCGACATCAATCAACTCATCAATCTCGCCACACTTCTCATCCAAATATGATGCTATCCGCTCTTGCTCTGCGAGAGGCGGAACTATGGTTAGGAATTGATAGAAATATATAGGATAAAGTCTTAGACGACTCTCAATAATGCCTCGTGACACTGTCTTAAATGCAGGAGGATAACCATCGAGCCTCAATAGATAATGAAAATATTTTTTACAACATCTGAAATTGAAATTAAAAACCACATATGCAGGGCTAATTATGCCATCAAAGTCAGATACCCCATAGCTTCCATTCCATGCCAACATGATATTCATAACGAACTGTCCGGCATGAACTATATTATATCCTACGGTCGATTCAGCCTCAAACATACCAACGCGTTTGCCCTCTGTTTTAGGAGATATGCCAGTATATTGGGATAGGGTTAATAGTTGTCCTCCCTCATCAGTGGTTTTTTCATGAGCTTCCGAGAATACTCGACGTAATCTCATAACCTCCCAGTGTTCTGGAATAGCTCCAATCCAAGGGATGCCGCTGTCTTTCATCTTGCGTTCCATCACTTGCCTAAGATTTTGGTCATCAATTCCTGTTCGCGTTTGCCGAGGGCGCGGAAGTGCTCAAAGATTTCCGCTGCAGGGCGTGGGGCTGTGTAGCGATAGAACTCGCGGGTAAAGGGTATCTCATATCCGATCTTGGTTTCGGATTCATCGTACCAGAAGTCAGGCGCATAGGGGCGTACATTGGCTTCAAGAAACTCGTCGCAGTCGGTTTTCCACGGGATTATCTCGCTGTCTTTCAGCTCGGAGTCAGGTGCGTAACCGCTCGACTTGTCAGTCGGCTTGACGTATGCCTCGGACATTGCGGGATTACGCTTGCCATAGAAGTTGCGAATCATGGAAACTTTGCCATGCGCTATCTTAACTTTCTGCTTTTTCAAGTGAGAGAAGAACTCATAATCGTTCATCGGCTCGCGGCAGTCGGTGCAAGCGGAGGCAATATCTTTGAGTAGAGCAATGTCGGGGCCTTTCATTCCGGCGGCACGCTGCTCGTCAAATTGGATGACGGCATATTCAAGGCGAAGCGGACGATAAGTAAATACTTTGCGATACTTGAAGTCTTCCACATCTTTGATGCGGCTCTCCACACGGATTTCGCCATCTTCAATCTCCTGATTGGCAAAATCTTTGTAGGCTTTTACTATAAGTTCCCGGCAGCGGTCTGTTATCTCAACTCGCTTATTGCCTAAGCTCTTGCGCCGTTTATCATAGCATTGGCTGGCGTCGATAAGCTGCACTTTGCCTTTGCGCTCAGGTGCTTTCTCTTTCGACACTATCCAGATATATGTGGCGATTCCGGTATTGTAGAAAAGGTCGTTGGGCAACTGAATGATTGCGTCGAGCCAGTCGTGTTCCAACAGGAAGCCACGGATATTGCTTTCGCCGCCTCCGGCATCACCTTTGAAGAGCGGCGAACCGTTTTGGATGATCGCCATTCGTCCATTCTCTTTCAACTTGGATATGCCGTTGAGAGTGAAAAGCATCTGCCCATCGCCAATCGCGGGGAGGCCAGCGGCGAAACGTTCGCCCTCGCCGGTTTCTTTCTCAACCTGACTCTTGGATGTTTTCCACTCGATGCCAAACGGAGGATTAGAGATTATGTAGTCAAATTCATAGCCTCGGAACTGGTCATTGCCGAGAGTGTCGCCCTGACGCATATTGTCAGCGTTACCACCCTTGATAAGTGTGTCGGCTTTGGCAATGGCAAAGGTCTGGTTATTGAGTTCCTGACCATGCGACGTTACATCTGCATCAGGATCAAGAGCGGTAAGACGCTCGGTGAGACAACCGAGCATCTGCGATGTTCCCATCGCCATGTCGTATATATCAACGCTTACGCCTTCATCGCGCAGCTTTTCTTCATCGCCTGCAACAAGAATGTCGGACATTACATAGATTATGTCGCGGGCAGTGAAGTGTGCTCCGGCCTGTTCGTCATAACTCTCTGAGAATTTGCGTACCAGTTCCTCGAAAATATAACCCATATCCACCGAGGAAATTCTGTCGGCACCGAGATAAGCCTTGTCGCTGTTAAATTCCTTTATAATAAGATATAACAGTCCGTTATCTTCAAGTTTGCTGATTTCCTTATCAAATTCAAAGCGGCGGATTATATCTATCACGTTGTCCGAGAAATGCTGAAGATAATCATCAAAATTATCGGCGATGTTGTCCGGGTCAGCGAGAAGATTCTGGAATGTAAACTTACTCGTGTTAAAGAACTGCTGACCGGCTTCCCTCCTTAAGAATCGTCCTTTCAGTACGTCATCCATTGAGCCTAACTCCTCATTCTTCTTCCATACCGCTTCACGTGTCGGAGCAAGTGTATCTTCAAAACGTTTGATAACACACATCGGCAGAATGACGTTGCCATACTCATGAGGTTTATAAACTCCTACAAGTTTATCGGCAATAGCCCAGATCAGAGCGGCTTTCTCTTGGCGGTTTATAGTAGTGAGCCTTTCGGCTGATTGACTGGTCATGGTCTTATTTGGTATTAACGAGTAATTCTCGGATATTCACATTAAGTAGTTCGGCTATTTCAGCAAGCGTTTTCAAATCAGGCTGGATGGTATTGGTACACCACTTTGAGACCGTTGTGGGGTCTTTGCCAAGTTGTTGAGCCAACCATTTTCCCTGCTTGTCAGTCTCGGCAAGCACAGCCTTGATTCTATTGAGTTTAACAACTTCCATTTTCAATAAATTGGTATATGATGCAAATTTACTAATAATTTTTGAGGTAACCAAAACAACGTTCTGTTTATCGTTAGAAAAAATTTTTGAAGTTTTTTTCGGTTACGCAGATAGGCTGCATTTGGGCTATCTAACTTTGCAGTGTCAACCTTCAGCTCATCGACCGAAGGGAGATAAACAAAAGGAAGTATGGGTGAGCGGTCGAAACCAGCCCTCTGCTAAGGGGCCGAGCCTCCCAAAAGGCTCCGAAAGTTCGAATCTTTCTGCTTCCGCAAATACTGGAGTGTCGCATAGCGGCTATTGCAGGAGACTGTAAATCTCCCGTCTTCGGACATCGTAGGTTCGAGTCCTACCGCCCCAACAAATATATGCTTCCGTAGCTCAGTGGATTAGAGCGTCACGCTACGAACGTGAGGGTC
>VSOC01000395.1 GCA_009774615.1 Lachnospiraceae bacterium
GAACGGGAATCAAGGCGTCAGCCTTGATTTTTTATTCTGCCGGTGTAAAAATCTCAGGATTTTTATCTAAATTTGTTTTATGAAGAAACAGTTGACGATAGAATCTCTCATAAATGAGGCCGAAAAATTCTGTGCAAATAATACAGGTGTTTACAGGCCTGAATTATTTGGTGTTACAGATGGAAAAGCTGTTGGCACATTTGTTGAACATCTTTTTCAACAATATCTAGCGAATCGATATGATTTAACTGTTGGTAATTCTGCAAGTGGACTGGATTTGCCATCTGTAAACACTGATATCAAAGTTACATCAATAAAGCAGCCCCAATCAAGTTGCCCTTTCAAAGACAGCAAACAGAAGATATTTGGATTGGGATATAATTTGCTGGTTTTTGTCTATAAGAAACATGATGATTCAAAAAGCAAAAAGGGTATGCTGGAATTTGTATCATGTAGTTTTATTGACAAAAGTCGAACTGCAGATTTCCAGACTACAACAGGAATTCATAAAATAATTTCAAATCAAGGTAACCAAGATGATGTTTTTGCCTTCTTGGTAGACCACAATATACCAAGTGACGAAGTTACATTATACAAGATAGCAGGAGAGATTCTTAATAATCCCCCTCAAATCGGATATCTTACAATATCTAATGCTCTTCAATGGAGGCTTCAGTACAGTCGTATTGTTTCTTTGAATGATAACGTAATAGGTATAAGACAAATAATAAAGTTTGACAAGTGAATACGTTGTTAAAAATGATACGTGGTGTTTGCTACACCGATGCAAATTTTATTATTAAACAACTAAGTGGTATAGTTGATTATTTCTCGTCCGAAAATGAGAAATCTGAATTTGTATATCTACACGAAGGCAAATCTAACTTGGTATGCGAAGATCGTGTTTCTTATGGTGACTGGCAGACACCAATAGCGTTGGCTGAAAAGGTATGTGATATACATCTGTCAAAATATGGCAGTCCAGATATAGTAATAGAGCCTACGTGTGGACTCGGTGCATTTGTGTTTTCTGCACTAATCAAATTTCAAAATATAAAAGAGATTCATGCGATAGAGATTAATCGTCAATATACTATTGAATTAAAACTAAAATTACTGCTCGATGCATTAAACACTCCATTACAAAGGCGTCCCGATATATATATATATAATGCTAATTTTTTTGAATTTAACTTTGCTCCCATAATAGAGAAGTGTAAACAAATGTCATGGAATATGGCTGTCATAGGAAATCCACCTTGGGTAACCAACAGTCGACAAGGAAAAAACAATTCTCTTAATGTTCCATCCAAAAGTAATATTTATGGGCTAAAAGGCATTGATGCAATTACAGGTAAAAGCAATTTCGATATAAGCGAGTTTATTACATTACAATTATTACATTTATCACAATTAAATAGTGGCGGAATCTCCCTCCTCCTCAAAAACTCTGTAATTCGTAATATTTTAGTAAAGCAAAACTCTGAGGAATTTCATATAGGCAACATTGAACAACGATTAATAGATGCGTCTTCGGAGTTTAACGTTTCAGTAGATGCATCCTGCTTTTTTGCACAATTTGATTGCTCTCCATCTTTTACATGTAAGGTTTTAGATTTCTATACAAATTCATATATTCGAGAATACGGCTGGGTTAATAAATCTTTTGTTTCTGACACAAAATTATATAGAGATGTCTCTAAATATGATAGTGTCTCATCTTATGTGTGGCGCTCTGGCATTAAACACGACTGCGCATCAGTTTTAGAGTTAACATTTTCTGACGGCTCATATATAAATGGGTTAGGAGAAATAGTCAATATAGAGGATGATTTAATATATCCATTGTTAAAAAGTTCTGATATATATAATTATGGAGACAAAATTTGTAGAAAATTTATAATAGTACCACAACGAAAAACAGGCGACGATACGTCAGTATTAAAATATTCCCATCCTCTTGCATATGCCTATTTATCTAAACACGAATACGCATTTTCAAGTAGGAAAAGTAGCATCTATAAAGGTAAAGATAGATTTAGCATTTTTGGAATAGGAGATTATTCATTCAAGCCCTATAAAATAGTTGTTTCTTCATTATATAAAACCATTAAGTTTATTCTTGTGTCTCAGTTAGATGAGAAGCCCATTATGGTTGATGACACGTGTTATCAACTTGACTTTGACAACTTAGAAGAAGCAAATAATATCTTATCGGCTATTAACAGCAAGGAAATAAATTATTTATTGCAATCGTTGGTTTTCAAAGACGCAAAAAGAGTAGTTACTAAAAGTCTTTTAATGAGACTGGATTTAGTTCAATTAAGCATAGATAAGGGGCTTAAAATTAAAACACAACGTTTTGACAATGGTATGTGCCATCAATTATCCCTATTTTGAATAACTTTTATCGGTTCGCCTGGGTTTGGTATCCAGTGACGCATTTCCCACAATCGGTCGAGGTCGGCCACAATCGGTTCCAACACGGCACGGTTAGAGTACTGATAACGACTGAGAATCGCATTGATTTCAGTCGTTATTTTTTGCAGTGAAATTTAGAAACGTAGAGCAGAGAGACATGGCTATGAAGCAGATCGAGGTGGTGGCGGCCATCATCAGGCGCGAGGGGTTGTACTTCGCGACGCAGAGGGGGTATGGCGAATTCGAGGGGATGTGGGAGTTCCCCGGGGGAAAGATAGAGCCGGGCGAGGAGCCCGAGGGGGCGCTCGTCAGGGAAATCCGGGAGGAGCTGGATGTGGAGGTCACGGTGGAGGAGCTGTTCTGTGTGCGCGAGTTTGAATATCCCCGGTTCAGGCTGAAGCTGCATTGCTATTTCTGCTCGCTCGCCGGGAGCGATGAGCCGCGCCTGCTCGAACACAAGTCGGGGTGCTGGCTCCCGGCTTGTGAACTTGGCAGGTTGAAATGGCTCCCGGCTGACGAGGAGATTATCGACAGGCTCAGCCAAGGATGACCTCGACGCGATGGCGCGAACCGGCGGGGAACACCGGCAGGCGGTTGCCGTCGACGGGGTTGCCGTCAATCGTAACGGAGGCGACTCCACGGCTGACATGGGAGGGGTTGGCGACCTCGATGTCATAGACCGCGCCACGGAAGCGGCGGGTGACTTTGAAGCCGTCCCACTGCGAGGGAACGCACGGGTCGATGACCAGGCCGTCGTAATCGGGACGGATGCCGAGGATGAACTGGGTGATGGCATACCAGTTCCAGGCTGCGGTGCCGGTAAGCCATGAGTTTTTGGCCTCGCCAGGACGGGCGGCGTCTTTCCCGGCGGTCATCTGGCAGTAGACATATGGCTCGACCTTATGGCGGTCGCTGTGTTCCTCGACATATGCCGGGCATATCTTGCGGTAATATTCCCAGGCGCGGTCGCCACGCCCCAGGACGGTCTCGCCGATAATCACCCAGGGGTTGTTGTGGGCGAAGATTCCGGCGTTCTCTTTGTAACCGGCGGGGTAGGTGGATATTTCCCCGTAGTCGACCACATATTCGGTGAAGGCAGGGTTGTTGAGGACAATGCCGTGGTCGCAGTCGAGATATTTCTTTACTGAGTCAAGGGATTTGGCAACCATGCCTTCCTCGAGCCCTATTCCGGCCATTGTGCACCAGCCTTGTGACTCGACGAAGATTTTCCCCTCCTTGTTTTCGGATGAGCCAACCTTCCGGCCGAAGTAATCGTAGGCGCGCAGGTACCATTCGCCGTCCCACCCGTGGGCCTTGACCGCCTCGACCATGGCGTCGACATAGCGCATGGCCCTGTCGGCCTCGGTGTCATGCCCGAGTCGGCGACACAGGGCGGCGTAGTCGCGGCCATAGATGACAAATTGCCCGGCAATCATCAGCGATTCGGCTTTGGAGCCTTCAGCGCGGTTTTCTGTGGTCTGGAATGACTCGTTGGGGTCGGTGGAGAAGCAGTTGAGGTTGAGGCAGTCGTTCCAGTCAGCACGGCCTATGAGCGGCAAACCGTGGGGCCCGAGGTTGTCAATCACATGGTTGAACGACACGCGCAGATGCTCGAGCAGCGGCACTTCTGAGCCAGGCTGGTTGTCAAACGCCACGGGTTCGTCGAGGATGGAGAAGTCGCCGGTCTCCTTGACATATGCGACGGTGCCGAAGATGAGCCACATGGGGTCGTCGTTGAATCCGCCACCGATGTCGTTGTTGCCGCGCTTGGTGAGCGGCTGATACTGGTGGTAGCATCCTCCGTCGGGAAACTGGGTAGCGGCGATGTCGAGGATGCGCTGCCTGGCGCGGGATGGTATCTGATGGACGAAGCCCACAAGGTCTTGGTTGGAGTCGCGGAATCCCATGCCACGCCCGATGCCGCTCTCGAAGAATGAGGCGGAGCGGGAGAAGCAGAATGTGACCATGCACTGGTATTGGTTCCAGATGTTGACCATGCGGTCAAGGCGGGGGTCGGCTGAGGCGAGAGTGAAATTGCCCAGCAGAGCGTCCCAGTCGGCGCGCAGCTTCGCAAACGCCTTGTCGACCTTTCCCGGGGTGTCGAACATCGCCATCATATGGCGGGCGGCGCTCTTGTCAATCACCCCTTTCGACTCCCATTTGCGGTCGGCGGGGTTCTCGACATATCCGAGCATGAACACCAGGTCGCGGCTCTCGCCCGGCTGCAGGGTGATTTCAAGATGATGGGAGGCGATGGGGGACCATCCGTGGGCCACTGACCCGCGTGATTTCCCCTCAAGCACCACCTGGGGCTCGTCGAAGCCGTTGTAAAGGCCCAGGAACGCCTCGCGGTCAGTGTCGAATCCGGCGACAGGGGCGTTGACCCAGTAGAAGGCGTAATGGTCGCGCCGCTCCTTGTATTCGGTCTTGTGGTATATGGCCGAGCCGTCGATCTCCACCTCGCCGGTCGAGAAATTGCGCTGGAAATTCTCCATATCGGCGGCGGCGTTCCACAGACACCATTCCTGGAACGAGAAGAGGCTGAAGCTTTTGGGACGGCCGGAGAGGTTGGTCAGGGTAAGCTTGGTGACCTCGGCGTTGACTCCGACGGGGACAAAGAAGAGGGCGCGCGCCTGCAGTCCCTCCTTGCGGCCTGTGATGATGGTGTAATTCAGGCCGTGGCGGCATTCGTAGAAATCGAGAGGGGTCTTGCAGGGCTTCCAGCCGGGGCTCCAGACGGTGTCGCCATCTTTTATATAGAAATAACGGCCTCCGGCATCCATCGGCACCCCGTTGTAGCGGTAGCGGGTGAGACGCCGGAATTTGGCGTCACGATAGAAGGAGTAGCCTCCTGCGGTGTTGGAAATCAACGAGAAGAATGCCTCGTTTCCGAGGTAGTTGATCCAAGGCCAGGGGGTGGCAGGGTCAGTAATCACATACTCACGGGCTTGGTCGTCGAAATGGCCGTATTTCATATCGTAAAAGGTTTGCGCGTTAACAGTCTGCGCAAATTTACGAATTTTCCACAGCCCGGAGGCGGAATGTCAAGATTGGTCAAGCATTCGCAAAAATAGTATCATCCCGCAGGGAGTTGAGCGAGCGCACGACAAGAATGGCGGAGACGATTGTCGCCATGGCGTCGGAGACGGGGAAGGTAAACCAGATGCCGTCGAGCCCGAAGAAGCGGGGGAGTATCATCAGCAGGGGGAGCAGAAATATGACCTGGCGGACGAGGCTGAGGAATATGGATGTCCCGACCTTGCCGATTGACTGGAAATAGGTGGTGGCGACAATCTGGAATCCGACCAACAGGAAGCATATCAACGCGTTGGAGAGGGCATGGCCGGTGAACTCCACGAGCTGCATGTCGCTCACGAATGCGCGGGCGATCAGACGCGGGATGGTGAGGCCGAACGCCCATCCCAGGAGGGTCACGAGCGTGGCGGCGGCGGTGGCGAGCCAGAAGACGCGGGCCACCCGGCGCGGCATGCCGTGGCCGTAGTTGTAGCCGGCAATGGGCTGGAACCCCTGGCATATGCCCAGGACTATGCAGCAGAGCATCGAGGTGTATGTGACGAATATGCCCGAGGCCGCGATTGCCTCATAGCCTCCATAATGTTTCAGGGAGTTGTTGAGGAAGATATTTATGAGGCAGGAGGCCACGTTGATGATTGACGGGGCGGCTCCGATGCCGATGATGCCACAGACCAGGGGCCAGGATATGCGGTATGTGCCGGGGGTGAACACCACTGGGCCGTTGCGGCGGGAGCAGAAGTGGCGCATAACGAATATCATTGAGACGGTCATGGAGATGTCGGTGGCGATGGCGGCCCCTTTTATTCCGAGATCCAGGAGGTAGACGAAAGTCGGGGCGAGGAGCATGTTGAGGCCGAACCCGATGAACATCGTCAGCATGGCGCGGGTGGGGAATCCAGTGGCCCTCATCATGTTGTTGAATGTGAATGTCAGGTTGGTCATGAGCAGGCCGGGGAGGATGTACATCATAAAGTCGCGGGCGTAGGGCAATGTCTGCTCGTCGGCCCCGAAGAGGCGCAGCACCGGAGACATAAAGAGCGCGAACATGCCGATATACACCACACCTATCGTGAGGGTCAGCACAAGGGAGTTGCCGAGTATGCGGCGCGCCCCGTCGACATCCCCGGACCCGAGGAATAGGCTCATGCGGGCCGTGGCACCTGCTCCGATAAGCACCCCGAGCGCGGTGGCGATGTTCATCACCGGGAAGGTTATGGCCAGTCCGGCAATGGCCTTGGGGCCCACGACCTGACCGATGACGATGCGGTCCATGACGTTGTAAAGCTGCATGACAAGCATCCCCACCACGGAGGGCAGGGAGTATTTCCATAAGAGACGTCCGATTGACATCTCGGCGAGTTCACGCAACTTGCGTGCGTCACGTGTGGCGTTGTGTGGCTGTGGCATAGTTCGGCGGGGGGATAAACGCAGGGTAGTTTTCAGAGCTTTTCAGCCGCAAAGTTACGCAAGTTTTCCGGGAAATCTGTAACTTTGCGGCCATGAAAAGCAACTCCACAATCATTGAGGACACTATCTGCGCCATATCGACACCGCCAGGAGTCGGTGGCATCGCTGTGATCCGCATAAGCGGCCCGCAGGCCATCGCAGTGGCCGACCGTGTATGGCATGGCAAATCTTTGAGCGAGACCGCGGGCCACACGGCGAGGTTCGGCCGTATTACAGACCCTTCCCGGGGAGGTGAGATGCTTGACGAGGCGGTCGCCACGGTGTTCCGCGCCCCGGCATCATTCACGGGCGAGGATGTGGTGGAACTGTCGGTGCATGGTTCGCGGTATGTCCAGCGTCGTCTGCTTGAGATGCTGACGGGCAACGGGGCCAGGCTCGCCGAGGCGGGGGAATTCACCCGCAGGGCATTCGCCAATGGCAAGATGGACCTTGCCCAGGCCGAGGCTGTCGCCGACGTGATTGCCTCCAACTCGCGGGCGTCACACAGGCTCGCGGCGTCGCAGATGAAAGGCTGCTTTTCACGCCGTCTTGAGGAGCTCCGCGACAAGCTGCTCGACCTGGCATCGCTGCTGGAGCTGGAGCTGGACTTCTCGGAGGAGGAGGTGGAGTTTGCCTCGCGCGAACGTCTGCGTGAAATCGCCACCGAAATCCACTCTGAGGTGTCACGGCTCGAGAAATCTTTCTCAGCCGGTTCTGCGATAAAGGATGGCATCCCCGTAGCGATTGTAGGCCCGACCAACGCGGGCAAGTCCTCGTTGCTCAACCTGCTGCTGGGAGAGGACCGGGCAATCGTATCTGACATACACGGCACCACGCGCGACACCATCGAGGACACGCTTGAGATCGGCGACTATCTGTTCCGGTTTATCGACACGGCGGGACTGCGCGATACTTCCGACCCCATCGAGGCCCTGGGTATCGAGCGTTCGCGCCAGGCACTCTCTCGCGCCGCCATCATCATCTCGGTGGTGGATGCCACCTGCCCTCTCCCCTCCCCCATCCTGCCGGAGGGTTCTGACGGCAACCAGGAGAAACACGCTTCAGGAGAAATGCAGCCATTGGCGCCCACCATCCTTCTGCTTAACAAATCTGACCTCGTGTCCCAGGTCTCAGCGACAAATCACAACCCCACCAATGCCAGCTCTGTCCCTGATGGCTCTGTGACCTCAGATGGATTTTATTGTCCTGGCGGATTTGCGGGCTCTGGGGATAATATGAATCAGCTTGGGCATAAGGAATCTGAGGACTCTGGTTGTTCTGATGATTCTGAAGGATCTGGTTATTCCGGCAAGTCTGGCAATTCTGATGATTCTGGTGATTCTAATGGTTCTGGAAATTCACACCCCCGTGTAGTATCCTCCATTAATTTCTCGACAAAGACAGGCGAAGGCCACCAAGATCTGCTGGCAACCTTGACCTCCATAGCCGACAACTTACGCGGCTCCACCGACGAGGACACCATCCTTGTCACCAACATCCGCCATGCCCAGGCACTCCGCGAGGCAGCATCCTCCACCTCGGCCATCCTCCAGGGACTCCGCACAGGCCTCCCCGGCGACCTCATCGCCCAAGACCTCCGCGCCACCCTCCACCACCTCTCCTCCATCACCGGCACCCTCACCACCCCCGACATCCTCGCATCCATCTTCTCCCGCTTCTGCATCGGCAAATAGATAACAGATTGAAAATCATATAATTAGCTAATAAATAACACAAAACGCCTCTTATCAGGGGCGTTTTTTATTGGTCAAAATGTCCGATTTTTGCGCATTTTGGTCGATTTTAACGCTTTCTTGTATCGCGATTGTACCGTATTCGTGGTTTCTCGTCTCGGCCTTTCGAGGTTGTAGAGTGTTGGGACACTCTGGGACACATTGGGACGCGCTGGGACACTTTTGTGTAACTTTTAACAGAAATAACCGATGAGCAGTACAATTGACATCAACAAGATTTGCGAGTGGTGTGGCAAAGAGTTTATAGCCCACAAATGCACTACTCGCTATTGTTCCAAGCGATGTAGTGAACACGCTTATAAGTCATTAAGGCGAGAAGTCCATGTAAAGAAAGAGAATCTGATAACACAAGAGAAGAAAGAAGATAAAAAGAAACCTCTCGGAAATTACTTTACCCCTCGGCAATGTGCCGTTTTACTAGGAATTGGAAAGTCTTCTGTCTATCGTTGTCTTGCAGAAGGATTAATTCCTTGCATACGTCTGAAGGGCAAGACGCTCATCAGCCGGGTAAGCATTGATAAGATGTTTGAGAACCCTCCTGAATATATCAAGAGGGAGAGGAAGGAGGCAGAACCCATTGAAGAGTTCTACACTACGAAAGAGATTCTTGAGAAATTCGGTATCAGTAATTCGTGGCTTTTCAAGATGGCAAAGGAACGTAACATTCCCAAAACTGTAGTCAGAGGAAAAACGCTCTGGAGCCGGAAGCATCTCGACAAGGCTCTTGCCGATAAACGGCCTACTGAGGTTGCCGAGGAGGAATGGTATTCAGTGGATGAGGTTTGCGCTAAATTCAATATGTCGAAGGAGGCTGTATATCGTTTCGTGTCGGAGCAAAAGATCGGCAAGCGTAAGGATAAATGCAAGGTATTCTATTCGCGTCGCCAGTTCGATAAGGCTATGGGTGTTGAGTCAGAGTTGGAGCCGGAATATTACACTATGCCGGAAGCAATGGCACGATATAATATGACACGCGATCAGATTTCGCATTATGTCCGCACACATAATATTCCACGCTCATACGAAGGTCGATATGTGAGAATAGACCGAAAGGCTCTTGACGCGCTGTTTGCGCCGCCCAAGATAAGTTAAAAATCGGTGAATGATACAGGTGAGTTGATATTCACTTGTTCACCGTCAATCACTTATATAGTTTTGTAGAAAAATCAATCAACAAATAAAAAGTACAGATATGTTACCATCAACATGTTCTAAAGTAACCTTGCGCCAGCGCCCGATCAGTAATGACAGGCTGTCGCTCTATCTGGACTACTATCCGGCAGTCCGCCATCCTAAAACAATGAAGATGTCTCGCAGAGAATCGCTCGGGTTTTACATCTTCGCCAATCCTCGCAGCAAGTATCAAAAGGAGTACAACGATTCTATTCTGATGCGTGCCGAGCTCATCCGTTGCCGTCGCCAAGAGGCCGTTATAAATCAAGAGTTCGGTTTCATGGATCGTGAGCAACCGAAAGCAGACTTCCTCGAATACTTTGAGGAGAAGGCAAAGGATCATTATGAAAAGTGGACGATAACATATCGTCATTTTCAGCATTTCGTAAAAGGTAAATGCACCTTTGGAGATGTGACAGTGGATCTTTGCAACAAGTTCCGTGACTATCTTCTGAAAGCCAAACAGCTAAGACATCCGAAAATGAACATTTCTCGGAATTCTGCAGCTGGATATTTCTCCACTTTCCGCGCATTGCTGAAAGCGGCGTATAAAGAACGATTGCTCAAAGAGAATTTGAATGACTTTATCGAGGAAATTGAATATGAGGAAGTCAAGAAGAACTTCCTTACAGCTGAAGAGGTAAAGCAACTTGCAGCCACTCCATGCGACAAGCCTGTGCTTAAGCAAGCATCACTATTCTCTATCCTTACCGGACTTCGTATAAGTGATATTCTAAAGTTACGATGGGAAGACATCCGTCCCGATTCAACTGGTGAAATGGCTATGTTTGTGCGTATTCAAAAGACGCAGAAAGAGTCTGTCCATCCTCTTAGCCCGGAAATGCTTGCGCTGTGTGGTGAACGAGGAAAAGGGATTGTGTTCAAGGGATTCAACCGATCGATGACACAAGGAGATCTGAAAAAATGGCTTAAATCCGCAGGTATAACTAAACGCATCACGTTCCACCGTTTTCGAGATACCTTTGCGACATTGCAGCTCGCCGCAGGAACAGACATTTACACTGTCAGCAAGATGCTCGACCATGCCAACGTAACTACAACGCAAATCTACGCAAAATTAGTCGATAGCACTAAGCGCGACACCGTGGACCGCATCAAGCTGACATAATAACCAGACTTTATCCAAGAATCGAGGCGGATAACTCTGCCTCGGTTCTCTTTTATAAAGAAATTGAATGACGGGGTTTATAGAGTTCTGAACACTTGGTTATATCAGATAAATTTATTATCTTTGTAGCATAATATTGGCAGTATTATGAATATAGTCAGCAATAGTAATATTATATTATCTGTATTAGATAACTTTACGCTTGATAATCCTGATGATATTATGATGCAGGTTGCGGAGAATTTCCGCAAGCGTAGAGTTGAGAAAAATATTACCCGACAGCGCATTGCCGAGCTGTCAGGAGTGCCGCTATCTACTGTTGCACGCTTTGAACAGAAAGGTCTTATTGCATTTGAATCGTTGATAAAACTTGCTATGGCACTGGGATATACTTCTGAGATAAAGGATCTGTTTTCTACTTCCAAGTTTGACACAATGGAAGAACTCGACCTGATTCGTCAGAAAAGTAATGACAAAAGGGCTTACATAAAACGCAATAAAGTATGAAGAAGACTGAAAAGCTTAAGGTTATGTTTCATGGGCGACCTGTCGGAGTGCTTTCACTTACTCCTGATAATCGCCTGAACGTTTTTGAGTACGACAAATCGTGGCTTGTCGACGGATTCAGCATTTCACCGCTTGAACTGCCGTTGAAATCAGGCATTTTCGTTGCCAAACCACAACCGTTTTATGGAAATTTCGGTATCTTTGAAGACAGTCTGCCCGATGGTTATGGCCGTTATCTTCTTCATAAAGCATTACTCCGCAATGGTATAAACGATGCAGACCTATCTTCTCTTGATAGGCTTGCATTAGTTGGCGACAATGGTATGGGAGCCTTAACTTATTCACC
The DNA here is from genome assembly GCA_009774615.1 of Lachnospiraceae bacterium. Classification (GTDB taxonomy): domain Bacteria; phylum Bacillota; class Clostridia; order Lachnospirales; family Lachnospiraceae; genus Caccovicinus. Next base: position 11,813 of record VSOC01000395.1, read on the forward strand.
TTCCGTAATCCTTGAACAAGAAGAAAGCGTAACCGACTTCGACAGGCTTCAGGAAATTGCACTTGAAGTGCTTAAAGAACAGCAGGATAAAGATGCCGGACTACTCTTGTATAATAGTGGCAATAGTGGAGGAGCAAGACCAAAAGCTGTATTCTCAGATGAGGAGGGACACTGGATAGTCAAATTCCGTCACACTTACGATCCGAAGAATATCGGACTGCAAGAAGCTCGATATAATGAGGTGGCACGAAAATGCGGTATTATTGTGCCCGACTTCCGGCTTATCAATGGACGATATTTCGCCTCCCGGCGGTTCGATATTGACAACAATGGCAACCGAATTCATACTGCCACTGCCGGAGGATTGATGTGCATTTCACTCCGTGAGCCGTTTATGGATTATTCAAATCTACTCGCATTGACGGGTTACATAACCCAAAGTCGTGAAGATGTCGAGCAGATGTATCGCAGAATGCTGTTCAATTACCTCACTGATAACAAAGATGATCATTGCAAGAATTTCAGTTTCTATGTTGTAAGGGATAATGATCTGAAGACTTGGAGGTGGCGACTTGCTCCTGCATACGATCTTACCCTTTGCACAGAAGGCTACAACGGAGAACACGCTACTTCCGTCAACGGCGCAGGGCATCCCCGATTGTCTGATTTCATTGCCGTCGGCAAGAAAATCAAACTTTCAGAGGATAGATGCCGGGAATTAATTGAGGAAGTCCGATCCGGTTGCACGGAATTGTACCGATATGATATAAAAGAATAATATTGCCAAAATAGATTTCGATGGCATAGTTGATGGCGGAGTGAAACTTTCTCACTCCGCCATTTTTGCCGAATGGGATAAAATAGCACAAAATAGTATATTCATTGCCTTTCACGGTCGTTCATATTTAATCAAACAGTTAAAAAAGCACACTTTCAGACAAAAAAAGTGTTGCACATTTCGTTTTTAGCAATCGTCCTATTATACTTTTGCAGGATAAAACCAAAAATAATGTTTTATCCAATGAATACACATCTTAATGCAATCAGAACAGTGGCGCTTATCTGCATCGCAGGTAAGGCAGTCTCAGTCAGTTTCGCCGGTGCGGAAGACGGTCTTCCTCTCTCGGCAACAATCAACTCACTTCTCATCAATTTTCTGCTGTTGACCCTGCTGTATTTCTCAGTAGAGTTTGCGGTGCGTTTCTTCATCTGGCCGCAGACACGCAGCATCCACGCTATCGCTGTATTCCGAAAGAATAAGAAACTAGCTGTAGAAAAAGCCGAAGAACCGGAGCCCGAGCCGGTCAAACCTGTCTCGCCACTTGAAACACCAAAAGCGAAGGAGGTGATCGCCTATACTCTCGGAACTTTCGCAGGGGTGCTCACCAATGAGGAACTGATGGCTCTTGACAAGAATCTTAAGGCGTTCATTCTTGGGGAAAGGGAACTTCCAGCAGCCATAAATCGCAGAATTTCTCATCTGAGGACAAACGACATTTATCATTTCGGATGGAACATTGCGAGGCGACTTAAAATCAGTAATGATGACATGGCTGTTTTCCTAAAATCTCAGTTCATCTGGCATCTTGACGATTCTGCGCTTAGCACCATTAGCAAGAAATTGTCTTATGAGATTGGGAAATTCACCATACCGAAAGTCAACCCAAAGGAAACCCTTTTACCCTTTCCTCTTGCCAAGGAGTTAGGCGTATGTTAAAAAGTGGTGAAACACTGCCTATCAGATAAATAACCAGCTCACTCACTGGCTCACCGTTGCCGATACCCATAATTTTGCAGCAAATTCTAACACGTAAAATTTATGGAACAATCCAAAATTTCATTTGAATCGCTGCCTGAACTGGTAAGCAGTCTTGTCAGCGAAATCGAGGGTCTTAAGACTCTAGTGAAAGAGGCTCTTGGCAAGAAAACCAATGAGCCGGACAACCGTCTTGTAGGTATCGACGAGGCTTGCAAAATCCTCCGCCGTAAAAAATCCACAATCTACCACATGGTGCGCGACGGTATTCTGCCCCACTATAAAGTAGGCAAAATGCTTGAGTTTCGTCCTTCGGAACTTATAGCATGGCAGGAACAACACGCGAGCGAGGGAACAAAATCAACCGACGAGATCCTTAACGAGATGAAATCGGGTATGCGTCGACAGCCTAAATCCGGATGGTAATATGGAAGATACTGACGTAATGATGGACGGTGATCAGGAATTGACACCGTTCATCAGGGTTGGGACAACCTACTACAAAATTGCCTCGCAGCCTCAGCCGGACGGTTCAAGAAGTATCAAGCGTCTACGATGGGAAAAGAACACTATCAGTTTTGACTACGGCAAAGAGTATCTACGTCTCATACCTCGTTACAATGGCTTCTGTACTGTTCCGGTACATATCGGTTACAGCCGCGACATCAACGGTTTCTATAACATCTATGAACCAATCTCGCATGAACCGTCAATGGGACCGTGGCGGAACATTCAGATGCTTGTTGAGCATATCTTCGGCGAACAGTACGAGTATGGACTTGACTATCTCCAGTTGCTATATCTGCGACCGACACAGAAGTTGCCAATCCTTCTATTGGTATCGGAGGAACGGAATACTGGAAAGACCACCTTCCTGAACTTCTTGAAATCCGTATTTGAGGATAATGCCACGTTCAACACCAACGAGGATTTCCGCAGCAAATTCAATTCCGATTGGGCTGGGAAACTTCTTGTGATGGTTGACGAAGCTCTGCTGACACGACGCGAGGATTCGGAGCGGTTGAAGAACCTGAGCACAGCCAAGACTTACAAGGCAGAGGCGAAAGGTAAAGACCGTGACGAAATCAACTTCTTCGCCAAGTTTGTGATGTGCTCTAACAACGAGCGGACTCCTGTGCTCATTGATCCGGGTGAAACGAGGTACTGGGTTAGGAAGATCGAGCGACTGAAGCATGATGACACCGGGTATCTCGGACACCTGCGAACCGAGATACCTGCATTCCTCGGTTACTTGAACCGAAGAACCTTGTATTCCCGGCAACTCAGTCGAATGTGGTTTGACCCCAAGATTCTCGATACCCCGGCACTTCAGCGCATCATTCGCTCAAACCGAAATCGTCTGGAACTTGAGTTGGTTGAACTACTGCGCGACATAATGCTGTCGACCAGAAACGACAGCGTGAGTTTCTGCCTCAATGATATTCTTACTCTACTGACCTATTCCAACGTCAAAGCAGAGAGGTCTCAGATCAGAAACATTTTACAGGAATGTTGGAAAATCTATCCTGTCAACAATGCCCTGACGTATCAGAGATGGGAACTTAACGTGATGCAGCCCAGCGGTTATTCGTCGACCAGCCATACCGGACGCTTCTATACCGTCACTAAATCGTTCCTTGATACACTCGGTATGTGATGAATTGTTGAGAATATGCTATATAAAATATAGGAATCAATTACTTATAACCTCAACAATCTCTCAACAAACCCCTCATCAGAGATGAGGGACTAAAGGGAGAGAAACATTTTCTCTTTTCCCTTTAAGCCTGAGTTTATTGAGAGTTTGATGAAGAGTTGTTGAGATGATAAACCGCAAGCAATAAGCCGATTATGCGTATTGCTCAACAATTCGACAATTTTGAATGACAGTGTTATAGCAAGCAATTTTTATGAACCTATGGGCTGCCGTGAAATCGGTGGTGAAAGTTAGGTTGCAAGGTTGTGTTTTGAGTATCTCAAAACGCCTTGCAACGCCGCCTCCAGCAGCTTAAAACAGATGATAATATGGAAAAATCCACCAAGAATAAGGGAGGCAGACCGACGCTTCCCGACTATAAGAAAAAGTCCTGCTCCGTAAAGGTGATGTTCAGTCCGGTCGATATGATTTATCTCAATTCTTGCGCCAGCGAGTGCGGACTGAGCCGCGCCGAGTATGTCTACCGCGCAGCGATGAATCAGGAAACTTCGGCTCTACTAACTCCGGAAGAACGAACCGCAGTAAATGAGCTACGGAATATCGGGAACAATCTTAACCAGATTACAAGAGCTATGCATCTCGGCTCAAAGGTCGAGAGCGAAATTCGGGAAATTATAGCCTTTATAGCTGGGATACTTCGGAAAGTGAGATAGAGTAACCGAGGTTCTTGGACTATGAGTTATTTGGTATTTGGGTAATTAGGTAAATATGTCATTAGTACATTGGATAGATTAACCAATATGCCAATATGTCAAGGTATAAATATCTAAATTATCTAACACTCTATAAACTGAATTACCTAATGTTCAAATGCTCAATTATACTAATGATCAAATTATCAAATGCTCTAATGCTCTAATGCTCCAATAGTCTAATGCTCACATTATCAAATTATCAAAAATCCAATTAACACAATGATATAATTACTATGATTGCAAAGATAACAACCCGAACCGATTTCTCAGGCATTGTTAACTATGCGAACAATGTAAAGGAAAAGTCGGCGCGAATAATCGGTAACAATGGAGTGCTGTTAATCGACAACTCCACAATCGCCGACAGTTTTCAAGCGCAACTCCGCATACCAGATGCCAACGGTAAACTGCATCATCTGAGCAAACCGGTGAAACATGTCTCAATCGCGTTCTCTCCGGAAGATACGTACCGCTTTCCCGACAGCGAGGAAGGCGATCGCTTCATGGCGCAGCTTGCCGAGGAATGGATGAAGGAAATGGGCATTGACCCCGAGAACACGCAATATGTGATCGCCCGGCACTTTGACAAGCAGCATCCACATTGCCATCTCGTCTTCAACCGCATCGCCAATGACGGTTCTGTCGTCTCCGACAGCAACGAGCGCCGACGTAACGAGGCAGCCTGTCGTAAGATAAAGCAACGCCACGGCTTGACCTTTGGTAATAGCCAGTCCCGGAAAATTAACTCTGACAGATTGCGAAAATATGATGCTGAAAAACTACTTATCCGTCAAATGGTGCTCAACCGTCTATCGCAGTCTAACGACTGGAATACGTTTGCCCGACTATTGGCACAAGACGACATAACCCTCTCCTTCTGCACCTATAGTAACACCGGACGAATCCGTGGTGTGGCCTACGAACACAACGGTTTCCGAATATCCGGCTCAAAGCTCGGTCTGCACGGACGTTTCACTTACGGAAATCTCTGCAAAGAGTTAGGCAGTATGGACACCAACCGTTCCATCGCAGCACAGCCGGGAGTTATCAAGCAACGCAACGTCATCTTTATCCCAGTAGTCCGGTATATCGAGATCCTGACAAATCTTGTTTCCTCTTCTCCGAAAGCAGCAAACGGGCGTGGCGATAACCGTGAGTATGAGGTTGGACGGCGCGGACGCCGTTGGGCACGCATCGACGACCATATTGAGGAAGAAACCACTTCTTACAAATTCAAAATGTAACCATTATGGCATCTAAAACCGAATATTACGACAGAATTATATCTTCCCTCCAGTCAGATATAACATCACAGAAATCTGAAATCTCCGATCTTAAATCAACTGTCGCCAGACAGCAGAAAGAAATCGAGACTCTTAAAGCCTCGCAAGGTACTCCGCAGCAATCCAAGGAACCTCAGCAGAAATGGATTACTACTGAAAATCTGCTGTTGGCAGTCAAGCGAGCGTGTGACGGCGTAATCCGGGCCAATAATGAACAGCTACCGACCATGTTTGCCGACAGACAGGAGTGCGAGGACTTCCGCAAATCAGCCGAACAAAAGTTCTTGGCTGTTGAAACCTTCAACAGCTACAAGAAGTCTTTGGAAACTCGTCTGAAATCCATTGAAGAAAAGCTCGGTAAGGGTTTCTGTCTCTTGGCAATCAACTTCTACGAACAGAAACGTGATAAGGGATATAGAAGCTTTCTAAACGTCCTCAAAAATCTGAAAGATATTGAGTTCGAGGGTTTTCTACCATTTCTAGCGTTCCTTGCACTTGGGTTACTATCTGCTTTCTTGATAAGTAGCATCAAGTGGTAATCTCACCCTATTTTTATTCATCACTAAACAAACAACTCGTAACTTTAACTTATAACATCAAAAATATGGCACTATATACCTGTTATACCGACTGTGGAAAGTGGGACTTCGATGCCTACAACGACAAAGATGCCATCCGCCTCGCTCTCTACTACTGCTGGCAAGACGGAGAAGACTTCATCAAAATCGAAGGACATAAAGGCTTCGTCCCATACACCCTCTGCCTCTGCAAAATCGACAAATCTAACCTCCCCACCTTCGATTTCTAAGCTAAATTTTGCTCTACACCCGACAAATCTCACATTTGTCCTGTGTAGAGCTACCGTTTTCGTGCTCAGGCTATTGTTCGAGTCAGAATAAATCACTAAATTTGCACAATTCGCAAATAGTAGAGAAAATGGGTAAGTATATAAATCGTCTAAAAGTTGTCCTTGCTGAGCAGCGAAAAACCAATATATGGCTTGCGCGTGAGCTTGGCAAAGACCCTGCAACTGTTTCTAAATGGTGTACTAACACAGCCCAACCATCATTAGAGACATTGACAGCTATTGCTGAGTGCCTTAATGTAGATATACGTTCTCTATTAAATTCTACCAATGATGCAATGGTAGCGGAAACCTCAATATCTTACGGAAACCATGAGCAAGTTTAATGAAGCCACACGCGTGCAAATGCCCGCAATGGTACATCTGACACGTTTAGGTTATAAATATTTTGGCAAAATATCTGAAGAAGCCGCCGGCAAAACCTACGACCCTTCAACGAATATCCTAATAGAAGAATTTGAGAAACAGTTTGACCGGCTAAATCCCAATTCTCCGATTACTGCTAAACAGATGCTTCAGGACATCAGAAATGATTTGAAGAATGATGATCTGGGCTATGCGTTTTACCAACGTTTGAAGGCAGTCTCTCCCGTTAAGTTAATCGATTACGAAACACCGTCGAACAATAGCTTCTATTTTACGGCTGAATTTACTTGTAAGAATGGTCAGGATGAATTTCGTCCCGACATCACCCTCTTTGTGAATGGTCTGCCTCTTGTTTTTATTGAGGTGAAAAAACCAAATAATTCAGGAGGTATGGTTGCTGAAAGCCGACGAATGAATCAACAAAGATTCCCTAACAAGCGTTTCCGTTCTTTCATCAACATAACCCAATTGATGATATTCTCCAATAATATGGAGTATGACACAATGGGAGGAATTGTACCCTTGCAGGGCGCATTCTATTGTACGGCAGCAAAAGAATCAGCACCCTTCAACTGTTTCCGCGAAGAGAATCGCTCAAATGCAGATGTTGCTCCATACAATAGAAATTATCCATACCGGCCTATCGACAAGAGTGTTGAAAAGAAGATATTGAAAGATTTCAATTGCGAAGTTATTCATACCACCCCTGAATATAAAACAAATCTTGATACAAACACACCAACCAACCGGATTATTACTTCAATGTGTTCTCCTGAGCGGTTATTATTCATCCTTAAGTATGGTATCGCTTATGTTAAATCAGAACGAGAAGTCGACGGTAAAATAGAGGTTACTGACCAAAAACACATTATGCGCTACCAGCAAATGTTTGCGGCATTAGCAATTCGCGAACATCTTGACAATGGAGCAAACGCAGGAGTTGTATGGCATACTCAAGGAAGTGGTAAGACTGCTCTCTCATATCATCTTGCATATTTCCTGAATGATTACTTTGCGAAACAAAATAAAGTTGCAAAGTTCTATTTTATCGTCGACCGCCTAGACCTACTAGAGCAGGCAACTCAAGAGTTTGAAGCACGTGGATTAGTGGTTACGACAGCTAATTCACGCAAAGAGTTAATGACGCAATTCCGTGACAATAAATCTCAGCAAGGAGCCAGTGGAAAGCAAGAGATTACGGTCGTAAATATTCAGCGCTTTGCCGAAGATAAAGAAAAAGTAAAGTTGCCCGATTACGCTACGAATCTTCAACGTGTATTCATTCTTGACGAAGCTCACCGAGGCTATCGTCCCGGTGGTTGTTTCCTTGCCAATCTTTTTGACGCAGACCCAAACTCAATCAAGATTGCGCTGACGGGAACGCCTTTGCTTAAAGATGAAAAAGCGACGGCAACAGTCTTTAACGATTATTTTCACACATATTATTATGACCGTTCGATCGCTGACGGTTACACTCTGAAAATAATCCGAGAAGAAATCGAGACATCGTATAAGGAGAAACTCACACAAATCATGGATAAGCTTGAACAGCTTGTTCAGAAGAAAGATGTTCAAAAATCTACCATAATTGAGCATGAGAATTACGTAAAAGAACTTATCAGATATGTAATCACAGATCTTACCCGATTTCGTCAACAACACGCCGACAATACATTGGGTGGGATGATTATTTGTGAGACCAGTGGTCAAGCCAAGAATCTGGCTATGTATTGGGACGAAGTTCAGCGTGAAATGAATAAAAACGCATCGTTCCCAACAAATGTGAACGCACGCCTTATTCTTCATGACACCGACGACAAAGAAACCCGCAAGCAGATTGTCAAAGATTTCAAAAAGAATATGACTGTGGATGTTCTGATTGTCTTCAATATGCTCTTAACCGGTTTTGACGCTCCACGATTAAAACGTCTTTATTTTGGTCGTAAACTTAAAGACCATAATCTCCTGCAAGCACTTACTCGCGTAAACCGTCCTTATAAAAATAATCGCTACGGATATATCATAGACTTTGCTGATATCAAGCGTAATTTCGAGGAAACCAACGAGGCTTATCTTCAGGAGTTAAACCGCTTCAACGATCCGAATGAAGATGGCAGCGGAGTAACCAACACTTTTACGCAAGTACTTGAAAATCCGCAGGAAATTCTCGATACCATGCGTGATATTCATGACACATTGTTTGATTATACCTTAAACAATGTCGAGGAATTCAGTTCGGAGGTGTCCACTATACAAGACAAAGAGGAACTTCTAAAACTAAAGAAGGTTCTTGAAGCCGCACGCGACTGCGGAAACCTTGTCCGCACATTCGGCGACGATGAGTTAAAGACTCAGTTTGCCAAAGTAGAACTCACCAAACTCCCGGATATGCTGAAGGAGGTTCAGCATCATATAACCATCATTAACCAGAAAGAGGCATTCAATGCTGACGAGCAGACGACCATACTGGTTAACGAGGCTATGCAAGACATCGAGTTTACCTTCTCCAAAATAGGAGAAGAAGAGCTTAAATTGATTTCCGGAGGACGCGAACTTCAGGACAAATGGAGAGATACTATCCGCGCTTTTATGGATAACATCGACCCCGACGATCCTGAATTTATAACTCTGCGGGAAGCTTTTATGCAGAGATTCAAGGAGCATGGTTTTGTAATTGACTCGATTGCAAAATTCAATGAGGAAACAGCGGCTCTTGATTCCATAATTGATCGACTAAAAACGATCCAAAAGGCGAATAAAACCCTTTTGAACAAATATAACGGCGATGCCAAATTTGCCCGTGTGCATAAGCGTATCCGTGAAATCAATACCGAACGTAAAGAGAAGTCCGCTAAACCAATCTTTACATTCAGCGACTATGAAATCAGTGTTATCCTTAATATGATTAAGGATGAGGTTGACCAGCGAGTATATGACAAAAATGACATCCTAAAAAAGGATGCATACTTTGAGCAGACCGTTCTTTCTATTGTAAACGATATGCTTTTTCATTTTCCACAGATAAGTAACGAAGCAACTTTTGACGACTACAATTTCGTGAAGAATGGGATCACTCGTCAATACCTAAATCAATATAACGCAACTTACGCACCAAGCTAATGGATTTGAAAGAAAAAACAATACGTCTTATTGACGACCTAAAAGCCACTTGTCAGTCATACGGACTTGGCAACGACGGCAACGAGTATAAGATTATCACCCAGATATTCTTGTACAAATTCCTCAATGACAAATTCGGTTATGAACTTAAAAAGGCTAAAAGTCATTTAGCAAAGAAAATTCGTGAATCTGAGCATTGGGAATTGGCTTTCGCAGAACTGACTGATAGTGAACGTCAGTTACTGATGATTGCACTTCCTCCTGAAAGTCTCAAACTTCAGCCACACCATCTTCTCTATATGCTGTGGAATAGTCAGGGTAAAGGAAACTTTGATGAGATATTCGATGCCACTATGACCGATATCGCCGAGCAGAATATTGACATTTTCTCTACCCAAACCACACAAAACACTAAGATACCCCTTTTCGAGCGTCTCACACCGTACGTCACTGACATTGACCAACGTCCCGCATTTGCCCGCGCGTTGGTTGATAAACTCGTAGGCTTTTCTTTCGAAGAGGCATTTTCCGATGAAAAGGGCTATGACTTCTTTGCTACAATTTTTGAATACCTAATCAAAGACTATAATACGGCCGGAGGTGGAAAGTATGCTGAATATTATACCCCTCATGCCATTGCTACTATCATGGCTCGCCTACTTGTGGGAGAAGAGGAGGACCTGCACAATATTGAAGCTTATGACCCTTCTGCCGGAACCGGAACTCTCCTTATGGCATTAGCCCATCAGATTGGCAACAGCAAATGCACAATCTTTGCACAGGATATTTCCCAGCGAAGCAATAAGATGTTTAAACTCAATTTGCTTCTCAACGGACTTGTATCTTCGCTTGACCATGCAATTCAAGGAGACACTCTCGTTTCCCCATATCATAAAAACGATGATGGAACATCCCTGCGTCAATTTGACTATGTTGTGTCAAATCCACCTTTCAATATGGATTTTTCAGATACTCGTGAGAAAATCGCGGCTCAGCCAGCTCGATTTTGGTTAGGAGTGCCTAACGTTCCAGCAAAGAAAAAGGATAGTATGGCAATCTATACTTGCTTTCTCCAGCACGTAATCAAGTCTTTAAAATCGAATGGTAAAGGAGCTATTGTGGTTCCCACTGGATTTATAACTAGGAAGGATGGCATTGAAAAGAAAATTTTAAAGCATATCGTAGACAACAAGATTGTATATGGCGTTATATCAATGCCATCTAATGTATTTGCCAACACCGGCACGAATGTGTCTGTGCTGTTTTTGGACAATTCAAAGAGTTCCGAAGAGGTAATACTTATCGATGCATCCAAGTTAGGCGAAGAATACAAGGAGGGTAGCAATCAGAAAAAGCGTCTTCGTTCGGAGGAAATTGATAAAATTGTCGATACTTTCCGTAACGGTACAGCAGAAGACGGATTCTCTGTAGCCGTTACTTACGATGAGATCAAGGAGAAAAATTACTCCCTATCTGCAGGGCAATACTTCGACATCAAGATTGAATACGTAGATATAACTGAAGAGGAGTTCAATCAACGTATGGCCGATTATAAATCCAAATTGACCGAAATGTTTGCTGAGAGCCACCGACTTGAAGCAGAAATCATGTCTCAACTAGATAATCTCCAGTTTAATGGCTAAGTATCGAATTAAGGACGTATGTGATTCCAATCTATTGACTGTCCGGAATCTCAGTCAAGAGGCGACTATTAACTATCTAGACACAAGTAGTATTACCAACGGTGTAATCTCGGAATATCAGTCGTTAATTCTTAAAGAGGCACCAAGTAGAGCACAAAGAATGGTGGCTAAAGAAACAATAATATATTCTTTGGTAAGACCCAACTTGCGTCACTATGGATATATTGATCAACCCATAGAAAATATGGTTGTATCAACAGGATTTCTAACACTTAATGTCAAACCAACATATAGAGACACAATTGATAGTAAATATCTGTATTTACTTCTGACACAATCGTCTCTAACAGAATACCTGCACATTATTGCTCAGAACGCTGTATCAGCTTATCCTTCACTGAATCCTTCCGACATCGAGGGACTAACCTTCGAATTCCCTACATACGATATTCAAAAACGGATAAGCTCGTTATTCTTTAATATGAACTCGAAGATTGCGCTTAATCGTGAGATAAATCGCAATTTA
>VSOC01000396.1 GCA_009774615.1 Lachnospiraceae bacterium
ACGACCGTTGCGACGACTTATTATGCCTTTTTTGACGAGGTCAGAGGTAATGCGCTTGACTGTAGATGCTGATTTCTGTATAGATTTTGCAATCTCAGTCTGGGTGATTTTAGGATTGTCCTCGATAATCTTTAGTACGGCTAACTCTTCCAAAGTACAATTCAAAGTGTCAAATTGAGACTTTGGATTGGGCATCGTGATGCTTTGAACGGAAGTCGCCGGAAGGGATACCCCGACGAGCATATCACGATTGCGGAGTTCATTCTTTTCGCCGAGAATCACATTGCGCAGGAATCGCTCCACAAATTCGGTGGTAGGCGAGATATTCAGTCCTTTATATGAGGCTCTAACAAGTGCATTGCGAAAATACCAAGAATGTTCCTTGAACATATCGTTGGTTGCCGGAATGCCCATTGAACGGAGGTACTTTATAAGGAAAACGGCAGTAGTGCGGGTATTGCCCTCACGGAAAGGATGTATTTGCCATAAATCGGCAGTAAATCTGGCTAAATGTTGAATCACCTCCGAAATAGGTTTATCGGAGTAATCATATTCTTTTTCTTTAGCCAAATCGTGCTCAATAGCTTGTCGAAGGTCGACAGAGGGCTGATATGCAACTGAAGCCTCTCCGCCCAACACCCATTCCTTTTTCGTTAGCTCCACCGTTCTGAGTTGACCGGCAAATTTGAATATGCCTTCAAATATGCGCCGATGTATAGATGTCAGGCCGATAAGCGAAAATGCGAAAGACGGCTCCATTATAATCTTCGCGATGTTGGTAGAAACCTTGTCGCCCTCCTCATCCACGGCATCATATCCGGACTTAGTCTCATAATACGCCTTGATGCGTTCACGAGCCTCGTCAATTGTAATATCGCCCTCGATATGCTGACGCGCAGTGTCAAGCAGATAAGCTGAAACTTTCAGCCCATCCACATCCTGAAGACCGATAGCCGTCTGCCACGCATCAGCCTTCTCCTTCTGCGCCGGTTCGCCGTGGACTATGTACTCGTCAAATTCGGACATTCTTAGATTTCGTGATAAATTGCAATGGGCTCAATTACAAGTTCATTGGAAAGACGTCCTGTAAATGTTTCCTCCATGTCTCCCAGTTGAGAAATAACGTTCTGCACCGAAAACTTCATCTTTTCACTATCTGTTATAGAAGACACAGATGCCGCTTGGTCTTGACCGCATTGAGTTATAATTCCTATTAACGATAGCTCACGTTCTGTCTTTCGTGAAAAACGCGGAATTAATATTTCCATCGGATCACGTAAGTATGCTTTATTGAGATTTGCTAAGGCTACTACCCCCGATTCTGGCTGAATGATTCTAAATGCCATTTGCCCTCGGAAGCTAAAACGCAATAGGGTTTCAAGAGATTTGATTTTCTCCTCCTCTAACCTTAGACCAACGCTCTCCAGCATATCGTTCCATTTCTGGTGAATAACTTTCTGAGCAATCTTGGCCTTTGATTTTGCATTCCTATCATTCGATTGAGGCGAAAGGTTGAGTAGTGTCTTCATGTCCTGACCTTCAGAGATCATCGAACAATAGGCAAGTGCTTCTCCTATCGAATTGAAATTATTTAGTGTGTCAATAATTGCTTGATAATCATCAAAAATAGCTTTACCAGTTATCTTTACAATCCTTTTAGAAGATAAGCTATCCAAAGAATCATCTGCCGTTATTTCATGAATCTTTTGTCTATCGAAAAGTTCATCTTCAAACATTGTATATGCAAAATCATGAAGATATTTCTTCTCTGCAGAAGCATTCCCTTCTGTGATTGCATCACCCATCATAGACCCCTTCATTACGGAGCCTTTTTGAGTGGTATTTTCGGTATGAGTGTCAACTGCACTCTTTAATACATACTCAGTCATCCCTTCAAAAAGTTGAGAAGAGAGAGACGCGAGTTTATATTCATCAAGATATATGAATGACTTAATTGTGTCTGCCATATTTTATCTTATTACGATTATTTTGTTGACGTTTTTTGAACTCTTCTATACTACTATTTCTAATTTTTATGAACATTTTTATAGCGAACAGTAATCCGAAAATAAACGTAATGCCCACTATTACGAGATACATAATGTCAATTGTTCCCATACTTCTGAAGTTTTAAGACATTATACATCACGATAGAACTAAATACAAGCGATAGAACTCCAAGAGCTATGGCTCCGATGAAGGCTGTCGTCTGATTAATAATTGTTTGGTCTGTCAACTCTCCCAAATATAATGCTCCCAATGGGATGGCAAGCAGTATTATGAGCAAAGTTGATAGACCAGAAAAAGTATCTTTATAATTTGAAATAACATCGACTTCTCCTTTCTTCACCTTTTGATTCTTAAGACTGCTTACCTCGTTGATATTTGATATATTAAGGGTTAACCCAAAGAATACAATATCCACAGGGCTAAAGCATACCGCATTAGGAAGATGGTTGCTAATGAGATATACTAGTATCCTTACAAGAATAGGTAAGGCACCGACAAGAACAGTATAGATAAGCCAGCGAATTATTCTCATATATTATTCGATTTCGCCGTGAAGGATGAAGTGACGCAGGAGAGCGTCGAGTTTCATTCTTACCTTGGGTGATGTTAATACTATGCCTTCTCGTTGCTGGAAATATGCTTTGGCAAGCACCGGGCTGACGGATGCTTTCAGACGGGTGTATCGTCCAAACTCATCTATGTTGTTCTCATTGAGACGAGCATCGGCCATCTCTTTCAGCAACTCGGCATCTAATCCGAAATTCTGAGCAAGAGTACGGATTTTGCCCTCCTGCGCCTTGTTCATATAATCAATTATGTAGTCGTGGAACGACTTACAGATATTGTATTTCAGATTACCCGACTGGACATCAATAAGAAATTGATTGGCATAGCGTTGCTCCTCCTGTGATAGGAAGGCAAACGATTTATGCACTTCGTCAAGCAACTTCTGAAGTCTTTCCTCGTCTAAAACATCTTTGCGCAATTCCTTGAGATATTTCTCAAATCGACTATTCATATAATCATAGTCGATTGCTCCGGTCTCAATCTCTGTGAGATGGGTGTCTATCTCATAAGGCAGATTCCCGGGAGAAGAACTGCCGGAGCTATTTTCATACAATTCCCGATAACGGGCTTGAAGTGTCTGGAAATCTTCTTGAGTCAATACAAGGGAAATTACATCACCATCTTCCGTCTCGTAATCTGATTTATCCCAAGAAAAACCTTGCAATCTTGCTGCGCTAATATGATCAGATAGAGCCTTGAACAACTTGGCGAATCGTCCTTTTTCGGCATTAATAGAAGGCAGGTGGCTAAAGTTCGCGATATCGGCTGATTCAAACAGCTCCTTTATCTCTATGAAAATGTCGTTTATATGATGAAGATTGTGCGGCAGTCTGTCAACAAACACTCCGAACGGTCGGCCTCCGGAATACATCCTGATAGCATCATCTATGTTGCGCTTCATTGAATGCACCTTCCGATAATAACGGATTGTACCGAATGGCTTCTCCCGCTTGTCTTGCGGGCGATTGGTTCGGGAGATTGCCTGAATAAGATCGTGCGCCTGCTCCGGTTTATAATATTTGTCGAGGTAAAGCGTATTGACCCACTTGGAGTCAAACCCTGTAAGCATCTGGTTGACCACAATAAGAATGTCAATCTGCTTGCCCGGTTCAAGATGCTTATACGCATCTTTATGGGCAAGACGGTTGGATATATCCTTTTTCATGGCGGCGTAGGTCGCCACTTCATATCGTTTCCCGTATGTGGTATTGTATTCGCCAATAATCAATTCCAGCGCAGCCTCTTTATCAAAGCCGTTTCCACTTTCATCAATATTGGGATCAAATAGTGAAGTAACATTGAGGTGAGGAGCCTTAGCGCGCAAGAGCTCGTAGTACTCCACCGCTTCCGCTATGCTGCTCGTAGCAAGAATCGCGTGATATTTGCGATTGCGGCTTAATAGAGTAAATCTCTTTATGATGTTATCAACGACTTTCTCTCGATGCTCCGGTCGATCATACTGAGTGCGCGAAAGATAGTCTTCGATACCTTTGCTTAACTCTCCATTGGATTGCATCTCACCGGCCATCGGAACATCGTCCATGTATTTCAAATAAATCGTCTTCTTGTCATCATCACCTAGTGCTTCTTCCTCTGTATGTGCCTTTGCTTTTTCAAGAGCAACAGCTTTTCGCAAATCTATGTCATCATAAGTGGGACACATCACTGGATTAAATCCCAGCACATTGCCGTCCCTGATACCGTCGGGCATAACATATCGGTGCAGTTCGTCGCCGAATAGAGAGACAGTGGTGTTCATGTTCTTTTCATATTCCGGCATAATCGGTGTACCGGTAAATCCGAAGAACAGTGCCATCGGGAAAGTTTCTCTGATGGTTGGATACATCTCTCCGAAAACAGAGCGGTGTGCTTCGTCAACGATAAACACAATCTTCTTAGCCCGAATCTGCTCCAGCTCGTTTTTTCGCTGTTGCATATTCTCCTCATTGATACGACTCATCTTCTGAATGGACGTAACAATAAGTTTATCCTTTGAATCGGAACTTTTTAGCTTTGTGATTAATTTGTTGGTGTTGCTTGTGTCCTGAACGGTATCTTCCTCGGCAAAGCCTGAATACTTTTTGTAGCTCTGATCTCCGAGTTCGATACGGTCAACAAGAAAGACAACCTTTTCAGCATCTTCATTAGATTGGGCTATAAGCTGGGCACTCTTGAAACTGGTCAATGTCTTACCGCTACCGGTCGTATGCCATATATGTCCGCCAAGCTGGTCTGACACCTTCCAGTTATGTTGCTGAACCTTTTGAAATATGCTTCTTGCGGCGTAATACTGGTAACTGCGCATGACCTTCAATATGCCGTCGCCTTTGTCCGGGACAGTGTAATATCCTATGAGCTGATGTGCCATAGGAATAGACAACAGAGTCTCTGCAATATCGGGCCAATCATTTATCAATTCGTTATTGAAGTCTGCCCAATGAAAGAAGAAATCTGGATTGAATTTGCCATCTGGTCCGGGATTTGCAAAATACAGTGTCTCTTCCGGATTCATGGCAACGAATATCTGAACGAGAGAGAATATTCCATCGAATACCCCCGAACCCATGTATCGTTCAATCTGATTACAGGCATTTCTCACAGGTACACCGCTACGTTTCAGTTCCACATGGATTAACGGCATACCGTTTATGAGCAGCGTGAAATCGCCCCGTCGTTCGCCCAATATCTGGGAATTGGTTGTAAACTTAGGCTGACGGGCTATTTGATAAACCGTATCATTAGAACCGATTTTTTGCTTATCATATACGATAAGGCTGACAGTTTTACCATTATGTAGTGTATCATTGGCGTTATCGCGGATAATCGACACGCTTTTGCCATTGATAAATTCGCTATTCAGACGCAATGGTGTACGGAGGTCCATCACTTGCTGAAGAACCTGCTGCATCTCTCCATCAGTTAAAGGACAGCCATTCAGACAGTCTATGCCATTATTTATTTTTGAGAGTATCTGCCGCCAGTTCTCAATAAGATCTGCTTCCGTGGGGTACATCAATACGGGTTGTTGCCCCCAACCCTTACGGCGGAGAGCCTCAACCAATGCCACCTCAAATGGGGTCTCTTTATTAAATTTCTCTGCCATAACTTATACAAACATTTTATCGAGCATAGCTTGTTTCAAATTTCGCAACTTATCCAACTTTTGCTCGTTAAGCTGGATAAGTCGGTCATATCCTGATAAGATGTCTGAAATTGCTTTTTGCTCTTTCTCGGCTGGAACAAGCATTTTATATTCGAGCATCTTGTCAATTTTTAGCACTCTGTTACGTCCGGCACTTCCTGGAGATGCCAGTGTTAGATGCTTCCTAAATCGATTGTTAATTAAGGCATAGCGAAAGAATATCGGCACATTCTTCTCTTTAAATGAAAATTGTGGGAAACGATGGGACACTAATTTCCCCTCATCGGATGGTTCCGTTATGGCAACGGCTAACTCCCATCCGAAAGTAATGTTTACAATCAGATTGTTAGGACGTACTACACCCATCTGTGCAGTTTCAAGTTCTGCTCCTTTCGGTACGTAACTGTGAAATGTACCTTTGCCATGACTCCTTATGCCTAACCGGTCATAACCATCATGAGGGGTTTCTACAATTTCTTTATAAGGAGTAATGATTTCATCAAGACTTTTTTCTGTCCATGCTTCAGTAAATCCATCTAATCTAACACGAGGCTTAGTTTCTTCTCCTTGAGGTAAAAGAGATGTGAGCAATGCAGCTCTTAAGTTGCGTAATTTTTCACAAACATCCACTTGATGAGAAATCAGCGCATCAATATTTTTGAATGATTCCGTTATCTTAACCTGTTCATCTCTCTTCGGGAAAATTACATTCCCTAATATTGCCTCATCATCTCCGACATTGAGAGTATTCTTAGCTCCTTTGTGAACAAGTGGGCGAAGATAATCATTCAGACGTTTATCTTTATCAAAGAATGTCTGAATGAAATCAGGCTCAATATTGTCGTTTGGATGATATATAGCATAGAGCGCAGACACAATTCCAGGAACACCTTTGTTGGTTTTAATAATTCCGTATGGTTGATCTCTCAAGGGTGATTTGGTATATATAATGTCATTTGTTTCCGCAATACCATAGCCAGTTACGGAAGCACCGGCAAATGAACGTCCTTGGTATTCTATCTGGTTGATAACACCAAATTCACGAGATACAGACAACACATCTTCTTTACCAAACGTATTGTCTCGGTTTTTAGCTTTGGACGTTGTCAGATATTCGGACAAAGGCAATTTGTCCCAATCCCCTTCAAATCCGGCAAAACGTATTTCAGGAACTTTACTTGCCATGATTAAGGAGATTTTTAAATGATTCCAATGCCTTCATGTCAAAGTCGTTTCCCCGCAAAGAGACTACCATATCCGAAAGTTTTGACTCAGAGTAAGAAATTGACTTCTCTACATCATTGAGAGTGACCGAGTATTTGGACACAAGAGCTTCAACCTTGTCTATAAGCGTTGAGATAACATTTGTATGTTCAGCTTTCACTGCATCTACTACCGGCATGACCCATTTGAGACGAAGCAGTTCTCGGATTTGGTCCTCAGAGAGCGACTCTATTGTGAAGATTGTCTTCACTTCGAGTTCGTTCATCGCGTCCTTTATCTCAGCTTTCAGTCGTTTCTGTTCATCGGCATTCTTAGTAAGAGCGATTATGTGAGCCTCCATGCTCCCATCGGAGAACTGCGGTAGGTCGGTATATTTCCTCTTCTTATACTCTTTGATCATAAGTTTAAGCTGAGCTTTGACTTTCTTGTTATCAAAGGCATCACCATCGTCAGTGAGAATCTCAGAATCTTCCTCACCGGCTTCTTCGAGCAAAACAGAAACTTCGCCAACTGTTTCAGCAAGTTGGTTCTTCAGCTCATTAACTTTGTCAAGGTATTCAGGAAGGAGCGTCCGCTGAACAAGGTCAAAAGGCATTATGCGTCCCTTCCATCCTTTCTGAACTTCGTCTTCTTCATCTCCGTTCTTGACTATGACCATGTTCGGTTCAATTTTTTTGAGAACCTCAATACCTTCAGTCTGAATGATTTCAATATCAGTAGCTGTTTGCTCCCAACAATCATTGAGTGCTTGGAATGCAGCGTACCGATCGAGCAACGGAACTGTAGAAAGACGCCCGAACAAGTCTTCGCCTAAGATGTCAACCTCTTTGGCAACATTGAGTGTCATCATCCCATCAATGAGTTGGGCGATGAGATATTGTTCGTAATCGCCAAAAGCAGAATTATACGCTGCTTGGAATTTCTTTATATCATCATGATTCCGAATGGTGTCACCAACATTGTCTGACAGACATTCCACATATTCACCTTCAGGGAACAAAGTGGATTTCAAGGCAGGCATTACCTCCCAATAATCTTTGAGTAGTTCGATTTCAGTACGAGGCACACCGCCGAGAAGCGAAGAGTATAAATCCCATTTCTCAACAGCGTCAGAGGAATCGACATATTTGGGTATATTGAGGTCGTATTCGTTTTCGAGAATCTCTTTCAGGCTCACGAGACGTGCGAATTTATCAATGGAGGCAGGGCGGGTGGTTACGGCATCAAAAATTCGCTTAATATCAGAAGCTTGGAGTTTCTTTTTCTTACCATCCTTAGAAGCATATTTTGAGGCATCAATAAAAAGCACGTCTGTGTTATCACGATTGGCTTTCAGCACCATAACAATAGTGGCAATCGGAGTCCCGAAGAAAATATCAGCCGGGAGTCCAATTATTGCCTCAATTTTGTTCTGCTCAATTAGATTCCTTCGGATTTCGGCTTCATCACCGGGTCTGAACAGTACACCATGAGGCAACACGATAGCCATAATACCATCGGATTTTAGGTGGTAGAGATCGTGAAGCAGAAAAGCATAGTCTGCTTTCTTTTTCGGGGCTAATCCATAATCCTTATATCTGGGGTCGGAATCCTTATCGGATGGCCTATCCCATTCCTGAGAATAAGGCGGATTGCTGACCACGGCATCCATCGGACGGTATTCGTAAGAGGTTTCCTTGTCATCGTCCTCAAACATAGGCCAATCACTACCATGCTCCAGAGTGTCGCCGTTGCGGGTGATGATGTTGTTTGGTTTAATGCCGCGCATCACCAAGTTCATGCGCGTGAGGTTGTAGGTGTTGCGCTTCAACTCCTGTGCGTAATATTTGATATTGTCCGGACTGTCGTTGTGTTTCGCAACGGCACGTCCAATTGTAATGAGCAGGGAGCCGGAACCACTTGTTGGGTCATAAATCTCAATCTTCTCTCTGTCGCGCAGATGATGAGCCACAATCTCGGCCATGAGTACAGATACCTCGTGTGGAGTATAGAACTCTCCAGCTTTCTTACCGGCCGAAGCCGCGAAATTGCTGATGAGATATTCGTATATGTAACCAAGGACATCATATCCTTGGTTTCCGTCCATAGGAATATCTTTAATAAGTTGAATTAGCTTTCTTATAGCTGTAGAGCGGTTTGTATCAGAATCGCCAAGGTTCTTCAATCCTGTTTCAAGAGTATTGAAGATGCCTGAGAATACTTTCTTGTGAGTGGGGTAAATCAAACGGTTGAATGCTGACAATGCCTCAGAGACATCTTTCACACCAAAGTCAGTGCCTTTATTGAGCCACGTACTGAAAAGATTTTTGTATCCTATGAAGTAGCCACGATTTTTACGGACATATTCGGTGTATTCAGGATCATTCTCTTCTTCAAGCGTAGGCATATCTTCTTCGCTCCAGCCCTCACTATGGTAGAAGTTCTCAATCTCTGTGCTCAGATAGCGATAAAAGATGAAGCCAAGAATATAATCCTTATATTCATTCGCCTCAATCTTAGAGCGCATTTTGTTTGCTGAAGCCCATATTTTGGAAGCTAATTGCTGCTTGTTCATATATAATCAGTCAAATGAGTTAATAGCCCATCTTCTTATTTAAATCAGCCACCCTCGTAAAGAGCTCAAAAGTAGACGAATTATTTGCTAGGCATTCTATAAGAATTTGAGCAATCTGTTTCATGTCTTCCTGATATGCCATACGAGAATCGGCACCCCTTGGCTTACCATTCTGCGCACGGTGTCCTCGGGTTAGGAATGTTTTAATTTCCTCACGTACCATTGCCCTGGCTTTCTTGTAGGCGTCACCAGACGGTAGAATCTTGCGAAGGAACTTCTCTATAACTTTATAGAAAAGTTCATATTTCTCTTCTGGAGAGTCAATTGACTGAGGTATGAGTGTAGTCAATTCATCAATTAGTTCGACATTGCCATTGTCGTCGAAGCTAAGTGTTGGTGCTTTTGGCATCTCTGTCGCTGCAAGAATCGATTGAAGTTCATAATCTATCTCATTGGATTTGCCAATTTTTTCAATATGTAGTTCCTTATCCTTAGACATATATTGTTTGTTTTAAATCAATTATTTTGTTGATGGGTAGTGCTTCGTTCTCAGGGTTTTCCGAAAAGCAAACGGCGTTTAGTCCCTTTAGCATTTCATCGGTTTTGGGAATTCGAGATGTGTATTTCTTCCAATCGCTTGGGTGTGAATAACAATGGATGCTGTAAACGATAGACGGATGCACTCTCCATTCTTTGCAGTAAGATTGCACTATAGCAGGAGAATCTAGATATGGCGTTATCATTTTATGATTATCTCCATTCAAGAAGTAGTCGCTCGCGAAATTGTCGCATCGTTCTTCATCGAGCAAAAGAAGATCTCCATCGCCATCAGAAATATGATACTGGTATTCGCGAATTAAATCTAGGTGAGATAGAACGTGACATAGTTCGTGTAGTAAAGCAAACCAAACAGTTGGGTATCGATTATTATAATCAGAAAGAATTATGCAGGGTTTATCATTTACAACGAGCGTGGCTCCCCTAAGATGCAAATCTTTTATTGTTGGCTGATATATTACGGTTATTCCAAGCCTATAAAGCGCTTTTACAACAGTTATTAAACCTGTTTTTTCGTTTAGCGTACAGGCTCTTATACTTGGAATAAGCCTAATTAGCGCAGCTCTATCGTATGAATATGGGTTATTTATTATTTCAAATACATGAAAGGCTGAGCTCAACCAAAACTCACGCATAAGATCGCTTTTGCTTTTTCGACGTATTTGGCTAAATGCTTTGACTAGAGGGGTGTCGCAATATTCGTACAAATTATTCAATCCGAAATATTCAATGATGCGTGCTTTTAATTCAGGGACAGATGCTCCTTTCTTAAAAAAGCCTATTTTGGTTAAGGCTCCTACATCGAAGTGTGCCATAATGTAGGCGGCATCTTTAGCTAGCTGTATATCGGATATTTGCGATGGGGACATATCTTGAAGGGATAGCAAGAGGACTTCATCCAAAGTTGTATTGAGAAAGTAAGCTAACTTTATCATTGTAAAAAGGCTTATTCTCTTCGCCTCCCCGTCTAATATGGGTTTTACTTGTTTAGCATCTAAATCCAGCATCTTGAACACGATATTATCCGTCAAATTCAATTCGGCTTTTCGTGCATTGAACTGTTCTTTCAGCGACCCATATACAATCGCAGATGGATCTTCAGACACAATGTCTTTGATCAATCCGGAGAATAGTTCTACATCAGATATGTTCGGTATGAAATTTTCCATGTCGCAAAATTACTAATATTTGTTTATATATGCAAATAATGTTTGGAAAATTTTCCAAACTATTTTAACCGTGCTGGCTCTAATAGGATTAATACGCTGAATACTAGAGTGTATAGCAATACGAACAGTTGCAATGGGATGGAAAAATTTCCATATTTGTCTTATTGGCTTATGCATTCTTTTGTGGTTATAACATAATTGCCCCGACAAAAGCGGTTTTCTTGTCGGGGCGATGGGTGGGATTGGGGCTTAGTAGAGGCGGATGCAAGTGACGTCGGCTTCTTTGACGGTGGCCGGGTGGTCGGGCTTTTCTTTGGAGAAGGCGAGGGCGAGGTGCTGGATGCGGTGTGTCCGACCGAGTTTTTTGAGTAACACGATGAATTTGCTGAGTTCATCGGTGAGCCAATCGTCATCGTTGGTTGAAGTGACTCCTCCGAGTATCATCACGTTGTCGGGTAGATGAGCGGCACCTTCCGTCGCCGTCAGTATTACGAGCGACACGGCAAAGGTCGCATCTTCGGAGGTCAGATTGGCCCCGTTGGTGTACTCCTTATATTGCAGCTTCGCGGTCGGAGTGCCGAAGTTGTCGGCGAGATATTTCTCGATGTCGGCGAGTGCTGCTTTCAGTCGAGGGTCGCTTACGACCGATATGTCGGTGGGCGGTTCTGCGCTTGTTGCAGCGTTGGTAGCGGGTGTAGCCTTGCGGCCGAAGATGTTTTTTACACGCGAGATGAGGTTGTTGAGTGCTGTCATTTTCTGGAATTTTTGTTGTTGGTTTTGGAATTGAGTTCGTTGATTTTTTCTTCGAGGCGGTGCTTCTGGTCGAGGGCGCGGGCGGTTTCCTGCACACGGTCTTCGTAGTCTTTCACCTCTTTTTCGATTTGCTTGACACGTTCAGGGTCGCGGAACCAGCTCTGAATGCTGTCGAGTCCCTCGGAGTTAACTCCTCCATGCATAAGTATGTAGTGATACTTGATGTCGGAGATACGTGCCTTTTCGATGCGTGATTCCTGCCATATCGTGGTCGCACCAAAAAATATGAACGTAAACACCGAGATGAACATAGCGAGGTAGACCTGCCATGATTCCTTGGCGATGCGGATGGTCTTTTCAATCTTCTGCACCGGTGGATTGGCGGTGAAGTTGTCAATCTTATTGGTGATTTCGGTTTTCAGGTCATTGACCTCGGTAGTCATATTGCTACCGATTTCGCTGACCGTCTGCGTCTGGGTTTCGATGGATGTCTGCATCTCATCGACTTTCTCGGTGACGGCTGACGTTATGGTTGTACCCATATTGTACAGGTCGTCGGCGGTGGCGCAGTTGAGCTGCGATTCTTTGATCTCGGTACACGTACCGGTGATTGTGCTGAGGTCTTCAGCTATGTTCTGGAGAATATTCTCCGAGAAATTTTCAGGATTTTCTTTCATGTTTTTCAGTTTTTGAAATTACACACTTCTGCCTCTTTTTCTCTTTTGGCGGCGTTTCATCTCGTTGATGAATGCCTCTTCTTCCGGGTCGTAGGCAGGTCCGACTTGGAAGAGACCACCGAGTGCATTGCCGAGTCCTTCGACCATATCGGCACCGGCTTCAAGCACTTTGTCGACTGCACTTGGTTCCTGTTTAGGCTGCTGAAGCATAGGTTTCGGCGAGGGCGATGTCGGCTGGGACTGTCGGTTTTTATTCCGGTTAAGAGCCTTGCAGATGACATCGTAGGAGCATCTGCCGTTGCGGTCAACCTGCGAAGCCTTGAACTTTTGCCCGTCCTTGAAGTAGGAAAGACCATCGACTTCGGTAGAACCACGTCGGAATTTTTTCCTTACTGTTACACCTTTTTGTGCGAGTTCGCGCTGAAAAGTAGTCCAGTCCTTTGCCGATCTTTTGGCGGCTTGAACGGCGAGATAAATCTCCTGTCGGATTTTCGGCCGTCCTTTCAAACTTTGGGTTTTCACGTTGTCTTTGTTCTCACCATAGGTCAGACCATACTTTTGTTTCATCTCGTCGCATATCTCGTTGTTGCGATAATATTCGAAACTGTCACTTACACATTTGCCGTCATTGTCCACCCGATTATAGACGATGTGGCAGTGCGGATGCTCCTTATCAAGATGCCGGGCTATGATAAACTGGGTGTTTTTAATGCCCATTTTATCCATATATTCCAGCGCAAGTGTCACCATAAATTCATCGCTCATGCGCTCCGCGTCTTTCGGAGAATAGGATAAAGAGATGTGTCCGCACCAGTGCTGAACCCTGCTGTTGAGATGTCGCTGACACTCAAAACCGTCGATAATATCTTTCGGCGTGTCGGTCAACAGACCCTCGGAATAGAGCAGACGAGCCTCCTTATTTTTCTCTTTCAGCGCGAGAGCATACTCCACGCAGCCGGAAAAACAGCTGCCTTTAGTTATGCCTCCAATCATAAGACAGTCTTGAATAAAGTGTTTTTATTTCCTTGCTCAGACCTTTGAGAGACCACTCCACGAGTTTGAAACCCGCTTCGTTTGCCTTCTTTGCAAGCTGATTCAGATTATTCGCCATGCTCCCGATCTGACGCAGAATCACCATATCATCGGGTGTGGCTACTGCCGTAACCTTGGCGTTGAGCAGAGCGTGGCGCCAGAAGTCGGATAGCTTTCTGCCGGATTTTAGACAGTTTTCCTGTACGGTCTGATACTGGTCTTCATTGAGCCTGACACTGACAACGTATGACTTGCCGGACTTCTCGGTTGCTCCCGGAGGAGCTTTCTTTCTTCTTGTGAATGTCATTGTCTTGGGATTTTGGAATTTGACATTGTGACCATCGGGAACGGACTCCAGCCGCCCGGTAACGGAGGATGCAAGGTCGGGAATGTTTACATTGCCAGTACCTTGCTATCCTCCTATTCCTTACAGAATATCCGGATACCGGCGTTGCTGATGTCTTCGCCATTTTCACTGCCTTGGGGCAGTGGTCAGAACGATTTACTGATTAAGGTGAACCAGCCTTCATAGTTGGCGGCGTTATTGTCGAGATGTTCATTGATGATGTGCTCGACAAAGTTGCTGACGCTATAACCGGGACCGCCGAAGAATCGGGCAGTGCGTTCGACTCGGTCAAACGTCTCATTGCTGATTGCTACCTGATGCTTGTTGTCCTTGCCGAGTTTAATCGGGGCAAAGAAAGCGGTGCGGTAATCTTCGAGTTCGCTCTTGCGCTGCTTGGCGGTGGGGCGGGTTGACTTGGACTGAGCGGCTTCGCTCTGTTCAGCAATGGGCTGAACTTCGGGGTTGGTAGGATTTTCCATAGTTTCCGAGAAAATTGAATTGTTAGACATACCAGTCATTTCGGATGACTGAGGATTCGAGATTTTTGATTGTGCCATTTCATTCAGATTTTAGTGAGCTTTCGCTCGGTTTGTATTCTTCGATGCCTACGAGTTCCAGCTGTAGTGCGTCAACAAGTTGCCGCAGTGCCGGATTTCGTTGCATCATTTGTTCAAGTATACCGTGTGGAGTCTGCTCGGCAATCAGGAAGTCTGCAATGTCGAGACCTTGGTCACGCTGCTCATCGGTAGCCATCTGTTCAAGCGATTCAAACAGAGTTGCCTTTATTCCCGAATCATTGAATAGCGACAGTCTCTTGCGCCAATCGTCTGTAGCGTTTAGGTCGGGTACCAGCATCACCTCTCTGCCTCGGAGTGCTTGGATTGCCTCGCGGTTGAGACAACTGCACTTGCCGCCTGTGGCGAGCCACAGATATTGCGGGAGGTAATGAGTCGCGAGCATTGCCGTCTTTTCACTCTCCACAATGGCAACCGGCTTGTCGCGGATGTATGGGAGCAGGTGCTCACCGAAGAAACATTGGATTAACTTGAAGTCGGGCAGTTTCAACACCGAGTGTACCCAGTTGATGTGGGGGAACGGTTCCTGCACACGATGTCCGGTCAATCGGTTATACAGCATAATCTTACCACCACGGACATTGCCGTCAGCCGAGATTTGCCAGAATACTGTGGCACCTTGCCAATGCTTCGATGTGCCCACACGATACATTTCCATCAATCGTCGTGCTTCATCACTTCCAATTATCGCCGCCACGAAAGCAAAGAGATTGTTCCGGTCGTAGCCACGCATGGTGGCCGCCACCATTGCATCATCAATCCTGCTCATCGGTAGTAACTTTGTTAGCGGAGTAACACGACAGCTTCTTATACCACCCTTGGCGTATTCGCCGGAAGAGAGTGTTGAGATTGCGGGTGAGAAACATCTTGAAGGTATGGTCTTTCATCCCGAACCGCTCGGCTATACGGATGCCGTCAGCGGTTGAAAATTCCTCTGTGAGATGTTCATACACTGTGCGGTGGAGTTCATTCAGTTTCTCCTCGCTGATACAGGTGAGTACACTGAGCGCATTGCCCCGGAAATATTCAGCCAGTTCAATTGCTCCTGCCACGTCTTTATCGTCGATGACAGAGGGGCTAGGCTCCCCGTCGCTGACTGCCCAGCGAACAATACGGAGTATCAGACAGAACCGGAGTACATAGATTTCGAGCTTGCAGAAGAAACTGACCACATTGTCGCTCATCTCATTATCGCATAGCGCGGCGTTCTCATGTTGCCACTCATAGAGTCTGCGTTTGGCATCCGCAGTGAACCGCATGACAGTGGGTATTGGCTCTTTCTCCTCGTTGACCACACATTCTACCGAAAGAAGCCGGTTGAGTATGCGTTCCCATTCACGGTCGAGATTGTCGCGCACTTCATCCTCGTTCCATCTCGGTTTGCCGTTGCTCTTGGTCATAGCAAAGAGTATGCGGTCAATGACCACGAAGTAGGGCGAAGCTTGACTGAGCCAACCCGTTGGCGGCTCTCTCACCGTTGGCAAGTTCGGTGAGCAGACGTTTCTGGATTGTTCCGACCACCGAGATGAACGGACGCTTGATGAAGATGGAGTTCTGACAATTCTTGCGGTCAGACATTGTAGTGCTGCCGTTGAAAGCCGAAAGCCAGAATTGTTCTTCCGAGCCGGTGTTGTAGCGGGTGAAGTTCTTGAACCATGCCGACAACTCATCAACCCAAAGGCATAAGCCACGGGGATTATGGGAGTGAATGGCACTCAGACCCTCCTGCGTCACGTCCGACACGAGGTATCGCAGACGCTTAGGCTCTTTCGGGAATTCATCCAGTCCGACACTGATGCGTTCCTTACGACTCATAGCCACAGCCTGCTGATACTCGCAATGTTTTTTCTGAAACTCCTGATTGTTTTTCCAGTCGGCATTGACAAGCGGTCGCATCACGAATGTAAGTGGGTGTGACTTGCAATCTCCGGGACGTCCGACAATCGCTATATACACGATTGCCGATTCCTGCCAGTTGCGTTTCACTTCGATTCGGTGGGTATTGCCGATTGCCACGGATATGGCGGCAATCATAGCCGATGCCGTGTAGTCAATCGGAAATCCGCAGGTGGTGTTGAGTTCGAGGATAATCCGTTGCATCTTGGCGGGGAACACCTGCACCGGGAAATCACTGTCGGATGTCTTGGCGTGATTCATCAACGCGCTGATCACAGAGTCCGGGGTAATATTCTTTTCCATAGGCTCAGAAATTATAGCCCCCTCGGGGACGGCGTTTCATACCGGCAGTGATGGCCGCTGCTGTTTCGGCAAGGGAAGGAGCGGCGGAGTGTTTGCGACCGCCTTCAATCCATGCATAGATTTCGTCCTCATAGAAATAGAGGAGCTTGCCGCGCTTGTAGCTCGGAATGGGGTCATTCGGAGCCTTGACCGCGCGGTAGAGGGTCGAAAGTGACTTGCCGATTATCTGGCAAGCCTCTTTCGCATACACGAGTCTGCGTGAAGGCTTGGACTGCTTGGAGTGGCCGGCGATGCCTGCCTTTTCAAGCAGGTCAAGCACTCGGTCGAGTTTCTCGGAGAGACCGCTTACCACATGTGGCAGCT
>VSOC01000397.1 GCA_009774615.1 Lachnospiraceae bacterium
TTCGTAAAACAGGTGTAACTTATTATATTTGTAGAGAATATATGATTTTGTCTTTTTTTACCGGACAGCAATAATTACCTTTACTGCAAGCCCCACATATATCATTGCGAAAAGCGTGGCGACCCCGACAACATTCCACAGCCAGCGGCCGAAAAACAGATAGCTCAGGGCAACAGCCGATATGACAAGCGCGCTGTCGACATATATCTTGGCTTTCGGAAACGGGAGACCGCTCACTCTGCTTATCGCCACTGTTATCCCCTCGCCAGGCATCGTTACCGAACCGCAACGGATTTCCATCGATATGCCAAATGGCTCCATATGGTTGAGTAGTCAAACATAGAGGTCACCGACATGTTCAAGTCGAGAAAATAGCCAAACACGAATCCTATGACAAGTTGCAGCGACTGTACGAGTTCAAATTTTTTCCTTAGAATCAGAATCTGGAGCAGAACAAGCAGGCCATTCATTATATATGTGTATTCCCCGATTGTCAACGCGGCAACCAGCCCGCTTTCACCAGCCTGCGACATGACAAATGGTATGGTTGAAATCACGCTGCACCCCAAGTTTGACCTTACGCACAATGCTACACCGAATGTCATAACAAACAATGACACAACAAGCAGCACATACTGCCACGCAAAAGAAATCACCTTCTCTTTACGAGAATCATATTTTAGATTTTCAACGGTTTGATACAACCATTTTAGGAATAAACTTTTAACGGAGTATTTGAGAAACAACGGTAACGAGTTGGAAACCGTGCGATTTTCAGCGATTTGCGGTGCTATGCTGTCAAATAAATCATTTCTTTTGCAAAGGTAAAAAATATCTAATACATGCAGTATAGAAGAATAAATATAATCTACTATTGGGTGAGTTTGTTCAATCGCATTACAATCGAAGTTTGACTTCTGCCCATTTTGTTTGCGATATATTTGACACTCTTACCCTCATTATACAGTTTCAATAAAAATTGGTCTGCACTTCTTGTCCATCTTTTATTGGCATTGGGGTGCTTTACATAACTTTCTTCTGAAACCTTTTCAGGGTGTAAAAACTCATCCACAAATACAGAGGGGAAACGCTTGTCATATAGTACAAGTGTTTTTATCTTTGCTCTTGTTACTGCTACATAAAACAATCTCCGTTCTTCCCCATATGGAAATTGGTCACTTTTAGTCAGGACATAATTAAGCACAGGGTCATCACTTACAAGGGATGGAAAGCCATAAGTATCCTTATTACATTGTAAAAGTATCACATAATCCGCTTCAAGACCTTTTGATTTATGTACTGTCAAGAATTCTATCTTTCTTCCTCCTATCACATAATAAAATCTATTACCTTCTTTCACTCCTTTATACATAAATGACAGGTAATAGTCATCAAAAGAATAACGTCCTAATAGAAATATAGATTTATCCGATGGAATAGAAGATATTAGTTCTCCTATTGTTTTGCAATAATCACGTCTGTCGTAAGAATAAAACTCCAATTCTGTTTTCATTTCAGAGCTGAACGAGTGTATATTCTTTTGTATTTGGGCTTTATTACGCTGTATGAAGTGGGAGGACAACGAAACTAAAGGCTCTCCAAATCTGTATGTGGTTTCAATCTTGTTTATCTCTGTTGCGCCAAAGTATTCAGGAAATTGATTAAAAAGAGCCATATCACTTCCCGAAAAACGATATATAGACTGCCAATCATCGCCTACACAATACAACTTCGCAGGCGGATTCCCCTCTCGTAATACTTTCAAGAAATTGTAACGGTCAACCGATATGTCTTGAAACTCGTCCACAATGATATAATCATACTCAACAGGGTGTGAAGTACGACATATTTCTGTGGCTTGAAGAATCGCATCGGTAAAATCAATTTGGTTGCTATCGCTCAATGCACTTATATAGCGGTCATATACAGGCTGAAATATGTTCTTGATAATAAAAACGCTCCGCTCATCATTTGCATTTTTTGCTTGTTCAAGAACCTCTCTAACTGATTTACAACTTGATTTTACCAATGTTACGAAAGTAACTACCAGCCGAATAAAAGCCTTTTCTTGCTTACTGCCTTTGGGTAAGACTAAATCATATAATTCTTCTTCTGTTTTTTCTTGAATTGGCACACCTGCGTCATTTAATAATTGTCGAAGTTTATCTCTTATATCGGAATAATGGAAATCAGCACTTGATGTTACTAAAAGTTGAGTACCAAATTTCTCGTGAGCAGCTTTCTTCCAAGTTATACCATCATTATATTTTTGATTGGCTTCTTCGTATGTTATATTCTTGTCTTTTGCAAACCAAGCAGGAACAAGACCATGTTCATCTACACCGAAATGTTCCAAATAGATGCGTTTGATTTCTCCTGTTTGCTCAAAATATATTGAGAAATCGGGGCGATATTGAGAGTGCATTTCATCCGCTAATTGATGTTCGTATGGCTCTTCATATCTGAATTTTACTCCAAGTGATGACAAAACAAAGCAAATCTTTTGCTCCTGTTCGCTTCTCACATATATAGCCCGACCATCCATATCGGGGAACATTGCTTTTAGTTGAACATTCTTTTGTTCCGACAATTTTTCTCGCCTTTCATTCTTGCGTTGTTCCCAATCCACTTCATTGGTTTGATAATCAATGAAGTATTCTACTACGCTATTCTTAAAAGCCTTATTCTCTAATAGAGTGTGATAAAGAGCAATAAATAAAGAATCTGTATTATCGCAAATAGACGGCTTTGTTCCCGTTGCTTTTCCGATAATATCAATGGCTAATTTGTGAAATGTATAACCTTTCAAGCCATCAGTAGCCATTCTTTCCGTAAGTTCGGCTGCTGCTTTGTTAGTGTAACTAATAAGTAAAATTCTATGAGGTGCAATGCCTTTTATTTCTGTTAGATACTTGACTTTTCCGATAATAGAAGAAGTCTTTCCACTACCTGCGCTACTAACAACCAAACAATTATCCTCTTCTGAAACAATTGAGCGTCTTTGTTGCTTATCCAATGGATATTTTAAGCATTTGTCGAAGAAATCTTTATGTGTGTCAAGCAGAAATGCAATAACACCCTCATTATGCTGTTTTACAAGTCTATTGATAGCTCCAAAATCATTGATGAATTTTAATATAGTTTCAGATGGAGTGATATTAAAGGCTTTGAGTTTCTTCTGAAGCGAATACGCTTCTTGAAAATGTGGTTTGTAATGATTGATAAAATCTTTTTCCTGCGTTGCTGAGATTATATTACCATAAAAGCCATTGTTCAAGTTGGCAGGAATATCTATAAACACTTTCTCATTGAGAGCAGATAATCTCTCTTTTGCTTGCTCATAGTTTGATTTCTCACTATATGAAGATATCTGGCTTAACTTGTCTGAAAGTTCATTGGACTTGTTTTTAAGGCGTATTCGCACCATTGCTATCACAATAACCGAAATAGCAATTATACAAATCATCATAATAAACAATAGCTGCATATTAGAAATAATATTTATCTGAATCTTTCAATCCATCTATAATCATCCCCTTTGGTACTCCACTGAAATTTCCACATATCACCTGTATTATCGTTTATAAGATAGTCATTAGTGTCCACTAAAAAATCATAATAGGCCTTTGAAATTATTGATATTCTGATTGTTACGGCTGATTTGCGGGC
>VSOC01000398.1 GCA_009774615.1 Lachnospiraceae bacterium
TTCTGCGTACACCACACAGATTCCTTATGGTACACAACCTGCACACCATCCTCCTTCCCCTCAATCTGAAAGATCAGGAACTCCGCAGTGCTATTTCGTATCTCAAACTTCTTCGCCATAATGGTCGCAAATAAGTTAAAAAGTCGTATTAATAATATTGTTTCTTACAGTCTGTTCAAGCATAAACTCCGACGGCTTAAACCTGTCAACATCCTGAAGACCGATAGCCGTCTGTCAAGCATCATCCTTCCCTTTCTGCTCCGGTTTTCTGCACATGGCAATCTATCCCGTATATACCAAATGTTATAAAAATACAAGAAGCTGTTTAATAGAAAGAATAGTTATTCTTTGCGTTAAGGAAAAGAATGTATGATTTGAGAACATCCGAAAATGAAACATTAAACCCTGAGATATGCATAGACATATCAGTATGATATTCAGAGTTTAATTTTTCGAGAATAATAGATATGTACAAAGGGTCATCATAGTCGAATAGTGATGTGAAATCAGGTTCTACATTACGGATAATTCGAGGCATCCGCACGAATGCGTTGAGGAAACTCTGAAGGCATCCTTCCAAAGGATAACAATTATCTATGAAAAATTTGTAATCATAGAAATGTGATTGCTTGGAGAACTCTAGGAATTTTTGAGGAGTTAGGATTTCATAGACTCCACCATCATGCGAATGATCAGGAGCATAGATTAGTCTTCTTTGAGAATTGATGTAGCACATGAAAAAATTTGGAGTAAGTGCAAGTGCACTTTCGAAAAGAGAACGCCAGTTTCCAGAAGCACCTACCACTACGTCAATTGAGAAGGGCACATATGGACGAATCTTTTCACTAAGCTTTTGTAAATTACGAGTAGTAACTACAACTTTCTGTGTTTCATCACTATTAAAACGATGAAACAATACCCCTTTTGTCTTATCCGCATGAATGAGCGAAAACGTATTTTTATTGCTAGCATTGGCAAAAGTATATTGTATATTCTTAGCCAACGAATTAACTGCTCGGTATATTTCGTTAATCTTTATAGCCATTTTCGTGAAAAAAATTATATAGTGCTTCTGCTATGCCTTTCGCTGCCAGAAAAGGAACCCCATTTCCAATAGTTTTAAATGCGTCGGACAATGAGACATCTTCAGGAATAACGAATGTCGCAGGGAGCGATTGTATTGCTAAAGCCTCTGCCACTGATATTCTGCGTGGCAAATATGGATGTATGTGGACTTCGTTATTTCCATATGCGGCAGTTGGAGAATACCGCCAGCGATGAAGGCGCTTATAGCATTTCTTCGAAACGTCTCCTTCATCTATGGATGTGAAACGTGTAATACCTGCACGCGGTTTAAAGAACATATTGGCATTAGGATGATTCATAACATCATTCTTCTCCCACCAGTGTTGAATCGTTAAATCTTCAATAACATCATTTGGCATGGTTGTTATTGATTGTTCTTTATATGCTGTTTGCGTTGGCCAAGGATTGCAAAGAACGTCTCGGGAATATTTCTTACTACTTTCCCAGTTAAACTTATGTTCAAAATCTTTTTGAGATTTGATCTTAAGTTTAGTGGCCAGGTGTTTGCTAATTCCGATGAGTATTATCCTCTCTCTATCCTGCGGCGCACCATATTCGATAGAATTTATAAGCTGCTCGGTTAGATAATAATTGGCATTACGTAATTGTTCTTTTAAAGTTTCAAAAAAAGCACGGTGTTTTGCGGTTCGATATAGTCCTTTTACATTCTCAAATAGAAAGAAGTCAGGTTTGGATTGACAAATAATGGAAACATAGGTCCCGGACAATTTTCCATTTTCACCATGTCTGCCTCGATTTTTACCAGCTACGGAAAAATCGGGGCATGGAGGGCCACCAATAATTCCAGTGAGATTCTCAGCTTTACTTTGCGACATTAATCGATTGAACGCTTTAATGTTTTCTTTTTCGAGAACTTGTGCAACATCTCCTATGAAGTGGCCATAGATGGGTTCTTCAATGCCCATATTGGCTCTTGCAAAGCGGTAAATATGGTTAAATGGCCTATGAAATTCATTTACATAGGCTACTTTATAGAAGTTGGTTAACTCAAATCCGAGATCGAGGAAACCCGCACCTGAAAAGAATGAAAAAATATTGATTGGCATATTAGTCTTCTATAAATATTAAAGAGTTAGAGCAAATTGTTAGTGGTAGGTTATTCCGGACGAATAGATTGAGGAAAATTATTGTTTTATTTAGATATTGATGTAAATCAATATCTAAGGTATCAAATCCATTGATAAACTTTCTTCCTGAATTTGTTTCAACAATAGCTACATTCATATTCGGAATTGCAACAAGTTTCCCCTTTATGATTTGGCTACTGTCTGCTCCATCCTGAAAAGAAGGACAAAGATGGCGACAATTACAAAACTTACAGTTCTCATTAGCTGAACAAAGGTCAATTGGCTCTGAAGTTGTTTTGAAATTAATATTATTAATCAGACTCTGAGCATTAGACAGAACATCGTCTTTATTAACAGGTAATCTGTTGATGGTATAGTAATTGGAATTTCTGTCAATAATTGCT
This sequence comes from Lachnospiraceae bacterium, assembly GCA_009774615.1. Taxonomy (GTDB): domain Bacteria; phylum Bacillota; class Clostridia; order Lachnospirales; family Lachnospiraceae; genus Caccovicinus. The sequence goes on from VSOC01000398.1 coordinate 2,579, forward strand.
AACCTTTGAACTTTTATGCCAAACGTTTCTTCAAACATTAAGGCATAAAGTGAGAGTTGAGTAATATATTCTTCTTTAATGTTGCCGAATTCGTCATGCACTTTACCGGTCTTATAATCGATTATCTCAGCACCGTCACTTAAAGAGGATACTGAATCAATATGCCCGATAAGAATATTGCCCAATTTCACTTTTTTCTCAGGGCCAAAAGGGTTACTCTGCCCGTACTGACTTCCAGAAATAACTTCCGGAGTTATAGATTGAGCAATATTCCAGATTTCATTACATAACTTAAAATCTGCTAAAATGAGATTCTTAAGAGTGGGAAATTGTGCTTTAATCTCTGACTCTTTTTCTTGGATCAGTTCTTTCCATTTCAATTTAAATTCCTCGCGGGAATTTATGAATCCAAGCCTGCGAAGTTCGAGCATTTTGTGCGAAATAGTTCCCAAAATTGCATTTGATGTCGGAGGTGTTTTCAGCGAATATGGAACAGATTTCGAAAGAATAGTGTACAACATGCATCCTTTCTTCGAGTTTAGGAAAGAACTTGGAGAAAGGATGCTTATAGGCTTAATATATTCAGCTAGTTTCTTAATATGTGGGATATTATCCATTGCGCACTTTTGAGATTATAACCTCGTAGCAGTTTCCTAATCGTCGAAGTAGATTAAAAGAATCTATGGTCGCAACATTATCCACCGAAACGCCAAGTTCATAACATGTATCGTTAAGAATCTCGTTTGTTTCGTCATTGTTCCACAGGGGATGGACACCTATAATATAGACTCCGTTTACTTTGATATAGGGCAAATAGTCCCAGGATGATAAATCGGCTTCTTCTTCGAGTTCAAAATTATCATCTCTGAAGAAACTCTTATATAGAGTTTTGAGCAGGTCGAAAGTAGACTGTCTCCAAGTAATTAGCTCCGGGTAGTTATAGTTACCAGTTATACCAATGTTATAGTTCTCATCGGTCAGGTAGCGTAGTAGGGACATTCCGAGTCTCCAGTCAAGGAGACCGTGATACGGCATATTACTATAATTAGAAAGACATTCATAACATGATGAGTCGCAAATTTTAGAGTGCGATTCGCTTATCATGTTATCAAACATGGAGCCTTTCTTCGGATTTAGTATTTGGTCTACATAATCCTCAAAATATTTGTAAAGATGCACAACAAATCCACTACCATGCATCAATTCATCAGATAGCACGATTTGTCCCACGTTTCCGGCCTTTTGCGGTTCGACAACGTCAATTTCAACGGGATCAATATCAAGATTTGCTGCCAATGCTCTTTGGAGGATAAAAGCCAGAGAATAGTATGCAGCTCTAACGCCTTGAGAATCGAACCTAAGAACTTTTCGCCCGTTGATTTCATTGAACTGAAATGGATTAAGAGCTATGCCGGCAACCTCTGAAGCTGGTTTAAGTTTGAAAACGTTAGTGATTTTCTGTGCAGCAAGTCGAATATTCTCAAGAGTTACATCTCGCTTCTTTTGGAATTTTGATACATAATCATTCCCGTTATGTTTAATTTCGGCGCGAGACTCTATGCTTTGAGAAGTATTTGAAGGCACAGGATTAGCTATCCATAACGGGACGCGAGAGTAAATTGTGCCCCATTGTGGCTGTATGTATGTGGCATCACAATATCCTCCCTCGATGTCGTTATCAGAAATTCTCCATGTAAAATCTTTCTTTGCAATAGAGATTTCATAACGTTTATCTCGTACTGTAGATGGAGTTTCCGAAGTATTACTTTCCGATACTACTCCGCGACGTTTGACAGACGTGTCAGAATCAGATTGGCGGTTATCGCCTGGTGTTAAATCTGTGATAAACGCAGCGGGGGTGCGGAGCTTAATGTGTTCAACTGGGCTTCCGCAGTATTCACAAGTTTCTTCTTCATCTCGGCTTAGCGCAATATCTTCGTTAAGCGAATTTGGTTCAACAGTCTTAAAGAATGGGCAACCGGGCCGAGAACATTTTAAAAGTTCCCTTTCCATTGTAAATGCGCGGACGTGGTTTCCACCGCGTGTCTTAAGTATTCCGTTCTCAACAATGAGTGATGCGGGGGAAAATCCTATAGAGGTAAAGACTGATTTATCTTTGGTTATTTGACTACCCGGAGAGAAGGCAGTAATAGCCATCTGTAAATCGCTCGATACTGATGATAAATCATGTTGACGCTGTGAGGTGTACTCCATCAATTTGGTATACATTTTACGATTACGAGTTGGCATGCCATACATCGGCAAGATGCCTCCTTCGGCTAAGCATTCAGCTAAATCATCTGATGTGATTTCAGGGTTGCCAACAACTTCATCGATCATCTTTACCAACTCTGTACGTACGTGGGTGACAAGACGGCCGATAAATTCCGGATTCTCAGTAATTACATTCGCAATGCTGAACAACACCTCGTCATGTGAAGTCAGCCAATTAGAAATATGTTGGCGATACAATGACCAACCGTTCTTTAGTCCAAATTCTCCGTGGGTGCTACCGTCTAACCTCTCTGAAAGGGAGCGGAACGCATAATATAGAATTTCTTTATCATATAGACGTTGGGCGATTTCGTATGCGTCCATAGAAAGAAACGGCGTAGGTGGTTTATCTCCTGTTATTTGGTGGGGATTGTGGAAGAAGTGTTCATCATGACTACGACCTCGACATAATGTTAAGATCATAGAATATGATTGTC
>VSOC01000399.1 GCA_009774615.1 Lachnospiraceae bacterium
ATCTGGTTTCATTGTGCAAAGATAACACTATACTCTTGATACTCTCTCCCGCCCACCGGAAAAATCCGCTGACCCCTGCGGGTTATGTCTGCGGCGGATAAGGTCACAACCGTCACGGCAGAGCAATCTGACGCTCCGCTATGGCCGCGAAATTTGCCACCGCAACTTTCCTAACAAAGCTTTGTTCAAAATAGTTCACGATTCAGCGAAAAATATCATCCATAGCCAAAAGTAGTTCATGAGCGGTCATTACACCCCGCTGGCTCCGGACTTTCTTTTCAGCGGCAAAGATAAAGTGTAATTTTCAATCTCGCCAAATTTTTTCCGCCGGATATAGCACAAGGTTGTACATGTATCTCGGTATATACAACCGGTATAGCGATGGTCGCCTCACAATCGCCGGCAAAGATAACACCGTCTCACCAGACTTTCCAAATTATTTCGGGCATGGTTCCCGTTATTGCGTTTTAGGTACCTTCTTTTCCCTTCTGAGGACCATTTACCCTCTAAAATATGCTTATAATCCGCCAAATCTATGGCTTTTGACCCACTTTTGGCGGATTATAATGAGATTTTGTCAATTATTTTTATTAACTTTGCACTTGAAAATAAGAAGTATTGCCATGATAATCGGAAGAAAACCAGAGCAAAAAGAACTATTGGATGCCGCAAACTCTGAATACTCTAAGTTTGTGGCAGTATATGGACGTCGGCGTGTAGGAAAGACATTTCTTATTCGCGAGACTTTCAATTACTCCTTTACATTCCAACATACCGGATTAGCTCGTGGAAAAATGAAGGATCAACTCTTAAGCTTTAGGGAATCTCTTAAAAAGGCTTCAGGAAAGAAGTATAATCAATTCAAGAATTGGTACGAGGCTTTTTTTGCATTGGAAGAGTGGCTCGGCTCATTACCTGAAGGTAAAAAGATTGTTTTCTTCGACGAACTACCATGGATGGACACACCCCGGTCCAATTTCATATCCGGATTAGAACATTTTTGGAATAGCTGGGCTTCGGCAAGGAAAGACATACTTCTCATTGCTTGTGGGTCAGCGACCTCTTGGATTGTCAACAAACTCATAAATAATCATGGCGGTCTTCATAATCGACTGACCAACAAAATCCTGCTTCATCCATTTTTGCTCTCTGAATGTGAACAATATTCAGAAGCGAATAATTTGGGGTTGAGCCGTTATCAGATAGTTGAAAATTATATGATAATGGGAGGTGTTCCTTTTTATTGGAGTTTGATGAAAAAAGAGCTTAGTATGGCTCAGAATATTGATGCGTTGTTCTTCTCAGATGAAGTTGAAGGTCTGTCACATGAATACGAACAATTGTATGCCTCTTTGTTTAACAATCCGGAACCATATATGGGTATTGTATCGGCATTGGCAAAGAAAACAAAGGGATTGAGTCGTGATGAGATTTCAAAGTTGGCGAATGTGCGCACTGGAGGTGAATTGTCGAAACTGCTTAATGAACTTGAATGGTGTGGCTTTATAAGGAAATATAATAGTATCGGAAAGCAATCAAAAGATGCGCTATATCAGCTAATTGATAACTTTACATTCTTCTATTTCCAATATATAAAGGGTAATAAGAACAACGATTCGCATTTCTGGACTAATAATATCGGCAGTCCCTTACATCGCGCTTGGAGTGGACTTGCTTTTGAACGTGTTTGCCTTCAGCATATATCACAAATTAAAGAAGCCCTCGGAATATCTGGAGTCTTGTCTAATGTTTATAGCTGGAGGACAGAGGCTGATGAGGATAAAGGAATTGACAAAACTCAGATAGACCTGTTGATTGACCGCAATGACGGAGTAATCAATTTATGCGAGATGAAATTCTCCGCACAAGAGTATGCGATAACGGAAGACGAAGAGATGAAACTCCGCCGCCGTCGCGGTAACTTCATTGATGCAACTCAAACCAAAAAGGCTGTTCACATTACGCTTGTTACTCCTTATGGCCTGAAGAAGAACTCACACTCGGCAATCGCTCAGAATGAGGTTGACGCTGGGGCTTTCTTTAACTAAAATATTGAGAGTGTTCATCTTGTCAAGGAATCACAAAAAGAATTTGACAGTCCTACCGATTGAAGTATACTTCTTATATGTGTTAACTCAATGTCAGATGTCGTCAAATCGCAGTTTTGGGTAACTAATTCATGATGTAATAATTTGAGTTTATAGGATGGAATAGCCACCATACTATAATCTTTATCGAACAACATGACATTATCAGATGAATTTGTCATTTGGTTTAACAGCTCTTCTAGTTTTGAATCGTGCATGGCATCAACGGTCTTTACAAGTAATGGATCAATATCGGGATCTGGAAAATTCTGCATCTGATAATTAACCCTTTCTCGTTGCTTAAGCATCCAAGTATAAGGAGAATCATCGTCTATCGTATTAGACGATGTCACATCTGATATAGTCCCATTTGCGACTAAATCGGAATATAGTTTTATGGTAAGTTGATGATCTCCGCGTGCTTTTCCTGAATTGTATTTGCTGAATTGAGTATCGGTTTTAATATTCAGTTTGAATAGTGCGCTATTTCTTACCAATAAATATGAATTAAGCAATAACTCGCAACGCAGACAATAAAAAATTGAGTAATACAACTTTACAATACTCCACGCCGAGAATCCTTTATACATACCATGTAACCCCTGAGAATACGAACATAATGCTTTAAGCCAGTATGAGATGGCATCTAATGTTCGATAACCATTCACTAATGTAATGTCCTCGCTGGTAAGATTTAGTTGTATTAAATTTTGCTGATACGATCCCCATTTTGTTAAATCCGAACAACCACATTTGTCTTCAATAAATTCTTGAATATTATTACGCTTAAAGCTCATATTCCTCAAGATTTTGTGGTAGGTCTTGGCTTAACAGGTCATAGAAGAATGAAGCGACTTTCTTTCTGCCGCTTTTCCCATCCGAGGATTTAATATCAGTCTGAGTAATCAAATATGAATCTTCTAATTTCATTAAGTCAGACATATGCTGCTTGGTAAAATTTCGATCCGTTTGGCATCTAGAAATCAAGTGATCTACTAAGAAATCAAAAGCACCGCTAAACCCAGCCGCTTTCATAAATGGATTCTCACTTTTCTTATCCCATATCTTAGCAACAGTATAAGCATCTCTAATGGCAGAATAGAAATTGAGGATAATGCGTTGCTGCAACTCAATATCCATTAACTTATATTTCGCGAATGCTCCATCTTTTTCAAAATGAGGCTTCATTGCATTCACCATGATTGATAAGTCTATCAGCCCTGGCTGCTTTGTAGGACTTGGATAACGAACCATCTGAAAATATGGCGACTCGCGATTGGTATTCAACTCATCTATTATATCTTTTATTCGGTTTATAACATGTGCAGAGTCTTCAACAGCCTCCCCGAACAGGTCATATATAAGACTTTTTGGAACCGGCTTCTGTTCACTGTTAATATTAAGAAATATTTTGGCTGCATCAGAGGTCTTCAGATCAATAAACATGCTCACCAATACATCTAAATCTCCATATTTAGAATCCATATTTACTGCTTCTTGTATGCCAGCTATACGATGTTGACCATCAAGCATTTGAACACGTCGTCCCTGTAAAGGCAATATGATGCTATCCTTCTTTATTTTGGGTTGGTTATTAACGTCAGTCCAATTGAGAATAAAGCTATTGACAAAAGAATTACCTTGTAGCACAAAGTCCTTAATGTCGTTAATTCTTCGTTTATTAAGGACTCGTTGAACTGCACCTTGCTCTGTACTGCCACCACGAACGGCTACGTATTGAATAGGGAGCAAATCTTTTGCTTTCATCACAAATGTGTAACATGAGTGGCCCATAAAGTTGGATTCAACGTATCGGTATTCTACATTCATAACTGTATAGTTTATTTCATGTACAAATTTAGATAAAAATCCTGAGATTTTTACACCGGCAGAATAAAAAATCAAGGCTGACGCCTTGATTCCCG
>VSOC01000004.1:0-26606 GCA_009774615.1 Lachnospiraceae bacterium
TATTGTACAAGTTTATGAAATAGAAGAAATAGATAATAGAGAGATAAAGAATAAAACAAGATTTCCTGATGCATATAATTTCTTTGAAAATGAAATTATATCTCCAATAGCAAGTGAATTAAATAAATATATAATTGATAAAAATGGAAAAAAAGTAATGGACATTGAAAAGATAATAGAAGATTCAAAGAAAATAGAAGAATTGAAAAGAAAACCAGAAACAGAGAATCAACCCCTTGATTAGCAACCCAGACCGCACGCGGCGCGGAAGCGGCGTTACTGTTCACACGTTCACAGCAACAGGCAAAAATCTATGAAAATCGCCTTCGTCGATGGGATTTTTGCTCACTGGCCCAGTTTAACCTACGGTCAGCGCAGCAAGTGCGCAGACCTATGTGAACAGTAACGAAGCGGCCGATTGCCTTAAATTTCTTTGAAAAGGCATATTGCATTTTATTTCTGCATATGCTATAATGCCAATAGGCTAAATGATAGGAATAAATTCATGTAAACGAAAAACCCCTGACCGTGAATCAGGGGTTTTTTCTATTCCCAATTATAAGATGGAAGGGCTTAAATCCACAGGTTAGTTACCGCTTACTTATCACCGCCTAACCATTTGTTAATGAAGTGGCTAACAACATTAACCATAACAGCGAATAAAAATGATAGGAATATATTCATGTAAACACCCCCTTCCTGTCACCAGTATGGGGAGCGGTAACAAAAGGAGTATAGCACATATTGTCGAAAAATGGAAGTAATTTCTATTCTGGATTAAATTCTTGTAATCACCAAAAAAGATAAGAAAAAGGTAGTTTTGAGCCCCTTTTTTCCATCTCTTTGGCAGAGTTATCCACCGTGAAATTGCCAGTACGACGCAAGCCCTATATTCGCTTTTTTTCGGGTTTTCTGCTATATTTTTAGGTGAAAGTGAGGATAAAAAATGCAGCCTGAGGATAAAAAAGAACGATCTGCACGCGATACCTATATCGCAGCCATGGAAGCACAGATCGAAAAACAAGACCAAGTCATACAAACACAGGAAGAAACGATCCGTATTTTAACAAAGCACAATGATGAACGGATGAAATTCCTTGACGGATTATTCCCACACTGATACAGGAGGCAGGTTTCATGGACCATTCTTTTTCTTTCATCACATCCCTTCAATACCAGCTGAAAGCAGCACTGGCACAACTGGCCGCATTCCAGTCCGGGAAAAAATACCAGGATATGCAGGAGGCACACCACAAAGAGGTTCATTCCTTAAAACAAAAGGAAAAACAGACGCAGGAAGAACTGGCGCGAACTCGCCGGGATATGGTTCGTACTCGTGAGCATTGGTTTGAAGTATTTGAAGATCTGGAAAAGGAATATAGGAATGAAATAAAGAAACTGGAAAAACAGCTTAAGGCCGCCCTGAAACGGGCATGGAAGGCAGAAAGACCGTGTGACGAGGCACTGGACAAAGTGACACAGCAGCGTCAAAAGATCTATGAACTGGAAACAGAACCGGAGAAAGAAAAAGGAAAAATCTCCATCTTCGGTCCCAGTTAAACCATGACTATGAGAATTCCTCTCTCCCCTCTTCCCGAACGCTCCAGCGTAAAAAAATCACCAATAATCGGGAAAAAACAGGAGGAAAGCTGCGGATATCCAAAGGGATGGTCAGCCGGCGGGTTCGTGCGTTCGCAGATAGGACAGAGCAGGAAAGGAAAGAAACTTTCTTGGAATTGCTGCAGTTACCGGTTCTGCATACGGACTGCAGCAACGCAAGAGCAGGCGGAAAGAGCGCATATGTATTTGTTTGTGCAGCCCCGGAAGGTGTATTTCACACGGTCAAAAAAGGGCCATAAAGGAGTAGAAGGAACCGTGGTGCAGGATTACGAGGGAATCCTGCTGCAGGATCATGAATCCACCTTTTATCAATACGGCAGTGATCATCAGGAGTGTCTGGTGCATGTACTTCGCTACTTAAAAGCCAGAGCAAGCCAGAGCAATTTTGCAAAAATCAGTTGCTATATCTCTTTAACTATGGTAAAATTAAAGTGTTGTGCTTATATAGGTTCATAATTGCTTGAACGTTTCTACCAGCTGCTGAAAATAGTTGACTATAAGCTTCTATTTTGTGGTACCTGGTTTTTTCTGTTATTAAAATTAACCTGTTATTCAAGTTGATTGGATATCGAAAAATTTATGTTATCTTCTTATTGTTCTGTTACTACAGGTAAAATAATTGAAGAAAGGACGGTTGATGTAGATGAATAATTTTGATGTGATCATTATTGGTGCCGGGCCATCGGGAATTTTCTGTGCTTATGAATTGATTCAAAAACGGCCGGAGATGAAAATCTTGATGCTGGAAAAAGGTCGCCCTATTGAAAAGAGGGTTTGCCCAAAAAGGACAACCCGTGTTTGCGTAGGATGTAAGCCCTGTTCGATTACTACAGGTTTTGCCGGAGCTGGTGCTTTTTCGGATGGGAAACTTTCTCTTTCTCCGGATGTAGGTGGTAATTTACCGGAAATTTTGGGTTATGATGAAGCACAGTCCCTGATTAAGGAGTCGGATTCTATTTACTTGAAATTTGGGGCAGATAAGAATGTTTATGGTCTGGACAAGCAGAAAGAACTGCAGGAAATCCGCAGAAAAGCGATTAATGCTAATTTAAAACTTATTGAATGTCCTATCCGTCATTTAGGAACAGAAGAAGGCTATAAGATTTATACCCGGCTTCAGGAACATCTTTTAGGGCAGGGAATTACGATGAAGTTCCATACTATGGTAAAAGATATTTTAATTAAAGACGGAGTTGTTGAGGGCGTAGTAACCGATGGGGATGAAACGTTCTATGCACCGGAAGTAGTTGCAGCCATTGGCCGGGAGGGTTCCGACTGGTTTTCCCATATCTGCGGGGATCATGGCATTGAAACGCAGGTAGGTACGGTGGATATCGGTGTTCGGGTAGAGGTTCGTGATGAAGTAATGGAATTTTTAAATAAAAATCTCTATGAAGCCAAGCTGGTTTATTATACCCCGACATTTGATGATAAAGTACGTACCTTCTGTACCAATCCATCCGGAGAAGTTGCCACAGAATATTACGAGAATGGACTGGCTGTTGTCAATGGACATGCTTATAAATCAAAAGAATACAAAACGAATAATACAAATTTTGCTCTTTTGGTATCGAAAAACTTTACAAAGCCTTTTAAGACGCCTATTGAGTATGGAAAACACATTGCCCAGCTCAGCAATATGCTCTGTGACGGCAAAATTCTGGTACAGACGTTCGGTGATTTCCAGAGAGGACGGAGGACGACCGAAGAGCGTCTTTGCCGCAATAATTTAATTCCTACCTTAAAAGATGCTGTTCCCGGGGATCTGTCCCTGGTATTCCCTCATCGGATTATGGTAGATATTAAAGAAATGCTTTTGGCACTGGACAAGGTAACGCCTGGGATTGCCAGTGACGAAACATTACTATATGGAGTAGAGGTTAAGTTTTACTCGAACAAAGTTGTCGTTGACCGAAACTTTGAAACAAATGTTCGCGGTTTAAGGGCTATTGGAGATGGTGCTTCCGTTACCCGCGGTCTTCAGCAGGCTTCTGCTAACGGAATCAGTGTAGCCCGAAGTATTTTGGAAAGAATTTAACCTATCAAGGAATTTCCACTCTTTTAAGTCACAAAAAACAAAAGTCCCCCGCCTTTAAGTCGCAAAGACGAAAGCGGCGGGGGGACTATTTACTGTTCTTTCTTCCTCTCTCTGCGCAGGGTTAATAAAAGTTCTTCTGAATATTCCATAAATTTAATTTTTGTTTCTCCATAGCGTGCTTTACTGATAGGGATTTCTTTTTCGTTCATCAGGATGATTTTTCGTTTTTCAATCCTGCGGATATAGTCCATATTTACAACATAGCTTTTATGGCAGTGAACAAACTGTTCCGGGAGGCTTTCCTTCATCTTTTCCAGGCGGTCATAGGAATAATAATCTCCGCCTTCCACATGAATAACGACCAGATGTCCCATGCTCTCCAGATAAATGATATCTTCGTACAATAAAGAAATGGATTCGTTTTTATATTTAATTTCTAATCTTCGGTTTACTGGTCTTTCCCAGGTCTTCATAACTTTTAAAAGATTTTTTTTCAGCATAAGTTCATTTACTGGCTTCACCAAAAACCCGCTGAGATTTGCAGGGCTTAAAAAAATTTCCTGAATGTATTTTTCTGTATCCTCCGCCATATAGATAATTTTTGTTCTTGTATTATATTCGCCAATCTGTTCTGCGGCTTTCATCCCGTTAAATTCTGTGCCCCAGTTAATATTCATCACAATAATATCATAATCAAAACCATTTTTTACTGCTTCTACCATCTTATGAGGATTAAAATAAGCATCGCACTGGCTGGCGATCTCCATTTTCTGAATCCTTTCTATAATCTGCTCTACTTGAGCAGAATCGTTATCGCACACGGCAATTCTCATCATACACCTACTTTATATACAATATTTGCCAGTATTTTTTATTCTCTGGCAAAATCATTATTATACATTTTCTTTTTATACTTCTCTGATTATATACTAAATTCTGGATTTTGCCAATAGAATAGGACGATAAACTAAAATTTGTAAGATTTTTGCCTGTTGCTGTGAACGTGTGAACAGTAACGATTTTTTGTTACTTAAATGATGTGATCTGTACGATTTTTGCAGAAAAGAGCAAAAACGGGTACAAAAAAGCCTTTACCAAAGACATCGGTCAGGCAGGCTATGTTCGGCCTGTGCAGAAATGATGCTGATAAAGGCTTTTTGATTTTTGTTTTTAGCTTTGCTTATTATTTATCCCTTCACACCGCCTCCGGTTACACCAGCGATAATCTTCTCAGACAGGAAAATATACAGGATAAAGGTTGGAAGGAATACGATAACGACAGCAGCAAACATTCCTGCCCAGTCGCCGGTGTATTTCATAGAATTAATCATGGAATATAATCCCACGGCAATTGGGCGGAGCTGGTCAGAGTTTGCAAAAATCAGGGAAATAAAGTATTCATTCCATATATTGATAAAGTTAAATATTGTTACGGTGATAATTCCCGGCTGTGCCATCGGGAGCATAATCAGCCAGAAGGTTTTTGTGGGCGGGCAGCCGTCGATTGCAGCCGCTTCTTCAAATGCCCTGGAGAGGTTGCTGAAGAAAGTCATCAGGAAGATGGTTGTGTACGGAACATTGATTCCGATGTAAAGAAAGATCAGCAACACGGCATTGCTCAGTACATGGTTTAAGATTCCCATATTGGCTACGATGCCGAACAGCGGCAGGACGATCATAACCACCGGAACGCCCATTGCCGAAACAAATCCTGTCTGTATCAGCTTATTTCCCGGGAAAATAAAGCGGGCAAGCACATAGGCAGCCGGAGCACAGATAATAATTAACAGTGTACAGGAAATAATAGAGTAGACCAGGGAATTTCTAAAAATTCCCGCAACATCGGAGTTAATCCATGCCTTGACATAGTTTTCAAAATGCAGGCCGGAATCTAAAAGTTTATTTGAAAATATTTCTTTGGTGGTTGAGAAGCTTGCCAGGAGCACCCAGCCCAGAAGGACGAAGGTGAAGGTTATCCAGATAATTAAGATTAAATATCCCGGGGCAAGTCGAAGCTCTTTGTTCCAGTTTACCGGTTCACGGTATTTTTTTTCCTTTGCCATAACCCTGCCCTCCTTTTAAAATTCCAAATCATCATCTTTTAACAGATGGTTGCAGATCCAGAAGATAGCAACAACACAGATACTCAGCAGTACACCGATAGCAGCGCCCAGGCCGGAATTTCTCTCGGTAATACTGTTTCCGGCACCGAAAATCTGCATATACATGTAAACCATAGGAGTAATCGTCTGATTATCTGCCGTAACGGTGGAAAATAACTGCGACCATACGAAGAAGCCTACGCTGGTAACACTCCACATCGTAATATTGGTCTTAAATACACCTTTTAGCAAAGGCATGGTAATGTAGCGAAACTGGTTAAATTTATTCGCTCCATCCAGGGTAGCCGCTTCAAAATAATCGGTGCTGATCCGCTCGATACCGCTTGCAAAAATCAGCATATGATAGCCGACCATACCAAAACAGTAGGCCACAAGCAGGGCACCGAATTTATGACCGGCGTCCAGCCACTGGATTTTTGCTAGGGAGGTCAAGCCCAGTGAAGAAAATATCGTCTTTAATAAGCCAAACTTAGGGCTGTAAACGTACTGCAGCCACATTGTTGCCAAGGCAACCGCACTTACGATATTCGGCAGGTAAATCACTGCCCGGAAAAAACTTTTAAAACGGATTCCGCTGGTTATAATTACCGCAAACAAAAGCGCCAGCGACATAACGATAATACCGCCAATCAGCCAAATCCGAAACAGATTCCACATGGAAGTGCGGAACAGGGTCGTGTTGGCAAGCTTGATAAAATTCGACAGGCCCGTAAACTTCCACTTGGTCACGGGATCTGTGATTCCCTCAATCTTAAAAAAACTCATGATAATAGTACGGATAATGGGATACAAAAAAATAACGGAAAATAAAAGTACAGCAGGTGTTAAAAAGGCAATGATCATCCCCTTATTTCGTTTCACCCGACTCCCTCCTTTCATTAACTTACATCAGTTATTTCATGTCAAATCTTTATTATAAAAACATGGTGGCAGCTTATCCCTGCCACCATGCTTATTTTTTATTTTTCAAAAGTAAATAGTCCCGCTTTTTATGGCCTGGAGTACTTAGTTTCCGGCTTTCTTTAAAGCATCCACAAAGCCCTGTGCATCAATTCCGCCGCCGCACAGACTCATAAAGTTTTCTTTAATTATTGGGGTCATATCTGCGTTAGCTTCTCCGCCTGCTGCCCATGGATAGCGGGTGGTGAGGCTTTCCATTACTGGTTTTACACAGGAAATCAATGCCGGCCATTCAGTGTTGTTGGAATCTGCCGGGATACCGATGGACATTTCAGAAAGCTTCTTATCGAACTCGCCCTGTGTTATATAACAGATTAACTTAAATGCATTCTCTGCATTCTTGGAATCTTTGTTAATGGCCAATACCTGCGCGCCATAGTTTGCAGCTTCCGGCCCGTCTGTTCCGCCGTCAACTGCCGGATAGCTGAAGCATCCCCATACAAAATCGTCACCTGCCATGTCCTTTACTTCATTAGGAAGCCAGGAGCCGTTTAAGTACATTGCGGCAGTTCCCATTGCCAGTTCCTGGTTCTGTCCTGCCGGCCATACATTGGAAGCAATGGTATCCGAGAAATAGCCCTTGCTTGCAAAGTCTGCATAAGCTTCTGCAGTAGCAATAACGGAAGGATCATCCCACTGTCCGCCCTTAACGATTTCCTCGGTCTTAGGCTCGCCTACCAGTCTGGACATATGATAACCGAACATGCAAACGATGTAAGCATCATCACAGGTAATCGGCACATAACCGGCTTCTTTAATCTTTGCACAGGCTGCATCTAATTCTGCCCAGGTCTTAGGAACCTCGGTGATGCCTGCCTCATCAAAAATCGTCTGGTTATAGAAGAATGCAAATACGTTTGGCTGATAAGGAATGGACTTTAAGCTCCCTCCGCCTACTTCACGGCAGGCTGCCATTAAACCGGCATTTGCGGTTGCTTCATAATCCACAGCCTTTGCCAGTTCTTCCAGATCCATCAGATACTGTCCCCAGGTTGTATTTACACGGTCAATATCTTCATCAAATAAATCAATATTCGTACCAGCATCAAGTGCAGGCTGTAAGCCTTCACGGATACCTGTACGTCCTTTAAACTGCAGGTCTACGGCAATTCCCGTATCCTCGGTAAATTTATTCACTGCTTCCTGAATCGCCTGTCCCTGCGGCTCTGTAGCCTCCCACATCGACCAGTAAACCAGTCCGCTGCCGCCGGAAGCCTCTGCCGGTTTTTCTTCTCCTCCAGCCGGAGCCTCGGTTACAGCTTCTGCTGCCGTCGTATCGGCCGATGCTGCGGTTGTGGTGGCTGAACCGCCGCCACCGCAGGCAGCCAGTGAACCTGTCATTGCAACGGTCAGAGCTAATGCCATCATTTTTTTCTTCATTACTAATCCTCCTCCTCTTTTTCTTTGCTTCGTGCAGTTTAACAGTGCTTATTTACATAATACACGAATCAAGAACATTTCTGATAGTTCTAGTATAGTAAAATTGCACAACAAAATATTTGCACAATCATCTCATATATTTGTACAATAAGACATTTTTTGTTGCTTTAGCTTAATAAATAACAGAAATTCTATATTCTATCGCTGTTTTTACTAATTCAGATTGTTTTCCAGATAATTTCTCCGTCTGCCAATGTTATTTCCTCGGCTTTTCCATCCCCGTTATAGACAAGCGTTTTCTGTTCCCTGCTGGAATTATTAACAACGGCATAACTTCCCTGTTCCGGATACGCATGAACTTCACAGTAAGGATTATCGGCGTACCAGCGGCTCAGATTTTCTTCCCTGGACGCGCTGTAATACAGGCAGCGCAGCAAAAGCCGGGTATTTTCATCGCTGTAGGGAAGCCCTGCCAGGTAAATTCCTCTGCCTTTGCCGTAGGCATGAGCAGAAAGATGGACTTCGTGGCCGGAGTATTCGACAATCTCGGTTTCTTCGGAAAGAGCATAGACATTGTGCATACTTTCACCAAAAGAAAAGTCTTCTTTTCTGTCTCTGCTTAAAAAATGTTCTTCTTTAACTCTGGTAAAATACTTATCTGTGGAAAGGCTGAATCCAAGCTCTTTATCTACGCCCAGGACATCGGCAAGCTGGAAGTAGCGTCCGCCAAAATGAACGGCAC
The DNA here is from genome assembly GCA_009774615.1 of Lachnospiraceae bacterium. Taxonomy (GTDB): domain Bacteria; phylum Bacillota; class Clostridia; order Lachnospirales; family Lachnospiraceae; genus Caccovicinus. The sequence goes on from VSOC01000004.1 coordinate 8,864, forward strand.
AAGGCTCACCCACACCCAAAAAGCCTCCTCCCTGGTATACGAACCGGCGGACTGCCGTAACGATTTTTTCGTCCAGCCATTCTTCCCCGCCGGAAAATGCTGTGCCTGCGGCCCCTGCATTGATAATCACATCAATATCTTTATCGATTCCATGTTCGCGGATGTCATCAAAGCTTAAAAAGACAACATCCACAGCCATCCCGCTTAATGCTTCCAGGATGCCAAAGTAAGAATAGGTCTGCTTGTACCAGAGTGCATGGGCTACCATGAATGCCTGCCAGGAGCGGAGTTTTCCCCAGCAGTTAAGGATTGCCACCTTTAATCCGCAGTAAGGCCTGCTCCCTCCGATGCGCTGATAAATCTCCCGAAATTCGTCCGTTACCTGTTCGATGTAATCGACAAATTTAGGAAAACGGTAAGCCAGGCTTAAGTATCCCCCGTAGCCTATGCGATCGACGGGCTTTCGCATCAGTGCCCGTCTTGCCGACCTCCAGTTGTCCTTTGCCTCGATACAGGGATCATTTCCCTCATAAAAGGTATCGGGGAAAAAGTAAGGCAGAAAACGTCCTTCCGTATAGCGTACACCGGGAATTTCCGAAATCAGGCGGAGTGTCGCACCGCCGCCCACACTTCCCACTACGGCATCCAGTCCGATTTGAGAAAAATACTTCCCATAGGGTTCGGTGCCAATCCAGTTATCGCCCAGAAACATCATGGCTTCCCGGCCCTCCTGATGCACCAGATCTACCAGTTCCTTTGCCTTCTCTGCCACAAAACGCTGGATAAAATCCATGTAATCCCGATATGCCTTTGTCGGAACCCGGAATGCTGTATGATAATAGCCGTTATCGACAATGTCTTCAGGACGCAGACGATAGCCGTATTCTCGGGAAAATTCTTCCAGAGCCTTTACCGAAACCGTTGCCCCATAGCCAAACCAGTCTACAAACTTTTCCTTTGCCTGATCATTAAATACCAGGGTAAAATGATAGAAAAAGGTGGTGAACCGCACGACATCCGTCCGCGGATTTTCCTTTAGCCACTGTACCAGATAATCTCTGGCAAACTGCCCGGAAGCGGGCTGACGCACATCGAAGGGAATTTCATGTGGCTTATCTCCCCAATTATTGGTAATATGATTATACATTTGCGTAGGGTCCCAGACCGCATACACTAAGAAAGAAACCGTGTATTCGTGAAATGGCTTTGCCCTGTCAATCACCAGAATATTTCTTTTCGGATCAACTGTCCAAAACTGCGGCGAAACCACCTCCCCTGTCGTCCGGTCGATTACTTCCCACCATTCCTTTACATCGTGCAGGTAATCCGGCTCCACCTGCTGATAAAAATAGCCTTCCATAAACGGAATTTCTGCCCTTTCGTCCAGGGCAGTCACCCGCCGGCTCATCAGATAAAGCTGCTGGCATTCCTCCATATGCTCTTTGGCAAAGTTATTATGCCCCCTTGCCACAAAATAAGTGGTATAAATTGTGGCATCCAGCGCCTTAATCTCTTCCGGCAATTTTGTTCCGTCGCTGTCCCGGAGAGCATCCGCCCCCCAGCGCTCCATTATTTCTCTGGTTTCGTTCAGAAAATTTCCTTCACTGGGCAGTGTAACCCTTCCCTTTGTTTTTGCCATCCCTTCTGTACCCTCCCTAAAAATCTAATATCCTAACGGTGTAACTGTTTTTCGCCTTTTCTAATTTTTCCCAATATGCTATAATAAATAACAGGACTGCAGGCATAAGACGCAAAGCAATCCTAATAATAAACAAAAAATAATCAATAAAATTTACCCTATACCATCAGGAGGTTTTATGGCCTATAAAAGCACCCTGCTGCATACAAGCCTGTCCATCCGCAGTGTTATTTCTATTCATTATTTCGACTATATGAGTGATTTCACCTTTCCTGGAGAAAGTCATGATTTTTGGGAACTTCTCTGTGTAGATAAAGGTGAAATTGACGCCATAGCCGGGGAAAACCGCTATACCTTAAAACGCGGCAATATTATCTTTCACCAGCCAGGCGAATTTCACAATGTTATCACCAACGGCAGCATCGCCCCCAGTCTGGTGGTGATTGCCTTTGACTGCCATTCTCCCTGTATGGAAGCATTTAAGTGCCAGATTTTAAATGTCCAGGAAACCGAAGCAGCCCTTCTGGCGCAGATTATTATCGAAGCACGCCATGCATTTGTCGGACGTCTTGATGATCCCTATCAGGAAGTTTTAAACCGCAATCCCAATCCTCCCACCTTCGGCGCGGAACACCTGATCCGCAACTATCTGGAGGAATTAATTATCCATCTCTACCGCCGCTACTTTACCAATCCTCTTCCTGTCCCGGACAAGACCTGGCGTTCTCCTTCCGGGCGTCCAAATGAAACCTATAACCGGATTATCCGCTATATGGAAGAGCATATTAATGAGCAGATCAGCATAGAGAAAATCTGCAGAAATACCCTGGTCGGCCGCTCGCAGCTTCAGCGGCTTTTCCAGGAATATCACCGGTGCGGGGTAATGGAATTTTTTACGCTGATGAAAATTGACACAGCCAAGCAGCTTATCCGCAGCAACCAGCTGAACTTTACCCAGATTTCGGATCGGCTTGGCTATACTTCGGTGCATTATTTTTCCCGCCAGTTTAAAAAGATAACCCATATGACGCCGTCAGAATATGCTTCTTCCATTCGGCTGCTCTCAGATAAGCGTTATCTGGAAAAAAATTAAACCGGGGAGAATTGATGCAATACAGGAATTATCCTATCCTCTGTACTTGTCCACAATCTGCAGCATCTCTTCCCATTTTTTTTCCATATCAGCCACTAAGGCAAACTGAGTATGGCAGCGGTCAAGGTTTTGCTTTTCCCTGCTGATATGAAAATAAGTGTCGCCCTGGAGATAATCCGTTAGAAACCGCATTCCGCACTCCAGGGTCATCATCTTTGCCCCATAGGGAAGCATATCTAATTCTTCCTTAGTCAAGCGTCCCTCACAGCCTTCTAAAAATCCCTTGGTATATACTTCAAATAAGGGCAGAGAAAGGGATACTTTCGACAACTCCACTTCATCCTCCTGGGCGGTGTTTGCTCCGAAACGTATGGAATCTCCATAGTCAAAAATAGAAAATCCCGGCATAATGGTATCTAAATCAATAATGCACAAAGCTTCCCCGGTTGTATCATCGATCATAATATTATTAAGTTTTGTATCATTATGGCTTACCCGCAGAGGAAGAAGCCCATCCTTCTGCATCGCAAGGGCAAGACCCATCTCTTTTTCGCGCTCGCGGACAAACTGAATTTCTTTTTCAACCTCGCTCACCCTTCCCATCTTATCCTGGGCAACCGCTTCTTCAAAAGCCTGAAAGCGTATGGGGGTATTGTGAAAATTAGGAATGGTTTCATTAAGGGCACTGGCTGGAAAGTCCGCCAAAAGGCATTGAAATCGTCCAAATGCTCTTGCGCTCTGGTAAAAATCCTCCGGGCGCTTTACCTGATCATAACAGGAGGCACCGGCAATAAATAAATATATCCGCCAGTAATTCCCATCCTCATCCCTGTAATAGTCCATACCTTCCTTTGTCGGCAGCAGATTTAAGGTTTCCCTGTCCGGATCGCCGTGATTTTCAATAATCCGGCGGCGCAGGAACGTGGTAACTCCTTTGACATTGTGAATTAAGCCTTCGATATCTTTAAATACGTCGTGATTCATCCTCTGCAGGATGTATTTAAACTCTTTTTCTCCATCCCGGCAGAGCAAAAGAAACGTATCATTAATATGTCCGCTTCCATACCGCGAAACATCGATGACCTCCCCCTGAAGAACAAATGCCGTTGCTGCTTTTCGCGCTGATTCTCTGAGATTATCCATACCTTTCTCCCTTCTGTGTACCTTCCCCATGGTTCATTATTTTACCGTTTTTCCGGTATCGCTGATGATCCCGAAATTGGTATTTTATCCGTTCTGCTCCTACCTTTTTAGTATACTTAGGGGGCATGGGAAAAGCAATAGGCGTTCTTCGTTTTTCTTTGTACAATTTAATCTTTTATTTGCACAAAAAACCGGGAGCCGCGCACAGCATTATTTTTTATCCATGTGCAGCCGTCCCGGCTTTTAACCTGTACGGTATAAGTTTATATTTTGGCTATGTATGTGCTGTTACAATTCTTCAGACGTATCCAAAAGAGTAGATTCGTACTTATCCAGAATTAAGCGCTGAATCATATCCCGGGTGCCGGAATTAATCGGATGGGCAATATCGCGGTATTCTCCGTCTGCCGCTTTCCTGCTGGGCATGGCGATAAATAACCCCTTTTCTCCTTCAATGACCTTAATGTCATGAATAACAAATTCGTTGTCCAGGGTAATGGACACAATTGCCTTCATCTTTCCTTCTTTTTCGATTCGTCTTACTCTCACATCAGTTATCTGCATGCTAAAACCCTTTCCGCCCGCATATTAGGCTCTTTTTTATCTCTTTATACTGTATATCGTTCATTCTTTTCCAGAACAATCTTAATATTTTCCGGTGTCCCGATATGGGTAGTATTTGCCCGGATCGTATCTCTGCTTTCTACGATGCAGTTTTCAATGACCGTATTATCACCGATATAAACATCGTTTAAGATAATGGAATTTCGAATAATACAGTTATTTCCAATATAAACTTTCTTAAACAGCACGGAATTTTCCACCGTACCATTGATAATCGAACCGCTTGAAATCAGGCTGTTTTTCACCTGTGCACCCGGATTGTATTTTGCCGGCGGAAGATCGTCAATCTTGGAATAAACATCGGGATACTGTTTAAAGAAGTAATCCCGGATTTCCGGTTTTAAAAAGTCCATATTGGTCTGGTAATAGGACTCTACGGAGGCAATATTGCTCCAGTAAGTGTCAATCTTATAGGCGTAAATCCGCTTTAAATTCTTATAGCGGACTAAGATATCCTTGACAAAGTCATAACGATCTTCAGCGGCACAGCGCTCGATCAGTTCGATTAACTGTCTGCGCCGGATCACATAAATCCCGCAGGAAATCGTATTCGCGTCGGATACCATGGGTTTTTCTTCAAAATCCACGATTCTTCCGTCGTCGTTAATCTTTACACAGCCAAAACGGGTAACATCCTCGCCCTCATTCATCTTCTTGCACACGACGGTGATATCTGCTTTTTTCTCAATGTGGTATTCTAAGACCTTATTATAATCCAGCTTATATACGCCATCTCCGGCAGCAATTACAACATAGGGTTCATGGCTGGTCTTTAAAAAGTTTAAGTTCTGATATAAAGCGTCTGCCGTTCCCCTGTACCAGTCACTGCTCTCTGCGGTGATCGTCGGGGTAAAGACAAATAATCCGCCCTGCTTGCGCCCGAAATCCCACCACTTGGAGGAACTTAAGTGAAGGTTTAAGGAACGGGAGTTATATTGGGTAAATACCGCCACATTCTGGATGTGGGAATTTGTCATATTGCTCAATGAAAAATCTATGCTCCGGTAGCTTCCTGCCACCGGCATGGCGGATATGGCTCTCTTATTTGAAAGCTCTCTCATCCGCTTGCTGTTTCCGCCTGCTAATATGATACCGATTGCTCTCATCGAATGCCACCTGCCTTTACTATGTAGTCGCCGCCGGCCAGAGTGCCGTCAGGATAATCTTCTGCTGTCGTTACTCCGGAAATAGCTGTATTCTTCCCTATCTTAACATGATCCGGAATAACGGAGTGTTCTCCAATAGTAACCAGATCAAACTGGTAAACCTTTGGGTTGTAGGTACTGGGGGCATATTCACCAACACCAAGTTCGGCATAGTCGCCGATCCTGACTTCTTCTGCCAGGATAGCCTTATCCAACTTGGCTCCTTCGCCGATAACACAGCCCTGCATAAGAATAGAGTCACGGACGACGGCACCCTTGCCGATAACTACGCCTGCACCGATGACAGAATTAATTACTTCACCGTAGATTTCGCTTCCTTCGCCGATAATACTCTTTTCAATCCGAGCCTCGGAGGAGATATACTGCGGCGGGATAATATCGCTCTTGGTATAAATTCGCCAGTATTCCTCATAGAGATTGAATTCGGGAATAATATCGATTAATTCCATATTTGCTTCCCAGTAAGAGCCAAGTGTTCCTACATCCTTCCAGTAGCCATTATACTCATAGGCAAATACCCGGTCACCCTTTCCGTGACAGTAGGGGATAATATGCTTTCCGAAGTCACAGCCGGGTTCATCCTGCATCTTAATCAGGGCATCACGAAGAACCGGCCAGCTGAAAATGTAAATACCCATGGAAGCTAAGTTGCTCCGGGGCTGTGGGGGCTTTTCCTCAAACTCTAAAATCCGGTTGCTGTCGTCGGTAATCACCACACCAAAACGGCTGGCTTCTTCAATCGGCACAGGCATGGCGGCGATGGTAATATCCGCACTATTTGCCTTATGGTAATCCAACATCACCTCGTAATCCATCTTGTAAATATGATCGCCGGATAAAATCAAAACGTAATCCGGGTTATAGCTTTCCATGTACTCCAGATTCTGATAAATTGCGTTTGCTGTTCCCGTATACCAGTCACTGCCCTTGCTCTTTTCATAGGGGGGAAGAATGGTAACGCCGCCTACATTTCGGTCTAAGTCCCACGGAATACCGATTCCAATATGAGTGTTTAAGCGCAGCGGCTGATACTGGGTAAGAACACCTACAGTATCTACACCGGAATTAATGCAATTACTTAAGGGGAAATCGATAATACGGTATTTCCCGCCAAAGGATACGGCAGGCTTTGCAACCTTCGCTGTCAGCACCCCCAGGCGGCTTCCCTGCCCGCCCGCCAGCAGCATGGCAATCATTTCTTTTTTAATCACGTTATCACCTCTTGCTGTAGTTTATTTTTGTGTTTACCATTATACCATAGATTTCATAAATAGTGAACAAATTTTTTTGTAATCTTTTTCCTTATTTGTGCATTGTTTTAGAATTTTTGTTTTGAATGGTCGATTAAGGGAAGTTTATCGGCATTTTGCAGAACTTTTGTCCAAAGTCCGGGGGAAAACCCTTGAATCCATTCGGAAAATACAGTATAATTCTATGATACCAGGGTCAAGAATATTTTTCATAAGACCAGAAAAGGAGTTGATTTGCCATGAATTTAGTTACGGTGAAAGAATTATATAAGAACAGGGAAAATTACTTTAACCAGGAAGTTTCCGTCGGTGGATGGGTGAGAAGCAACCGGGATTCCAAGGCGTTTGGTTTTCTGGTGGTTGCAGACGGCTCTTTTTTTGAGCCGATTCAGGTAGTTTACCATGACAGTATGGCTAATTTTTCAGAAGTTGCAAAATTCGGCGTGGGAACGGCTGTAATTGTCAAAGGGGTTTTAACGCCCACACCAGAGGCAAAGCAGCCTTTTGAAATTCAGGCTGCCGAAGTTGTACTGGAAGGGGCGTCAGCCTCCGATTATCCGCTGCAGAAAAAACGCCATTCTTTTGAATATCTGCGCACGATTTCTCATCTGCGGCCCAGGACGAATACCTTCCAGGCGGTATTTCGGGTGCGTTCCCTGATTGCTTTTGCGATTCACCAGTATTTCCAGGAGCAGGGCTTTGTCTATGTGCATACGCCCCTGATTACCGGGAGCGACTGCGAGGGCGCAGGAGAGATGTTCCAGGTTACAACCATGGATTTAAAAAATATCCCAAGAAGCGAAGATGGTACTGTGGACTTTAGTCAGGATTTCTTTGGAAAAGCTACGAATCTTACCGTGAGCGGACAGTTAAACGGGGAAACCTATGCGATGGCTTTCCGCAATATTTACACCTTCGGACCGACCTTCCGTGCAGAAAATTCCAATACCACACGCCATGCGGCAGAATTCTGGATGATTGAGCCGGAGATGGCTTTTGCCGATTTAAATGATAATATGGCAGTCGCCGAAGGGATGTTAAAGTACATTATCCGCTATGTGTTAGAGCAGGCACCAGAAGAGATGAATTTCTTTAACCAGTTTGTGGACAAGGGTCTTTTAGAGCGCTTAAACCATGTATTAAATTCTGAATTCGGTCATGTTACCTACACGGAAGCCATTGAACTGCTGGAAAAATACAACGATAAATTTGACTATAAGGTATTCTGGGGCTGTGATCTGCAGACCGAGCATGAGCGCTGCCTGACCGAGGAGATCTTTAAGCGTCCGGTATTTGTCACGGATTATCCGAAGGAAATCAAGGCATTTTATATGAAGCTTAATGATGACGGCAAAACGGTTGCTGCTATGGACTGCCTGGTTCCCGGTATCGGAGAGATTATCGGCGGAAGCCAGAGAGAGGATAATTATGATAAGCTGATTGCCCGTATGGACGAACTGGGACTTCAGAAAGAGGATTATGATTTTTACCTGGATCTGCGCAGATACGGTTCTGTTCGTCATTCCGGCTACGGTCTGGGCTTTGAGCGCTGCGTAATGTATCTGACCGGCATGGGCAATATCCGCGATGTTATTCCTTTCCCAAGGACGGTAAAAACCTGCGAATTGTAATCTTAGGATTGTGGGAACATGAGGTGCAGCAGTAAAGCCTGCACCGTATGGAGGAAACGATGAAGTTTATTCACACAGGAGATATTCACTGGGGAATGTTCCCGGACAGCGATAAGCCCTGGTCAAGGGATCGCGCACAGGCCATTAAAGAAAGCTTTGAGGAGATTATCCGTCTGGCCAGGGAAAAGGATGTGGATTTTTTGCTGATTGCCGGGGATTTGTTTCACAGACAGCCCCTGGCCAGGGATTTAAAAGAGGTCAATTACCTGTTTTCTACAATTCCCTCCGTGCGGGTGGTTTTAATTGCCGGAAATCACGATCGTATTCAGGCAAATTCTGCACTGATGAGTTTTACCTGGTGTTCTAATGTTACTTTTTTAATGAATCGGGAACTGGAATCCGTAATATTTAAAGACTGCAATACGGAAATTTACGGCTTCAGCTATTATTCTGCGGAGATTTCCGAACCTGTTCTGGATGAACTGGAGATTGCCGATAACGGACGGATTCAGATTCTTCTGGCACATGGGGGGGATAATTCCCATGTGCCGATGAATAAAAATGTTCTTTCGTCCTATCCTTTTTCCTATATTGCTCTGGGACACATCCATAAACCCCAGGTGCTTCTGGAAAAAAGAGCAGCTTTCTGCGGTTCTCCGGAACCTCTGGATAAGACGGAAACCGGGCCGCACGGTGTTTTTTTCGGGGAGATTGATTCGGCAAGCCGTCAGGTGACAACATTAAAATTTCTGCCGATTTGCCGTTCCCAGTACATCTCTTTAGCGGTCAGTGTTACGCCCAAAACGACGAATGGGGAATTGGCTGCCCGCATTTCCCACGAAATTCAGAGCCGCGGCTTACAGCACATCTACCGCTTTATTATCCGTGGTATGCGCGATCCGGATATTGTCTTTGATTTGGATGTTTTGGAGTCGCGTTTCCGCATTGTCGATTTTCTGGATCAGTCCGAGCCGCAGTATGATTTTTCCCGGCTCTTTGCCGAGCATCCCAGCGATATGATTGGGTTTTTTATCCGGGCACTGAAAAAGGACGAGATGAGCGAGGTAGAAAAGAAGGCGCTTTACTATGGAATTAATGCTCTTTTGCGCACCACCGATGAAAGGAGTTAGCCGATGAAACTGATCGATTTACATATGAATAATTTCGGCAAGTTCCATGACTGCTCCATTTGCTTTGAAGACGGCCTGAATGTGATTTACGGGAAAAATGAAGCAGGAAAATCAACCCTTCATTCCTTTATCCGCGGTATGCTTTTTGGCATGGAACGCCAGAGGGGAAGGGCAGCCAGGACGGATCAGTTCAGCAAATACCGTCCATGGGATTCTAAGGGAAATTATGAGGGAAGGCTTCGTCTGGAATCCGGGGGTCATATTTATCGTATTGAGCGTAATTTTCAAAATGTTCGGGAATTTTCAATTATTGATGAAACTCTGGGAAAGGAACTGGAACCGACGAAGGCGTTGATGGATAAGCTGTTATGCGGTTTAAGTGAAACCGCCTACAATAATACCATCAGTATCGGCCAGTTAAAAAGCGCAACCGACAGCGGCATGGTTTCCGAACTCAGAAACTATATTGCCAATATGAACACCACAGGAAATATGGCGTTAAATATCACCAAGGCTTCCGCGTTTTTAAAAAGTCAGCGGAAAGAATTAGAGCGTCAAATGGTTCCCGAAGCGGCGAGAACCTACACCAATCTCTTAGGGGATATCCGAAATATGGAGCGCGAGATTTCTGCTCCGGAATACGAAAACCACCTGACGGAATACCAGAAAAAGCAGACGGAGGCGAAAAAAAACCTGGACAGCCTTCAAAAGGAAAAAGAGGAACTTCTGCAAAAGATTGCCAGAGGACGCCAGGCTTTAGAGAGCGGCAAGTTTACGGATGAAACATCGATTCAGCGCTATGAAGATTACGGAAAGCAGACTTATGAAGATTACTGCATGGCAAAAGATCTCTGTGATAAAAAACTGCAGAAAGCCTGGGCGATGATTTCTCTGCTCTTAGGACTGTTATGTTTTGGCTGCGGGGCGTTGTTTTTCTTTTTTCCGATTATGCTTCTGGATGCGTTTTCCCAGGCATTTGCTTATTTTCCTTCAATTGTATTTTTTGTACTGTCCCTGATTTTTGTGGTCTGGGGCAATTATCAGATAACGAAAAATAAGGGCTACCGGAAAGATATGGATTACTGCAAGAAGCTTCTGCAGGAAATTTTTTCCCGCCATTTGGGGGATGATTCGGTAAGTTCCGAGGCGATGAATGCCTTTCTTGGGCGGATGGCAGAGTATAAGCGGTTAAGCCGGGCCGTCCTGGCTTCAGAAGATATGGTTTCTAAGCTGACGGGTCGGATGGACGTATTATCCACACAGCAGTCGTGCTTTCGCACGGAGATGGAAAAACAGCAGAGAATTCAGTGGGAACTGGAAAAGAAACTGGAACATCTGGCAAACTGCAAGACACAGGCCGAAGGACTGCGCGATGTGTTAAAGGAAAATGAACGGATTTCCCAGGAACTTGCTGCGATAGATCTGGCGCAGGAAACCATGACCGAACTTTCAACTTCCATTCGGGATTCCTTTGGATTATATCTGAATAAAGAAGCCTCGGATTTAATTGAAGGGATTACCGGAGGGATTTACAGCAGCATCAGCGTGGACGAAAATCTGAATCTTTTCATGAACACGCCGACAAAGCTGGTGCCTGTCGATCAGGTAAGTTCCGGAACGATGGATCAGGTTTATCTGGCTCTGCGTCTGGCAGCGGCAAAACTGATTCAGCACGAAGGGGAGAAGATGCCTCTGATTTTTGACGACAGTTTTGTTCTTTACGATGATGAACGGCTGAAAACAGCTCTTAACTGGCTGACAAAGGCATTTAGCGGGCAGATGATTATATTCACCTGCCATAGGCGGGAACAGGAGATATTAAAAGCCTGCGGGGTACAGTTTCATCTGGTTAGGATTTAACAAAGTAAATTCCAGGTGTTCTTTGACTAAAAAAGTAAGGGGGACAAATCATCCCCCTCTTTTTATTCGATGTTTTAGCTTGTTTTTATCGTTTTTTACAGAGTCTTTTTATCTGTTTTTACCGGGCAGATGCGGTTTTATACTGTGCGATTGCCTCGGTCAGCGTGGATGCCTGGCCCATGCGGACGATGCGGGAGAGTTCATTGATTTTGTCCGGGTGCATAAATTCCTTTCCCAGGTAAATCTCGTAATTATCGGTAATTTCCAGAGAAAGTGTTTTTAATTCTCTTTCCCGCTCATGGAGTTTTTGTTCTGTGCGCTGATGGCTTTCTTCAAGTTCCTGTATTTTTATCTGGCTGGTGCTGGTTATCTCATCAGAAATTATGGTTTTTGTTACGGTGTTGAAGGTATTTAAGGCATCCTGTTTTTTTGCGGTTAAATCTTTGATTTCCTGGGTTATTTTTGCAATTTCATCGTCAAACCGTTCCAGGTTGTAGATGGCTTCGTTTCGGTCTTTGCGGATCGTTCGTTCAATGCTACGGATTTTTTTATGATTGGAGTTTATGCTGTCCAGGATTTGGCGTCCTTTTTTTATCGTTTCCATATGTTCCATCTTGGTCTTATTCCCGGTAAGCAGATAAAGTCCGCCAAAAAGCAGGATATCTGCCAGATAAATTAAAATCAGCATCCAGCTTTTCCGAAGCGTTTCCTGGATAAGAAGGTAAAATCCCCAGGGAAGGGCAGCAAAAATCAGTAAAACAAGCAGGAACAGGAGTAAAAATTCTTTTAAGGTTCTGGGCATGTAAAGAGCATAGTACCAGGTGCGGCGGCAGAACGAAGGAAGGCGTTCTTTTTGAAATAAACTTTTTATTTTTAAACGCAGTTCCCGGTTGTGGTCGCGAAGAGGAGCAGTTTCTTCGGCAATCCTCTCTTTTATTCCCTGATTTTTCGCCTTTTCTCTTTTGGCCTTTGCCTTCTTTAACCGTTCCTGTTCTTTTCCAATCTCTTTATCGTAACTGGCAGTGATTTCTTCCTGTCTTTTTTTAATGGTAAAGGAAATTTCGTCCGCCAATGCCTTTTTTTCCGCTTCTAACTGACGCTCAAGCTGCTTTTCTTCAACGGATAACTGTTCACAGCTTTTCTTTATACGCTCTGCGTTTTCTATTGCATTTTTTGCCTGTCCTAAAAAGGAAATACAATCGGTAACCGGCTGTGCCATGAGCTGTCCCTCCTTTGTAATTCGTGGATATTTACCGTTACCGTTCGGTGAACATGTGAACAATAACGATTTACCTGTTTGTCTTCCAAGTATGTTTCCGATGTAAAGATTTCGTAATCGCTTATTATAGCTTACTACAAAACGGTATTTGCTACAAGTAATTTTATCCGGTTTTTTACGCTTTATGCTGGAAGTTGCTGTTTACAGCTTCATGGTAACTGCCGATAAAGACAGAAAAATATGGCTGCTGCATTAAAATCATGTAGCAGTCACATATTTCGCCAATCTTGTCAACAATGTTTTTGCCTGATCCATCATCGTCAGGCAGGTGGAGTTCTTTTCTTTTCCATGGTAATGCAGGGAATCCGGTTTTTCTTTTCCGTTGCCTTTGGTAAAGGTTAATCTCCCTTTATATTCTTCGATAGCGGCAATAATTCCCTCGGGATTAAGCTTGGCGTGGGGAAAGAAGGTTAAATGGTATTCCTGGCGGTCAATTTTTACTTCGGTGATATAGACCAGATGGGCCGCCGCTTTAAGCCCGGCAATCGCCAGAAGGTTTTCCACAGGCTTTGGAATATCGCCGAACCGGTCAATCAGTTCGTCCTGCATATCCATCTCATCTTCCTCGTTTTCAACGGCGGAAATCCGCTTATAGATATCGAGCTTCTGAAATTCGTTCTTAATATAATAGGCCGGAATAAAGGCGTCAATATCACATTCCACCAGGGTTTCAAAATCCTCCTCTTCCTGTACGCTTTTTTTGGTCAGTGCGCGGACGGCCTGGTTTAAGAGCTTGCAGTACAGATCGTACCCCACGGCGTCCATGTGCCCGTGCTGTTCCGCGCCTAAGACATTGCCTGCGCCGCGGATTTCCAGATCCCGCATGGCAATTTTTATCCCGGAGCCAAGTTCGGTAAATTCCCGGATAGCCTGTAAACGCTTTTCTGCCTCCTCGCGCAGGATCTTATCGCGCTTATACATAAAGAAGGCATAGGAAGTCCGGCTGGAGCGCCCTACACGTCCTCGAAGCTGATAGAGCTGGGATAAGCCCATCCGGTCGGCATCGTGGATAATCATGGTGTTGGCATTGGGGATATCCAGCCCGGTTTCAATGATCGTTGTGGATACCAGCACGTCGATTTCCCCGTTGACAAAGTCAGCCATAATCCGTTCGAGTTCCCGTTCGCTCATCTGCCCGTGGGCGAAGGTGACGACGGCATCCGGGACAAGGGCCTGAATCCGTCCGGCGATATCGTCAATATCATTTACCCGGTTGTACACATAGTAAACCTGTCCGTTTCGCGCAAGCTCGCGGTGGATGGCTTCCCGGATCATCTCTTCATTATATTCCATAACATAGGTCTGGATGGGAAGACGGTCAACGGGCGGCTCTTCCAGAACACTCATATCCCGGATACCGACCAGGCTCATGTGCAGAGTACGGGGAATCGGCGTGGCGGTTAAGGTCAGTACATCGATATTTTCCTTGAGTTTTTTAATTTTTTCCTTGTGCGTAACGCCAAAACGCTGCTCCTCGTCGATAATTAACAGTCCGAGATCCTTGTACTGAACATCCTTAGAGAGAACGCGGTGTGTGCCGATAACCACGTCAACCAGGCCGCGTTTTAAATCTTCCAGTGTTTTTTTCTGCCGGGCAGGGGTGCAAAAGCGGGAGAGCATATCCACACGCACCGGGAAGTCCTTCATCCTCTGGTTAAATGTGTTGTAATGCTGCTGGGCCAGGATGGTGGTCGGAACCAGATAGACGACCTGCTTGCTCTCCTGGATGGCCTTAAATGCGGCGCGAAGGGCAATTTCGGTTTTTCCGTAGCCCACATCCCCGCAGATCAGGCGATCCATAATCTTTTTGCTTTCCATATCCGCCTTCGTCGCTTCGATGGCGTCAATCTGATCATCGGTTTCTTCATAAGGAAAGAGTTCCTCAAATTCCCTCTGCCACACGGTATCCGGTCCGTACTGAAAACCGGCAGAGGATTGACGTGCAGCATATAAAGAAACCAGTTCTCCGGCAATCTGCTGCACGGCACCCTTGACCTTTTTCTTGGTTTTTTTCCATTCCGTTCCGCCCAGTTTATTGAGTTTTGGTGCTTTGGCATCGGCACCGGCGTATTTTTGTATCCTGTCTAAGCTGGTTGCGGCAATGTATAAATTCCCCCCGTCGCCGTATTCGATTTTAATGTAGTCTTTCGTTACTCGATCCCGCTCGATTTTTTCAATTCCACGGTAAATCCCCAGCCCGTGATCTTCATGGACAACATAGTCGCCGATGGAAAGCTCAGAGAAGTTTTGGATTTTTCTTCCTTCATAGGATGGTTTTTTCTTTCTCTTTCTCTTTTTTTCTGTGCCGAACATATCCCCTTCCGTGATCATGACAAATTTCAGCAGGGGGTATTCAAAACCGCGGTGGAGGTTTCCATAGGTGACAAGGATTTCACCGGGGCGGATCTTGTGGGTGGTTTTTTTATCAGTAAATGTGCCGGTTGTTTTTGTTTCAGATGTTGTGCTTTCTTTTGTTTCAGATATTGTGCTTTCTTTTTCTGTTCCGGGCAAATCCAGGCAGTAGGCATGAAGATCATAATCGCGGAGATCGCTGGCCAGACGGCTTGCCCTGGTTCGGGAGGCGGAGAGAAGGACGACACGATAGCCTTCTTTTTTCCAGCGGGTTAAATCCTTAATTAAAAAATCAAAACTGTTCTGGTAAGAATTTACATTTTTTACGGTGAATGAAAACTTTTCGTTTACGGTTAATCCGGGAAGGCGTTGATCCAGCCCGGTCAGAAAGATGGTGCGTTTTGTCTGGAGCAGGGCAAAAACTTCCTTTACCGGATAGAGAAGATTTGCCTGTCCGCCAAGCAGATAGCCTTTTTCCAGGCGCTGGCTCATGCTTTCCCTAAATTCGGTTTCCACAGCGCTTCCCTTTTCAAAAAGCCTGGGTGGTTCATCCAAAAAGAACAGGGTATTATCTGTGGGAAAGTAGCGGATAAAGGACACGGTATCCGGGCAGAAATAATCCACATAGCCGTCTAAATTGCCCAGGTTTTCCCCATCGTTAAGTCCCTCAACAAAATTGTTAATAATGGCAGAAAGACGTGCTCCTTCTTCGATTTTTCCGTTTTTTTGCAGGGTGGCTTTACTTGTTTTTGCCTCGTTTTGCATACGCGAAATTCCTGCACGAAGTTCCTCGGGACGGAGAATAACTTCACGTGCAGGGAAGATGGAAATATGTTCTTTTTGCTCAACGGAGCGCTGGCTTTCCGGTTCAAAGCTTCGGATAGAGTCAATCTCATCATCCCACAGTTCTATTCTAACCGGAAATTCTTCCGTCAGAGGGAAAATATCCATAATGCCTCCGCGGACAGAAAACTGCCCCATACCCTCGACCTGCGGCGTCCGCTCATAGCCCAGTGCGGCAAAGCTTGTCGTAAGCTGGTTTAAATCAACCTGATCGCCAACCGAAAGTTCCTCCATAAAGGAAGAAATCCGGGATAAGGGAAGAAGGTGATCCATCAACCCGTCAAAGGTAGTCACGATTACGCCGCCGGGCTCTTCTAAAAGGGCTTTAAGCACCTGGATTCTCTGGCGCGTCAGCATATTTCCGTGGATATCTGCGGCATAAAACAGAAGATCCTTTGCCGGGTACAGCCAGACGCGGCGGGTAAAGTTCTGGTAATCATCATAGATTTCCTTTGCCCGGGCTTCATCGTAGGTTACGACCAGCTTCCAGGCATATTCCTTTCCAAGTTCAGCCATTAAATGTACTTTTTGTGAATCCAGGGTGCCTGATGCCTGTACCGGGCCTTTTTCTCTGCGTATTGCCTGCACCAGATCTTCATATTCTTTTAATTCCAACAAAGGATTTTCCATACCCAATCTCCCTTCGGTTATTCCTGTGAAATGTCCTTTTTCCGGTTATACTGATTCATTGCTGCATCTTTACCGTCCTTTAGGAAGGTAATTACCGCTTCTGCACCTTCCCGAAAGCTTTCCTCCATCTTTTCCCGTTCGGCAGGAGAAAAACGGCTCAGGACATAGTCCGCCAGATCCATTCGCTCCGGTTTTGCACCTACGCCAATTTTTATCCGCGGGAAATCCTGCGTTTTCAGATGGGCAATAATGCTTTTGATCCCATTGTGTCCCCCGGCGCTTCCTTTCATGCGGATGCGCAGCTGTCCCGGTTCCAGGCTGATATCATCGTAAATAACCAGAATCTGTTCCGGTTCTACCTTATAAAAATCCGCAGCATCCCGAAGGCTTTCTCCGCTGTTGTTCATAAAGGTCTGCGGTTTTAATAAAAGCACCTTTTCTGTGCCGATCATCCCTTTTCCGCAGTAGGCACGGTGTTTTTTTTCGGTGAGGTCAATGCCCAGCTTTTCAGCCAGAAGATCTATTGTGTCAAAACCCGCATTGTGCCGGGTTTTTTCATACTCCTTTGAGGGATTTCCCAGTCCTGCAATAATATACATGTCGCTCTACCTCCGGTTCGTCGTCGTTTTTCTCTGTAAATCATCGTGCACCCACAAGTGAGTGTACCACCACAGATGAAAGTCTGCTGGGCGCACTTAGAATACCTGAACTTAGACCGCCTAGTCAGCGGTGAACTTTTACAGTAACTTTCACAGCAGAATTACCCGGCACGCTTCCATGCCGGGTGTTTTTATCTTTATCAGTTATAAGTCTACAATATCTTATATAAATTATGCCTGGTATTTTTTTTAACCATATTCTAACACATCAGCAACATTAGTTCAAGTGTTTGTTCAGTAAATACCAATATTTTGAAATAAAAGATAATCCCTGGCAATAAATTTTTGAAACAACAATTGACTTTGTTAATTATTTATCAATAATGCACAAAAACAAGGCGAAAAAAAAGTTATATTTCTATGGCAATTTCTTCCACAAACTTAAAAAACCAGTTGACATCAGGAAAAAACAGAGGTATAATGACTTTGTCAAAAAGATAACGT
>VSOC01000004.1:26616-87585 GCA_009774615.1 Lachnospiraceae bacterium
TAATTATAATTAACTAAATAAAAATAGTAAAAAACATGAGGTCGTATAGATGGCAACAAAGACCAACGAAGTAGCAGCAGAGCAGGCACTCATTGATAATGTGGATGCACTGTATGCCCGCATGAAAGAGATGCGCAAGGCGCAGCAGAAGTTTGCTACCTACACCCAGGAGCAGGTAGACAAGATCTTCTTTGCGGCTGCTATGGCAGCAAACAAGGCGAGGATTCCTTTAGCTAAGATGGCAGTGAAGGAAACCGGTATGGGTATTGTGGAAGATAAGGTAATTAAGAACCACTATGCCGCAGAGTACATCTATAATGCCTACAGAAACACGAAAACCTGTGGAGTAATTGAAGAGGACAGTGCTTATGGCATTAAGAAGATTGCTGAGCCGATTGGCCTGGTTGCTGCAGTTATTCCTACGACAAATCCCACATCTACCGCTATTTTCAAAACTTTACTTTGCTTAAAGACAAGAAACGCAATTATTATCAGCCCACATCCGCGTGCAAAAAATTCCACCATTGAAGCCGCAAAAATTGTATATGAGGCAGCTGTTGCCGCAGGCGCTCCAGAGAATATTATCAGCTGGATTGACGTTCCGAGCCTTGAACTGACCAATGAAGTTATGCGTAACTCTGATACGATTCTGGCTACGGGCGGCCCCGGTATGGTTAAAGCAGCTTATTCTTCCGGCAAGCCTGCTCTGGGCGTAGGTGCAGGAAATACTCCGGTAATTATCGATGAAACTGCCGATGTAAAGATGGCAGTAAATTCCATCATCCATTCCAAGACCTTTGATAATGGTATGATTTGTGCTTCTGAACAGTCGGTAACCGTTGTAGGCGATCTGTATGATGAAGTAAAGAAAGAATTTCAGTACAGAGGCTGCTATTTCTTAAATCCTGAAGAACTGGATAAGGTTCGTCATACCATCTTAATCAACGGCGCGTTAAATGCAAAGATCGTTGGACAGTCCGCGCACCGCATTGCTGAACTGGCTGGCGTAACGGTTCCTGAATCCACCAAGATTTTAATCGGTGAAGTCGAATCCGTGGATATTTCCGAGGAATTTGCTCATGAGAAACTTTCTCCTGTACTGGCGATGTATCATGCAGTAGATTTTGACGATGCTATTGCAAAGGCAGAGCGCCTGGTTGCCGACGGCGGTTATGGTCACACGGCTTCCCTGTACATCCATCCGGCACAGACGGAAAAGATAATGAAGCACGCACAGGCCATGAAGACCTGCCGTATTGTAATCAATACACCATCTTCCCACGGCGGTATCGGCGACCTTTATAATTTTAAGCTTGCTCCTTCACTGACATTGGGCTGCGGTTCCTGGGGCGGCAACTCGGTTTCCGAGAACGTAGGCGTAAAGCATCTGTTAAACATTAAGACCGTGGCTGAGAGGAGAGAAAACATGTTGTGGTTCAGGGCACCGGAGAAGGTATACTTTAAGAAGGGCTGTATGCCGGTAGCATTAGATGAGTTGGGAACCGTTATGGGCAAGAAGAAATGCTTTATCGTTACGGACTCCTTCTTATACAAAAACGGCTATGTAAAGCCAATTGAAGAAAAACTGGATCAGATGGGGATTCAGCACACCTGCTTCTATGAGGTTGCTCCCGACCCGAACCTGTCCTCAGCGACGGCTGGCGCAAAGGCAATGACCGCATTCGAGCCGGACTGCATTATCGCACTGGGCGGCGGTTCCGCGATGGATGCCGGCAAGATTATGTGGGTAATGTACGAGCACCCGGAAGTAGATTTCTTAGACCTGGCCATGCGGTTTATGGATATCCGCAAGAGAGTTTACACCTTCCCGAAGATGGGTGAAAAGGCTTACTTTGTAGCTATCCCGACTTCCTCCGGTACAGGTTCTGAGGTAACGCCGTTTGCCGTTATCACCGACGACCGCACAGGTACCAAGTATCCGTTAGCGGACTACGAACTGCTGCCGAATATGGCTATCGTAGATGCAGACAATATGATGAACCAGCCCAAGGGCTTAACCAGCGCTTCCGGCGTAGACGTTTTAACCCATGCATTAGAGGCATATGCTTCGATTATGGCTACCGATTACACCGATGGTCTGGCATTAAAGGCAATGAAGAGCGTATTTGATTATCTGCCAAGAGCTTATGCAAACGGTGCAAATGATCCGGAGGCACGCCAGAAGATGGCTGACGCTTCCTGCCTGGCTGGTATGGCGTTTGCCAATGCATTCTTAGGTGTATGCCACTCCATGGCACATAAACTGGGCGCTTACCATCACCTGCCGCACGGCGTTGCCAATGCTCTGATGATCAGCGAAGTTCTGCGGTTCAATGCCGAGGAAGTTCCGCCGAAGATGGGAACCTTCTCCCAGTACCAGTATCCGCACACCCTGGCCCGCTATGCTGAATGTGCTCATTTCTGCGGTATCTGCGGCAAGGATGACAAGGAAACTTTAGAGCTGTTTATCGCCAAGGTAGAAGAATTAAAGGCAGCAGTAGGCATCAAGAAGTCCATCCAGGAATACGGCATTGACGAGAAGTACTTCTTAGATAACCTGGATCAGATGGTAGAGGATGCTTTCGACGACCAGTGTACCGGCGCTAACCCAAGATATCCGCTGATGAGCGAGATTAAAGAAATGTATCTGCGGGCTTACTACGGAAAATAATCAGGCAGGGGATTGAACCGTTAAAGATTGTTTATGAACACTTGATTTTCCGCAGAGAGGCAGTACAATAGATAGTAACTGATACAAGGGTATTCCCGGAAACCTGCGCCGAAAGTGCGGATATGTAAATTGCAGGAAACCGCGCCGCACAGCAGGTTCCGCGGAATGCCGAACCATTAAAAGGAGGTATAAAGGTTTATGGAAGCAACCAACAAAGAAGTCATCTTTACAAGACCTCACAAGACAATCTATGCTACCGAGGATAAGATTATCAAGGTATTTGATAACCGCTATACCAAGGCTGAGGTATTGAACGAAGCAAGAAACGAGGCTCTTGTTGAAGAGAACACCGAGTTAAATATCCCTGCTCTGGTTGAAGTATCCCAGACCGAAGAGGGATGGTGCCTGGTTCGGGATAAGGTAGAGGGAAAGACCCTGGAAGAACTGATAAAGGAAAATCCGGAGAAGTTAGAAACTTACATGGAAATGTTTGTTGACTTACAGCTTGAAGTTCACCGCCAGAAGGTTTCCACCATTAAGCGTCTGCGCCATAAATTAATGGATCAGATTAACAGCTTAAAGGACTTAAATGCGACCGTTCGCTACGAGCTGGCTACCCGCTTAGAGAGCCTTCCAAGACACACCAAGCTCTGCCACGGTGATTTTAATCCAAGCAATGTTATCGTAGACAAGTACGGCAAGCTGTGGATTATCGACTGGGCACACGCCGCACAGGGAAATGCATCTGCCGACGCAGCGATGACCTATCTGCTGTTCAGTCTGGAAAATAAAGAAAAGGCAGAGATGTACATGAAGATGTTCTGCGATAAGAGCGATACCGCACGCCAGTATGTCAACCGCTGGCTGCCCATCGTAGCTGCTGCACAGATGACCAAGAAAAAGGAAAAAGAAAAAGATTTCCTGATGAACTGGATCGATGTAGCTGAGTATCAATAGGATTGCAATACCTTGTTTAAGTAGTTAAATACCGTATGCAATAAAAATAATTCATCAACCAACCAAAAAATAAAAAGACTACTTGAAAGGTTTTGTAAAAAGAAATAATGTCCCGGGGCCGATGCGGTGTTTGTGCTGTATCGGCTCATTTCTTTTCTTTTTACACAAAAAACGCCTGTATTTTCCTGGGAAATTTGAAAAATTTTGTTAAAGATGCGGATAGGGATTGGAAAATTGGTAAAATTCCAGTATAATAAGGACATAGCTGTTAAAATCAGGGCAGCGGGGGAAGATTATGAGGAGTGTTTACCAGAATGAAGAGAGTTGCAGTTTGTGATGATAACCCATTGATTTTGGAGGATGTTGCAAAAGCAGTTGAATGTATACTGGGCACAGAGTGCTGTGACAGGTACGATGATTTAAAAAATCTGCTAATAGCTATTGAGGGCGGCGAGCGCTATCTTGCAATTATTATGGATATTGAGTGGGATGGTTCTGCATGTGGAATTGAGGCTGCACAGAAGATACAGCGTCTGGATGAATGTGCAAAGATTATTTATATGACGGGTTATGCGGAGCGTTATGTCCAGCAGATTTTTTTAAAACCGGCGAATATCAGCGGTTTTTTAATGAAACCGGTGGAAGAAAACCTGCTGAAGGAAAATCTGAAAAAGATTATGGAGGATGTGCAGGAGGCTGAAAAAAAGCGTCTTCTGGTTAAATATAAAGGTGCCATGCTTACGCTTTCATTTGATGATATTGTTTATCTGGAAAGTGCAGGGCATATGATTACGATACATACAAGAACAGGGAAGCAAAGCTGTTATGACCGCCTGGAAAAAATCTTTGAACGCCTTCCCGAATATTTTATTCAGTGTCATAAAAGCTATGTTGTCAATATGAAGGAAATTCAGAGAATTGAAAAAGGAAAGGTATTATTGTCTGATTATACGGAAATCCCTATCAGCAAAGCACGATATGGGGACACAAAGAGCCGCTATTTTCACTATATGGAAGGTATGCTGTTTTCTGCAAATGGAACATGAATAAAGTAAATGAAAGAAGACAGAGGACAGCAGGAATGAGAATATATTGGATATGGCTGATTTTCAGTATAGGAGGGGTGCTGGATCTGACGTTGATCACCTGGAATTTTCCCATAAAGCAGGGCCGAAAGTTTCTGGGGTTATTTTACGGGATAATCCTTCCGATGACGGCGTGTTGGAAAGTCCATCTGGTTTTTCAGGGAAAGGCAGCAGATGCCGTAATGATATTTCTGGTGGCTGTGTTAATCCTGGGAACCTGGAAGTTTACGGGGATAAAACCGGGAGGTGTGCTGACGACTTTTGCCTTTCTTTACATCGGCGGCGTCGGGAGTGAACTGCTTTCGGTCGGGATTGTTTCATCTGTATTTGGACTTCCTGTTTTTCCGATAGGAGAAGCAAAGGGTACGATGCTCTGCGTGATGACGGCCAATGTGCTGATGCTTTTTTATCTGATGCTGGGAAGCTGGCTGTGGAAGAAATATGCACAGGGAAAGCGGGTAAGTCAGGATTTTCTGCTTTTCTTTTTGGTTCTGGCGCAGACAATATTTCTTTTCTGGATTGTAAACGGCGGTTTTCAGGCCATTGTTCCCATTACCATACATTTAATTCTCGGCGCGGGAATTATTGTTTTTGGAACGATGTCTTTTTCCTATATACAGATTCATGCAGAAGAAGCGAAAGCACTGGAAAAAAAACTGAAACAAATAGAATTGCAGACACAAAAGGATTATGAACGGTATCGAAAACTGGAAGAGATGGAAAAATTCCTTCATCATATCCGCCATGATTTTAATAATCAGCTGGCTACCGTTTATTATCTCTTGAAAGATGGAAAGAGCCAACAGGCAGGAAAGCTTCTGGATGAGATGGAACAGGCGCTGAAGGAGCAGAAATTTCATCTGCAACGTCAGCAGATTAGACCTGAACGAGAAATACCAAAGGAAAAAATCGTGTTATCTTCTTTTACAGGCACTGGAAAATCCGTTCCGGGAATTCCTACAGGGCAGATTTTACTCATTCCTCTGGGACAGATTCTTTTGCTTCCTGCGATTGGACAGATTCTGGCAGCTCACTGGAAAAGCAAGGTTCTGTTTTTTGACGCAGGGATACTTTTTTTAACGATAGGAACCGATGAGTTATGGCTGTTTCTGCTTTTTATCCAGCATAGAAGAGAAAGAATGAATGAACGCCTCTTAAACGATATATGCCGCCAGCAGGTAGAACAAAACCGGGAAAATGCAGTCTGGGAAGGGATTCAGGAGAGAAAAGCATTGCAGGAAGAACTCCTTTCCTGTATAAGTGAGGCCAGAAAAGCGATAGAAATGATTGAAGCTTCCAGGGAATTATCGGTTGTTCAGAACTACCTGCTTAATGCGGGGAAAAAAGCCGATATTCGTTACTGTGAAAATGAACTGGTGCATACGGTGCTGGAAGAAAAGCAAAAGAACTGCCAGAAATTTCATATTTCTTTTTCGGTGCAGACGGAGGTTCCCGAACATCTGAAGGTAAAGGGAAGTCATCTCTGCAGTATATTTACAAATTTACTGGATAATGGAATTAATGCCTGCAAAGCTTTGCCGGAAGATATGCGTTTTATCACGGTGCGTTCCAGGATACAGGGGGATTATCTCTATATCCGTGTCAGTAATGCCACGAGTAAGGAATACCAGAACCGGCCAATCCTGCCGGGGCACGGGCTGGGCAGGCAGATTATTGCCTGTCTTACCGCAGAATATCAGGGGGAATACTGGACAGAGGAAGATGAACAAATCTATGTGGCAGTGGTTGTATTGCAAATTTATTGAAAACAGTCAATAACTTCAAATGAACAGGGCTAATTTTGCATGAAAATAACCTGTTTTTGCAATTGACTATATTTGAACAGGGCATTTTGTTATAATAAGGAAATCAGTCATGGGTATTTTAACATGATGAAATGAAAATGAATAAGGAGAAAAGAGTATGAATTTAACCAAGTGCAGCAATGGTCACTTTTATGACGGCGATACTTATGCTTCCTGTCCTCACTGCGGCGGCGGCGGGACGGAAAATGTGACGATTCCCTTTAGCGGTGGAAGCAGCGTGCAGGATATCGGAGCGACGATGCCTCTTACCCCGCCTGTAACACCGGAACCGCCTTTGACTCCTGATTTTGAGAATGTGGATTTTGGCCTGGATGACGATGCCAAGACTATCAGCATCTACCAGAATAATAAGGTGGAAACGCCGGTTATGGCTCCTACCGTGGGCTGGCTGGTGTGCACCAAGGGCAAGTTCTACGGGCAGGATTTCCGCTTAAAGAGCGGCAGAAACTTTATCGGAAGAGGTGCAGGGATGGATGTGGCTCTGGCCGGGGAAAATACCGTTTCCCGTGAGCGCCATGCAACCATTATCCATGAACCCCGTCAGAATATCTTTATCGCCCAGCCGGGAGAATCCAGAGAACTTTTCTATGTGAATGGAAATGTAGTTCTCTCTCCGGTTCAGTTAAAGAAAAATGATATTTTACAGATTGGTGAAGTGTGTTTAATGCTGATTCCCTGCTGTGACGATGTGTTTAACTGGGATAAGGAAGAAAACGATTAAAACCGGAAGGGAAATACTTCATAGAAGAGTTCAGGAGGATTACATAGTATGGATTTATATGATATTGAATTATTGGTGGATCTTATTTTAAGTGCACCTTGGATTATTTTTCTTATGTGGATAGTTTTTTACCTGCTTCCTTATGTTATTGAGGGTTATGCAATTATGTGCACCGGACATAAGGCAAAGATTGATGGTGACTTTATGGCGTTCATCCCTGTTGCACGTCAGTTATACCAGATGAAGATTGCAGACTGCCCGTGGTGGTATATTTTCTTCTTTGGTGATTGGACCTTTGTTGCTATGGGATCTCTTGGTTTGATTTTGTATTTGATTTGGATGCTGACAGAGATGGTATCCATTATTGCCGTTTTGACTATTGTATATTTTATTGCCAACAGGGTATTTACTTTCTTTTATTATCAGAAGTTTTACCGTTCTTTTGGATTTAATCCGAATATGGCATGGCTGAATATCCTTCCGGTAATCGGAATGATCCCGGTTGCAGGACTTGTTCCGAAGGTATTTACCTACTTAATTGCTTTCTCTAATGCTATTGAGCACAAGGACTATGTCAGCCCGCTGGACGTAGATACTCCGCCGTATAAAAAGAAAAACGTAAGCGCGAGTACAGGTGTAGTTGTGGGTATTGCCGGCAAGTATGCAGGGGCGAATTTTGATATGGTGGATGGTTCCGAACTTATCCTCGGACGTGATCCGCAGAGTGCAAATATTATCTTTGACCAGACGGCATCGGACATCAGCAGACGGCATTGCAGCATAAAATTTGACGGAAAGGCAAATCAGTACATCGTAACGGATTATTCCAGTACGGGAACTTATCTGGAAGGCAGCATTCAGATTGAAAAGGGACAGCCTAAGACGTTAGCCAAGGGAACGGTTATTTATCTGGGCGGCAGCAAGCAGAACGGATTCCGCTTAAATTGATGTATCTGAGATAATCAGGCCGAGGGGAGAGGTTTAAAGAAATTTAGACTTATTCATCGGCCTGATTTCCTTATATGTACCTGAAAGAATATGTATCTGAAACGATATATACCTAAAGCCAGAGAGGAAAGCGGGGATGAATTCATGATTACTTATCATTTACTGAGCAATCAGGGGGATCGGGGGAATAATGAGGACAATGTAGGGATGTATCAGCGGGAGCAGGAGTACTGCTTTGTCTTAGCCGACGGTCTGGGAGGGCATGGAAAAGGTGAACTGGCGTCGCAGCTTGGCGTGGAGTCTTCCATAAAGATTTTTGCGGTGAAGGGCGCGGGGCAGGAGAGTATGGACCTTTCCTTTAAGGATGCCCAGAAGTCTATTTTGGAAAAACAGTCGGTGGATATTACGGCCCGGGATATGAAGACGACTCTGGTCATCCTTCATATCGGGGAAAGAAAGATATGGTGGGGCCATATCGGTGACAGCCGCCTTTACTATTTTCAGAATAATAAGCTGATACAAAGGACGCTGGATCACAGTGTTCCGCAGATGTTAGTGGCAGCCGGGCAGCTGAAGGAAAAGCAAATCCGCAACCATCCGGACAGAAATCGTCTTCTCCGTGTATTAGGCGTGGACTGGGATACGCCGAAATACCAGTTAGAGGAACCAAAGGACAGAACCGGAAAGCAGGCGTTTTTGCTGTGTACGGACGGTTTTTGGGAACTGATTGAAGAAAAGAAGATGCAGCACTGTCTGAAAAAGGCAAAGACCCCGGAGGAATGGGTAAAGCTTATGGAAGAAATCGTAAGAAAGAACGGCCAGGGTAAGAATATGGATAATTATTCTGCAGTTGCGGTCTGGGTGGAATAGGAGGCAGAAAGAATGTCAGTGGTGCGCTGCCCCAAGGGGCATTTTTATGATGATCAGCGGTTTTCCCATTGCCCGCACTGCGGTGTTTTCTCGGAACCATCCGGCGGAGGGGATGTGGAATCGGATAAATCCGGACAAAGCAGTGCCGGTGAAAAGAAAAGAGGATTGTTTGGATGGCTTGACCGGGAAAAAACGGTGGCATTTTCTTCGGAGAAGGCGGCAGCAATGGATGAAGGAAAAACCGTGGCATTCGGTGAGGTAAAGACACCTGCCTCCGGGGATGATCATACCATTGCGTTAAAGAATACCAGCGACGATTTGGAAGATGATCAGAAGACCATCGGCTTTTTTTCCGGGGCAAAGGGAAATGATTTTGTTACCGGCTGGCTGGTCTGTGTAGAGGGAATGGAGAAAGGAAGGGATTATCGGCTTCATCACGGGTTTAACCGGGTTGGCAGGAATTTCGCCATGGATGTGCAGGTGATGGAAGACCCGGAAATTTCGGAAGAAGCGCATTGTTCGATTGTCTATGATGATAAGGCAAACCGTTTTTCGCTGATTCCTTCTAATGGGACGATTACCTATTTTAAAGGAAAGATGCTTGGCAGGGCAGAAACTTTACAGGCAGGAGATGAAATTCGCATAGGGAACAGTTGTTTTGTATTTATTCCCTTTTGCGGGGAGGGGAGAATATGGGAAAAAGAAGAAAATTAATCGGACTGGGACTTATGCTTGCCATGCTTTGCAGCAGTCCGGCGATGGCCGATTTAGATCCGGCAGAAGAAACGCAGCAGTCGGCACCGCAGCAGGCGCAGCCGGGAACACAGCAGGCACAGCCCGCACCGCCGCAGGAGGCACAGGCGCAGCCGTCCATGAATTTAGAGGGCGAGCAGAGGATTGAACAGGTTTATTTGAATCTGCCGGAGGTTTTTGTCTATGGGGAAGGCTTCGGTGCAGATGAGGTGGAAGCGGGAGAGGGTTATCTTTCCCAGGATAAGCTGGAGTTTGTCCGTGCCGTTCCCTTCCATGAGATGGGTGAGGGGATAACCTATTATGTTCTTCTGGATATCTCCGGCTCGATTCCAAGATCCTATTTTGCGTCGATTAAAGAGGGAATTTTAAATCTTCAAAACAACCTGGGAGAAAAGGATCGGCTGATTTTATGTACCTTTGGGGAAGAAGTGAATTTAGCTGCGGACGGGAACCAGACAGCACAGGATATGGAAGCAATCCTGGCACAGTTAAGCAACCGGGACCAGGAAACCCTGCTTTTTGAAGGGATTGACCGGGTGGCTGCGCTCACGGAACAGACCCGGGGGATTTGCCGCCGTCAGGTACTTTTGGTGATTTCGGACGGGGAAGATTTTGCCGTGGGAAAGAAGATGTCCCAGGAGGCGCTTTCCACATTAAAAGATAAGGGGCTTCCGGCCTATGCACTTTGTATACAGGATACGGCAAAGGAGAATATCAACAGTTTTGGTGAGTTTGCCAGGACTTCGGGAGGTCAGCTTGTAACGTTTAAGGCGGATGAAGGGGCGGCAGTGCTGACGAATCTGTCAGCAAAGCTCTGGCAGGATCTCTGCGTGGAATACCGTGCGGCAAGCAATGTGGTTTCCAATAAAGAAGAAAATTTCAGTTTTCAGTTTGCAGATGACCGGGTCTTATCCAGGGCAGTAATGAATGTCCACTGGATTCCTGATAATGAAGCACCTTATCTGATCTCCGGCGAAGCAATCGGCAGGCAGCAGATAAGGCTGGTATTTTCCGAGCCGATGACGGGACTGGCCGGGGCAGCAAACTATGCCGTGACCTTGGACGGACGGGAAGTGGGCGTAACCGGTGTAGCTTATGATAAAGAAGATGAAACGAAGATTACGCTTACTCTGGCTGAGGCGGTGGAAAACGGCACTTATAAAATAACGGGTGCAAATCTTACCGATGCTTCCATGGAGAAGAACCCGCTGGAGGGAAGCCTTCTGGTGGAAATCACAGGGGTAGAGCCGGAGGAAGTCATTGATGCAGATGAAGGGCCGAACTATATGGGCATTATCTTTCTTCTGCTTCTGGCTGTGGTGATTTTGATTATCGTCATCGCTGTAGTCAGCAAAAAGAAGAAAGAAAAGGCTTTGCCGGAACAGGAGTCCGGCGGAGAAAACGGAAATTCCGTTGTAAATCTTCAAGATACCGGGTTTAACAGCCATATTGTAATGAATTCCGGGGCAAAAAGGATGCTGAGCGTCGTGGTTTCTGCCAAAGGAAAGACGCCGCAGACGACAACGTGGGAGCTGGGAAGCAGCCTGATCGTGGGCAGGGCAAGTATATGTGACATTGTTGTGGATGACCTGGAATTATCAAGACAGCATTTCTGCCTTGAGAGCGATAACGGCAATGTTTTTATTACGGATTTAGGCTCTACAAACGGAACGTCGGTCAATGGCATAGGGATAGCCGGAAAACGTCGTCTGAACCCGGGAGATATGGTTGAGGCCGGTTCGATGAAGTTTACAATCAGGTGGTGATTCTATGGAGCAGTATCTTGCAAATATATGCCCGAATTGCTTTGATGGAAATTTTCAGAATGGGGTTTGCAGCCGCTGCGGATACCAGGCAAGGTTTGCCTCGCATAACAGCGGGCGCGGGCTGATGGAAGGAACGGTGCTTAAGGCAAGGTATATTATCGGAAAGATCCTGGGCGAAGGGGGATTTGGCATTACCTATAAGGCCTTTGATATGACCAGCCGCCGGATTTGTGCCGTGAAGGAATATGCGCCGAACGGCATGAGCAGGAGGGCGATGGACAAGAGGCATCTGGAGCTGCTTTCACCAAATGCCGAAGGCCCGTATCTGGCCGGTCTGCGCCGATTTCTGGAGGAATCCCAGATTTTAAGCAAGCTGGGGCAGATCCCTTCAGTGGTCAATATTACAGACTGCTTCAAGGAGAATTCTACAGCCTACTTTGTAATGGAATATCTGGACGGTGCCGATTTGGGGCAGATTGTCCGAACCTCCAAAAGCCGGCTTCCCGTGGGTGAAGTGACGAATATCATCCTCCAGGTTGCCATGTCTATGGATGTTATCCACACGAAAACAAAGATTATCCACCGGGATATCAGTCCCGACAATATTTATATTACAAAAAACAAGCAGGTGAAGCTGATTGATTTCGGAAGCGCAAAGCAGACCGTAACCGGGGCGCAGGACGGGTTTTCGGTGGTGGTTAAGCTAAAGCTTTCCCCGCCGGAGCAGTATTCCCAGGACATGGTTCAGGGCGGCTTTACCGACGTGTATTCCCTGGCTGCGACCTATTATTATGCACTGTCCGGAACGAACCTTCCTACAGCGCCGGATCGACTTCTGGGGACAAATTATGTTCCGTTAAAGCAGTTAAACTTAGGTGTTCCCGACAGCGTTTCGGATGCCGTGGATCATGCCCTGGTGTTAAACGTGGATCAGCGGACACAGACCATGCAGGAGTTTATTCAGGGTATTGCCCCGGCGGCTCCGGCAGATAGGCGGCCGAGAAGTTCTTATGAATCCGGACAGCTTGCCCGTCAGCGGGAAGAATTTCTTCGCCAGGAGGCTGCGCGAAGGCAGGCGGAACAAAACCGCAGGCAGCAGGAAGCCGCCCGCCTTCAGGAGGCTCAGCGAAGACAGCAGGAAGCCCGGCAGATGGCGGAGAGAAACCGGAAACAGCAGGAGGAGGCGCGTTTGCGGGAAGCGCAGTTAAGGCAGCAGGAGGCGGCCCGTCTGCGGGAAGCGCAGTTAAGACAGCAGAAGGCACAGTTAAAGCAGCAGGAACTTGTGCGTCAGGCAGCACGCAGACAGGCAGTTAAACCCGCAGGGCCAGGGCAGGGGGCACAAAAGCCTTATGTGGCCGTTATCGGCGGGCCGGCGGCCGGAAAATCATGGATGATCCCCCCTAATCAAATGATGAAGCTGGGGCGGTCTGCCACGGAGGTAAATCTTCGGATAGAAAAGCCGGAAGATTTAAGCCGGATTCACTGTATACTTACCTATGAAGCGGATAAGGGAGTTTTTCGTATCCGGGATGTGTCTTCTTTTGGGGTCTATTATAACGGGAAACGGCTGGAAAAGGGGAAGGATTATGAATTCAGACCCCCGGCAAGGTTTGCCCTGGCAAGTACAGCATGTTTAATTGAGGTTGGAGTTAGAGGATGAATATTATAGAAGAAAGAGCGGAAAAAAATCCCTGGTTTGAAATCGGGGTCAGCAGTATCTTAGGGACCCGCAGCTATCAGCAGGATTTTGCCTATTTTTATACCGGAAGTCAGGAGGTGCTGGCAATTGTCTGCGACGGCATGGGCGGCTTGCAGGGCGGCGAGAGGGCCAGCCAGACGGCTGTGCAGCTTATGGCTCAGGATTTTAAAAGAGAAAAGCCCATAAGCAATATTCCTGCTTTTCTGCACCAGGAAGCCGGACGGATGGATAAGGCAGTTGCGGCGCTGAAAAACGATCAGGGAAAGCCCTTGGAGGGCGGAACCACCCTGGTAGCCGTGTACTGCAATAAAAATCAGATGTACTGGGTTTCCGTGGGGGACAGCCGGATTTACCTTATCAGGGGCGGGAAGATTTCCTCGGAAAACCGGGAGCATAATTATCGGCTGATGCTTAAGGAACAGCTTGCAGCCGGGAAAATCAGCAGGGAATTTTACGAAAAAGAAGAGAAAACGCCGCAGGCAGAGGCATTAATCAGCTTTTTGGGCATGAACGGCCTTAAGGTTGTGGATGTGAAAAAAACGCCCACCCTTCTGCATAAAGGGGATATGATTATGCTCTGCAGCGACGGCGTCTATAAGAGCCTGAACGAGAGCCAGGTGTGTGCGATGGCTTTGGATAATGATTTGGATATGTACATTGCCGCGGATCGAACCACGGCGATGGCCCTGCGCTACGGACAGCGGGGGCAGGACAATACGACGGTGATTTTAATGAAGTACCTGGGAGAGTAGGAGGAGAGAAAGATGGTTCAGTGTCAGATTTGCGGAAAGCCTTTTGACGAGGCGTTTGGCGTGTGCCCTCACTGCGGATTCGTCCCGGGAAGCAAGCCAAAAGAAGCTTATCATCTTCATCCGGGAGTTATACTGCGCAACCGCTTTGTGGTGGGCAGCACGGTAGGTTTCGGCGGTTTCGGTATTACGTACCGGGCCTGGGACAGAACGCTGGATAAGATGGTTGCCATAAAGGAATTTTATCCGAATGGTATCGTGAACCGTGTTCCGGGAGAAAAGGAAGTGATAATTTATTCGGGCAACCGGGCAAATGAGTTCCAGAACGGCAAGGTGCGTTTCCTGGCAGAAGCCCGGAATATGGCAATGTTCAACACCCATCCGAATATTGTCAATGTCTATGAGTTTTTTGAGGAGAATAATACCGCTTACATTGCCATGGAGTTTCTGGAAGGAAAATCCTATAAGCAGTACATCGCTGAGCACGGCGGGCGGGTAGACAGCCAGATTGCGGTCAGTGTAGTGCTTTCGGTGCTGGATGCGTTAAAGGAGCTTCACCGGGTAAAGATTATCCACCGCGATATCAGCCCGGATAATATCTTTTTGATTCCCGTGGAAGCGGGGAGTGAAAACTACAAGGTGAAGCTGATTGACTTTGGCGCGGCACGTTTTTCCAGCGGCGACGAGGAGAAAACCCTTTCGATTATTTTAAAGCCGGGCTATGCGCCGCCGGAACAGTACCGAACCAAGAGCAAGCAGGGCCCGTGGACGGATCTCTATGCCGTGGGTGCCGTGCTTTACCGCTCGCTGACCGGAAGGATGCCGGAGGAGTCGGTAAACCGTATGGTTGAAGATCACCTCCCTCAGCCCAAGGCTCTGGTTCCGGAAATCCCGCAGTACTTAAATGACAGCATTATGCGTGCCATGGCTTTAAACCAGGAACTTCGCTTTCAGAACGTCGATCAGTTCCGGGATGCCATTCAAAATAAGGCGAAGGTTCTGAGTGTGGACGGTGAGTTAAAGCGGAGGAAGATGGTTCGTGGGATCAGCATTGCCGGAATCTGCGTGGTTTTAGCGATTGCGGGAGTGGTCTGCCAGCAGGTTTATGCCCGAAAGGAACGCGCCATGTATAACCTGACTGCGGATTTATCTGTGTGGATGCCGGATGTCAATGAGAAGAAGATGGAAGAAGTTGCTGCTGTGGGAAGCCTTTTGGAGGAAGACGGGGATGTCCGCCAGATTAGCCTTTCTTCTTCGGAGGAGATGTTAAACCAGATGCTCGAAGAGTACAGAGGACGTTTTACCAAGGTTAATATTGCCGGGATTTCCTGCGGTGTGCCGGAGGAATACCGGGCGCAGGGCATTGAGGATTATAAGAAAGCCTTATCTTCGTCTTTGGAAAGCGCAAAGCTTCCGGAAGTTTTTGAGAGCAGCAGCATAGCGCCGCAGGATGCTCTCTGGGAAAACTTAGGAAGCCTTGACACGACGTTTTCCATGGTCGATAAAAACAGCTATTATTTTATGAAGGATGATGCATTTAAGGCGGAGTTCGAGGAAAGACGGCAGAAAAAGCAGATGCCTGTATCCTTCTGTGCACCGGTGCTTTATGTGAATAAGTTTATGGCCGAGGACTGGGAAGAGATGAATCTGGAAAAGATATCCGACACGGAAAGCCTCTCCATAAACGGTGAGTCAAGTTTCTGTGTCAGCAGCCGGGAGCTTTCGATGTATCAGGATGCATTCGGTAATAAGGGACTTACCGCAGGCGGCGAGATGGGCTATGAGCCTTTCCTGAAAAAAGAGAAAGCCTTTTATCTGGGAACGACAGATGACTATGAGGCCGTGCGTGCCAGTCTGGGCGGAATTTATAAGATGATTGTCTTCGAAGATCTGCAGAAGGCCGGTAAAGTAAAAGGAAGATTTACGCATTATTGGAGCATCGACGGCAGTCTGGAAGGTGAGGAAAAGAAAGCGGCGGACAGCCTGGTCTATTACTTTATCGGGGAATCCGCACAGGATGTATTTAATCTGCAAAACGGAAACGGACTGTCCTTAAATAAAAATATGCTGGAAATTTATGTAGAAGGAAATGATGAGTTTGCTGATGTCGTCGAACAGCTAAAATATCTGACCATGCAGGAATATGGAGAGGGATCAAAAGAATGAAACGTTGCCTGAATTGTATGAATGAATATCCCGATGAATACGGGGATCTTTGTCCAAGCTGCGGCTACATGGACGGAGCCACCCAAAACGGCGGTGTAGCCCTGCAGCCGGGAACCATCCTCCAGGCCAGATATATCGTGGGAACCGTAATTAGGGAGCGGGAAACGGATATTATTTATATCGGCTGGGATGCATTATTTGACCGCCGGGTGCAGATCCAGGAGTATTTCCCCAGGTACTGTGCGACCAGATCCGGAAAACCGGAACTGAGTATCTACGACAATAAGCAGGAGATTTACGAAAAGGGACTGGAATTTTTCTACTGGCAGAGCAGGCTGCTGATCCGGCTGTACAAAGAAGAAGATATTATTACCTACCATGCCTGCTTTATGGAAAACTGCACCGCCTATGCAGTTATGGATTTTTCGCAGGATATGACATTGAAGAAAAGGCTGGAAACTCATCGCTTCTCAGTGAATGAGGCAAAAGAATGGCTGGAAGCGGCTATGGAGGCGGTGATCAAGGTTCACCAGTTGGGTGTGGATTATCAGATCAATTTATTTCATGGTCAGATCGAGCCGGAAAGCTTCTGGGAGAGGCCGGACGGGCGCATCGTGCTGAAGGACTTCGGCGCTTCCCGCTATATCAGCGGTGAACCCGGTATTATCGATTACGGCAATGCCGGGCCGCACACAGACGTCTACGGGCTGGCGAAGATGTTTTGTCAGTTAATTACGGGAAAAGAGATTGAAGACGGGGAAAAGCTGGAGGGTGAACTGGCCCGCAAACAGATTGGGTTGAAAAAGCCGGTGCTGGAGGCGTTAGAACGGGCGCTTCTCCATCAGACACGAACCGTAGAAGCGTTTCAGAGGGAACTTTGGGGAAGGAAGAAGGTTTCCAGGGGAAAGAAGGAGAAAAAAAACCATGGTTCTCTGTCCCTTCCCCGCTGGGTCATCCCTGCGGCGGCTTTGGTGATGGCAGGGCTTATCGCTTTTACCGGGCTGGTGGCGGCGGGGAAGATTGATCTGCGGATGAGGCAGGGAGAGAGCCAGCTTAATGAAGGAGAAATCCGTGTTCCCAATGTAGTGAATAAGAGTGTAAAAGAAGCCGAAAAAATCCTGAAAAAGAACGGTTTGAAGATGAATGCAGATAAGAAGGAATTTTCAGAAGAAATTGCTGAAAATATCATATCCCGTCAGTTTCCGGCACAAAACAGTGTAATTAAGCGTGCAGATACAAAGAGTGAAAACCCGGAAGAAAACCTAGAAGAAAACCTGGAAGTTATGGTAGTTATCAGTCTGGGCAAGGAAAAAGCCTCTCTTCCTTCGGTTGTCGGGCTGGATTATGAAGAGGCGGTTAAAGCGCTGAATGAAGCTGGTTTTGCTGCGGTGAAAGAAGAAGAAAGTCAGGAAAAAGGGGTATTTAATTCGGTTTTAAAAGTCAGTGAAGAACAGGGAACGCAGGTGGCATTAAGTACGGAGATTGTTCTTACCGTCTGCAAGAACGAAACGGCACAGGAAGGTGATACTACGGTTCAGGTTGCGGTTCCGGATGTTGTCGGCATGACGAAAGAAGACGCTGATGATGCATTAAAGAAGAGCGGTCTTATGATAAATATGACAAATAAAAACAGCACTCAGCCGGAAGGAACCGTTCTTGCACAAGAGCCGAAGGCAGGAGAAGAGGTAAATAAGGACTCTTTTGTTACGGTTGATATCAGCATTGGGCCGGAAAAGATCTATATGAAAAATGTAGAACTGGAATCAAGGGAGGATGCTGAAAAAACCATCGCTGAACTTGGCCTTACTGCAAAGATTACTGAAGATTACAGTGACAGTGTGGGTGCAGGAAAAGTTATCTCACAGAGCATTGCTATTGATACGGAAGTTCAGACCGGTGATGAGGTGGAACTAATTGTCAGCCTGGGAAAAAAACCAGAAGAAACAAAAAGTCAGGGGAAGAAGCAGCCGACGAAGCCTAAAGCGACGCAGGCACCGCCGCCCACTTCGCCAGTAGCTTTGCCGCCGGCACCAACATCGGCACCAACGCCTGCCCCGACGCCGGCACCGTCATTAGAAACATCGGCATCCGGTACAGAATCATTGCCGGCTTTAGAGGAGTCATCAAAAACAGAAAATCCGCCGTCATCTGTACCGACAACGGAAGCGGCACAACCGGTAGAAGTAAAGCCAACGGAAACAGCACCAGCGGCACTGCCAGAAACACCGGCACCAACCCAGGCACCGACAATGCCGCCGACTCCGCCGCCAACACCGGAACCAGATCCGCAGGGAATACGTCAGGAACCCCCAGGGGCTGGCAATGAAACACCGGCACCCCTGCCATTTTAACCGATTAAATGTTAAAACTGAATGATAAGAACAGAATGATATAAGGAGGAAGCAGAATGAATTTAACAAAGTGCAGCAAGGGACATTATTATGATGGCGATAAGTATTCCGGTTGTCCGTTTTGCAACGGGGCAGGGGCTGCTTCGGGAGGAGATTCCATGACCGTTGCCGCCGGCTCGTCGGATATGGGCATGACGGTTGCAGCTTCATCCGGAAGTGCGGGGGTTACGGTTGCAATGCCGGGAGGAGGCGGTTTTTTGGCAGATCCGGTTACGGTGAAAAGTTCGGCTTCGAGTGATCCGGTAACACAGAAATCATCCCAGAGCCAGGCTGCCGGAAATTATTCTTCGGTTATTTCTGATTTTTCTGATATTACGGGTTCATCTACTCTTCCCGATGACGATGCGCCGACCCAGTCTTTTTATCAGCCGATGATGGATAATCTTCAGGATAGTCCGGCAGGTGTCCCTGTGATGACGGCCCCTGTGGTGGGATGGCTGGTTTGTATTTCCGGAAGTTATTTTGGCAGAAGCTTTCCGCTGAAGGCCGGAAGAAACTTTGTTGGGCGCAGTCCGCAGGCCGATGTTTGCTTAGAAGGAGAAAAATCTGTATCCAGGGATCGCCATGCAGTGATTATTTATGAGCCGAAGGGCAGACTCTTTATCGCGCAGCCGGGGGATTCACGGGAACTGTTTTATCTGAATGACAAGGTTGTTTTAGATAATGAAAAACTCAGCCCTTATGATATTATTGCGGTTGGAAAGGTTGAATTAATGTTAATGCCTTTCTGTACGGATAAGTTTGCGTGGGAAGACCTGGAAAAGAAGAAGGAAGCCAAAAATAACAAGGATGAGAAAAAGAAAAATGCAGGAATTAACCTGAATAAGGAAGCAGAAGAATCAAAGTAATTGGGGGAAATTATGGACAGATTATGTATGGGATGCATGAGGGAATATGATGAACAGTTTGATGTCTGCCCCCATTGCGGCTATGCTTTTGACACGCCGGCCAAGCAATCCTACCATATACCGCCGGGCTCGGTTTTACAGGGACGCTACATTGTCGGAAGGGTACTCGGTTTTGGCGGTTTTGGTGTAACCTATGTGGGAAAAGATTACCTGATGGATCGAAAAGTTGCCATCAAGGAATACCTTCCCAGTGAATTTGCAACGCGGATGCCGACCCAGCAGAAGGTAACGGTGTATTCCGGTGATAAGGAAGAGCAGTTTAAGGAAGGGCTGGTTAAGACCTTAGATGAAGCGAAACGTCTGGCCAAGTTTGAATCCGTTCCTGGTGTTGTACAGATCTATGATTGTTTTGAGGCAAACGGAACTTCCTATATTATTATGGAGTACCTGGAAGGAATGTCATTAAAAGAATACCTGGAAACCCATGGAAAGATGACCGTGGAACAGGCGCTTCCCGTGATTTTGCAGGTAGCTGCTGCTATGGCAGAGGTACATAAGACGGAAATCCTTCACCGCGACATTGCTCCGGATAATATCTATGTGCTGAATCCGGATGAACCGGATAAGCTTGAGGTTAAGCTTCTGGATTTTGGTGCCGCCCGCTATGCGACCACAAAGCACAGCAAGAGTTTATCCGTAATTATTAAACCTGGCTATGCTCCGGAAGAACAGTACCGCAGCCGGGGCGATCAGGGTACATGGACAGACGTCTATGCCCTGGCTGCTACCCTGTATAAGATGCTTACCGGGGTAACGCCGGAAGATGCCATGGAGCGGAGTGTTAAGGATGAACTGAAAAAGCCGTCCAAGATGGGCGTAAAAATTACCAAGCCCACGGAAACGGCGATTATGAACGCCCTGAACGTGAAAATCCAGGACCGTACCCAGACCATGGAAGAATTTTCGCAGGAGTTAATGGCTGCGGAAGTAAAGGAAAAAGAAATTACCAAGATTAAAGAAGATGTAGGCTCGATTCCCCGTTGGGTATTTTTAATTGCCGGGGTGGGCGTGACCGTGGCAGGTGCAATTATTGCACTGATTTTAACCGGTGTTATCCACTTTAATCTGGTATCCGGCCCGGTGCAGCTTCTTAGCGGGAAGGTGCGCGTGCCCAATGTCATTAATAAAGAAGCAACCGAAGCGGAAAAGATGCTGGAGGAGAAAAGTTTACGGATGTCCCAGGATAAGATGGTATTCTCTGAGGAGATTCCGGAAAACATGATTTCCTACCAGAGCGAAAAAGAAAATGCAACGATGGATAAGGGTGCTACCCTGGTAGTCTGGATCAGCATGGGGGAGGAAAAAGCAGTTATTCCTTTAGTGGTTGGCTTGGACAGGGAAGAAGCGTTAAGCCGTCTGGAAGAAGCTGGATTTACTAAAATCCGTGAAGAAGAAAGCCAGGATGAGGGAATTTACAATTCGGTTCTGGCAATTAGCGAAGAAGCCGGAGCCAATGTGGAATTGAGCAGGGAAATCGTACTTACGATCTGTAAAAATGAGTCCGATCAGAGCGGTGATTCCACAGTTCAGGTAAAGGTTCCCGATGTTGTGGGAAGACAGAGAAACCAGGCGGAATCTGTACTGAAATCAAGAGATTTTCTGGTAAACTGGGTAGAAGAAGCCAGCGATGAACCGGAGGGAACGGTTATCCGCCAGGAACCTGCTGCGGATGAAGAAGCGAATAAAGGTTCCTTTGTCACCGTTTATGTCAGTATCGGTGCAGAGAAGATGTATATGCCGAACCTTGAACTTGAGTCACAGGAAGACGCCGAAAGGATGATTGAAAGTCTTGGACTTACCGTGGGAAACATTAGCCAAAAAAACAGCAACAGTGTAGCTGCCGGAAAGGTTATTTCCCAAAGCATCGCCCGCGGTACAGAGGTGAAAAAAGGAGATTCTGTTGATTTGGTTATCAGCCTTGGGCCGAAATCGACAAGTCCGACAAAACCGGCACAGACACAGCAGACGACACGGCCTGCACAGACTCCGGCACCGACGCCGGCACCAACGCCCGCGCCGACTCCGGCACCGATAATACCTGAAACGCCGGCACCGACTCCCGCGCCAACACCGGCACCGACGCCGGCTCCGACCCCGGCACCAACCCCTGCGCCAACCCCGGCGCCAACACCCGCGCCGACTCCGGCACCGCAGCCAGAGGGTGGAGGAGAAGACTGGAGGCCGTACTGATTAATGCTTCAGGAGTGAAAAAGCAAAAAAGGCCATAGATCATTTAACGGTTCTGCCTGTAATGTTGCTGAGAAAAAACAGAGTAAAAAAGAGGATAATAAAAAAGGATAATAAAAAAGGAGGAATTTTTTATGATGAAGAAAGTATTAATTACCGCAGCAGCTTTAGCT
Source organism: Lachnospiraceae bacterium (assembly GCA_009774615.1). Classification (GTDB taxonomy): domain Bacteria; phylum Bacillota; class Clostridia; order Lachnospirales; family Lachnospiraceae; genus Caccovicinus. The sequence goes on from VSOC01000004.1 coordinate 48,507, forward strand.
ATATTTTCTGCTGTCCCGGCAATGGCGGGAGAATGGAAATATAATGATGTCGGCTGGTACTATGAGTATGATAACGGCAGTTATGCATCGAACGGTATTGTAGAGGTTGAAGGAGAAAAATACTGTTTTGATGCGAACGGCTATATGGTTACCGGATGGACCTGGGTAAACGGTGCATGGCATTACTGTAATTCGGACGGCAGGATGCCGGCAGGATGCTGGATTCAGGACGGCGGAAGATGGTATCGGCTGAATGAGGATAATTCCATGAGAACCGGATGGTATACCGAGGGAAATGATCAGTATTATCTTTATAAGGCAGAAGATGTGCATACGATGAGAAACGCCGTAGAAGGCGCTATGGCTGTCGGGACAATTAACATTGACGGTGTTTCCTACTTCTTTAATACCCAGGGAGATAAACTGGGCAAGAGAGTTGACAAGATGGGAAGCCGTGAAAGCAACGGCATTAAGTTCCGCTATGAAAACGGCGTATCCCAGTGGGAGAATATTAACAAAAGAGGGGAATGGATTCAGTTTACTTCCTCTGAAGAAATGGCATTTGATCTTCAGGAACAGTTAATTGAGCGCTATGAAAATAATCATTCTTATACCAGCGCACGGGAATTTGAGGATGATGCCCGCAAAATGCTTAAAGATTTAATTTCAGATGAAGAGATTGAAGATTACATCAATGATACTTTGACAGAGCAGTGGGGGCAGAGTTACCGCAGAAAAACCAGCAATGATGATGATTAAATAAAAAACAAATTCCTCAGGAAGATTTACCGTTGCTGTAAATATGTAAACAGTAACGTTTTCAGCGAGATACCATTCCTCTGCGGGGTGGTATCTCTTTTTTGCTTCTTTTATCGCCGGTTTTAGCTTTTTGATGAAAAGAAATAAAGACTTTTTATCGAATTTTGTAAGTTTTTTTTCCTTGTCGAAGCAGATAATGTCTGATAGGATAAAAGGAAGGTAAAAAGTATAAGGAAAAAATTGGAAATAGTTCATAAGAAGTTGAGGTGATTTGATGAATTATCCGCAGAACCATAAAAAAAAGAAGAAAATCCGGGTTTCTTATCTCTGGGCGGGTGTGATGTCGGTTTGTGCGCTGGCGGCCTTATTTGCTGCGGTGTGGGTGGTGATAACGGTCTATGAAAAGATTGCCGGGGATTCCAGGGAATGGGCCAAGGCCGATCCGACCGCGGAAACGACGGTGTTAGAGATTGAAACCGAGGAAATTTTCGGATGGATTACCGATGAGAGCGGGAGCCGTTACCGGGAAGAGGACGGAAGCTTTGCCGCAAATGCCTGGAAGATATGGGACAATAAGCTGTATTATCTGAAAGAAGACGGCTATATGGCCTGTGAAGAGGTAAAAACCGGCGGTCAGATTTTTTCTTTCCGTGAAGACGGTGCCCTGGAAGATATCCGCCAGGACCGAACCTGGGAAGGGCTGACCGGAGATGACAATCTTCAGAATTTAAACAGTTTGGTAAAAAGTAATGAATTCTGGTGTTATCTGTCGTCCGATCCGGTCTACACAGGAAGCTTTAAGCCCATATGCTACCGGAAAACGACCGAAACCAGGGAGGAGGTATTAGGCGGAGCTAATCCTGAGTTTTCCACAAAAAACTCTATGCAGATCCATAACGGCTATATTTACTTTCTTCCCCAGGTAACGGCAGAACAGAAGGCAGTCCTCCCGGCACAGCAGCAGGCACTCTGTAATAAGCTGTTTCGGATGAAGCCGGGGAATACCCAAAAAGAACTGCTGGCAGAAAATGCTACCGGCTATCTGGTTCTTGAGGACGGTTCGGTTTACTACGCCTCCGGCGGCGAGATCTTTCCGGTCAATGAGGGAAGCGTCAGCTTTGTCGGTGAAGAGCATTACCGGGTACTTGTCCGGGATAACGGCGTGTATCTGGTGGATTCTGCAGGAAATGTGATCAGCGGAGAAGAAAGCGGTGTCCAGATGATTGAAGACCGGGTCTACACCCTAGAGAGCGGCAGGATTACAAAGGTTTCTCCGGGCGAGCAGCGTCTGAATAATGCCGTATTTACCTTAGAGCCAGATCCCCAGGATCGGGGGAAAAACGCAATATTTAAACAGGAGGATGCCGGTTCAAAATCGGTTTTTGCCCAGGCACCTTTTGGAATTGACAGCTTCTGTATTGCCGAAGGGAAGATTTACTGCAGTGCATTTGTAACCAAGGGGGAAGACAACACACGATTCAGCCAGATTTACCGCATAAGCCCCGACGGAAGCGAATACGAAGCGCTGAACGGGCAGTTTGAGGGAAATATCATTCACCTGTATTATTATAAAGATAAAGGAAAGATTTACGGGGAATATACGCCGAAGAGCTGGATTGGCTGTTATGGTCAGATTGCCGTTCTGGACTTGGACGGGAATATGAATGTTATCGATGACTCCGCCACCCGGGGGAATGCCGATACAGGCAGCAATGAATTTGCCACGCTTTTAATGGTTGACGGGAATACCGTAACCGTTTATTTACAGACCTGCGAATACAGCGTCAGTGCAGGCGGCTGGAATGTTTTATCCGAAAGGCCGTTCCAGTTTGAAGATACCCGGCAAAGACCGGTTTCAGCAGGTATTTCCGGCTTAGAAGGAAGTACGGAAAACGGAGAGGAACCAGAGGAAGGGGAACCGGGCGAAGGCGGTCAGGAAGATCCCGAAAACGGTCAAAACGAGCGCGAAACGCAAAACAGTACGAATAATAACCGAAACGAGCGCGAAACGCAGAGCAGCACGAATAACAACCAAAATGAGCGCGAAACGCAGGGCAGAACGAATAATAACCGGAATGAGCGCGAAACGCAGAGCAGCACGAATAATAACCGGAATGAGCGCGAAACGCAGAGCAGCACGAATAACAACCGTGATGAGCATGAAAACCAGGGAAGTCAGAACAATAATCGTACCGAAACGACGGCTCCTCAGGTTTCGGCACCGCCCACGGAGGCAGAAACCGCGCCGCCGCAAACATCGATTCCACGTCCTGCCGATCCGGGAAGCACGGCACCGCCCCAGACCTGGCCGGAGCCCGGCAATACGATTCCTACCGTGGAAGCCAATCCGCAGCAGAATATTCCCGCACAGACGGCTCCTGCTTCCGGAGATGTGCAGTATATCGGGCCGGGAGGGCCTTTGGGATAATTTGGAATAATAGGAAAACCGTGATATAAAAGCAGAGGATTTTATGTGAGAGCAGGTTCATCGAATTCAACGATAACATAAAATCCTCTGTTGTTTTCCTGTATTTCTTTGACTGTGCCGTATTCGGATTTTATCCTTTCCCTGGTGCTGTAGCAGCCGGACATGGCTACTGCCGGGTCAATAATATAACTGTAGCTGCTGGCCCCCGGGCGTTCGATAATTTTTACCTGATCTCCGGCTTTAACGAGGTTTGGGCGTTCCATCTTAAAGGTTTCTGTGCGCATAATGGGTTTTCATTCTCCTTTCTGTGTTTCCCTTCGGTGATTATTTAGGTTTACCTGTAAGTTTACCGCATAAAAAAGAATAAATCTATGATGCAAAAACGGATAAGTTTATTATGGCGAAATGTTTCAGATAAGAATATCGCACAAAAACGGATAAGTTTATCCTGTAAAAAATCTGCAAAAAGAAAGAAAAAGGTGTTTTTATGGAAAGTTTACTGGAAAAGCTGTGCGCCTACAGCCAGTCAGAAATCTACCCCTTCCACATGCCGGGGCATAAGAGGAACGTGGGTGCTTTGGGCAGGGAATTTCCCAATCCCTACCGTATTGATATTACGGAGGTTGAAGGATTTGACAACCTTCATCATGCCGAGGGAATTTTAAAGGATTTTATGCAGCGGGCGGCAGAAATTTACGGTTCGGATGAAAGCTTTTATCTGATTAACGGGAGCAGCTGCGGGATATTAAGTGCTGTAAGCGCCTGTGTGCCGCGCAGGGGAGAGATTTTAATTGCCAGAAACTGTCATAAAGCAGCTTATTATGCTGTATTGCAGAATGAATTAAAAGCAGAGTATGTTTATCCGCAAGAGATAGAGTCTTTGGGGATACCAGGAGGGATTTTGCCGGAAGATGTGGATAAAAGGCTGGAAGAAAATCCGGATATCCAGGCGGTGCTGATCGTTTCCCCCACCTTTGACGGAATGGTTTCGGATATTAAAAAAATTGCAGAAAACGTGCACCGCCGCGGGAAAATACTGATAGTCGATGAGGCGCACGGGGCACATCTGCCCTTTGGAAAGGACGGTGATTTTCCTTCTTCGGCTTTGAAAAACGGCGCGGACATCGTTATCGAGAGTTTGCACAAAACCCTTCCCTGTCTTACCCAGACGGCAATTCTCCATGTTAAAAAAGGGTATTTAACCGATACACAGATGGAAAAATTAAAGATGTATTTATCCGTTTATCAGAGCAGCAGCCCGTCCTATGTTCTTATGGCAGGGATGGAATACGGAATTTCTTTTATGGAAAGGCAGGGGCAGGAAGCATTAGCAAGGCTTAAAGAACGGCTGACCGATTTCCGGGAAAAATGCCGCTGTTTATCCGAAATTTATGTGCCGGGAAAAGAAATCATCGGTTCCTTTGGGGTGTGGGATCTGGATGAATCAAAAATCGTTATGGTGCTTCGTCATCATTTAGCTTCAGGCAAATGGCTCTTGGATTATCTGCGCAGTGCGCATAAGCTGGAAATGGAACTGTGTGCACCGCAGTATGTTCTGGCCTTGACCAGTGTTATGGATGAGCAGGAAGGAATGGAGCGTTTATTTGCTGCCCTCTGTGCGGCGGACAGGAAAGTTTTGGAAAATAACCAGGCGGATGCGTTAAAAATGCAGAAAATCAGCCGATATAATAAAAAAGGGAGTCCAGAGAGGGCGCTTACGATTTTTGATGCCATGGAACAGGAAAAAGCCGTTTGTCCCATTGCTGCATGCGAGGGGAAGATTTCCGGTGCGTTTGTCTATGTATATCCGCCGGGAATTCCCTGTCTGGTTCCCGGGGAACGGATCACAAGAGAGATTATCCTGCAGATTGAAGAATATCTGTACCTGGACCTGGAAGTCTGCGGCATGGCGGATAGCAGGGAATATGGTTTAAAAGTCTTGAAAGAATCGGTTGAAAAGTAAGGGATAATCACGTATAATCAAAGAAAGTGATTTGCAGGGGCCGTCTGATTTGGGGAGAAAGCAGGATACAGGGTAGAGGGCTTTTGGCAGCAAATTGCTGGCGGGGGAAATTATGGGAAAAGAAAAAACCACGCTCTATGTGCACATGTTGGGTGATTTATCCTTTTGGTACGGGAACAAAGCTTTTTCGCTTAAATGCAGCAATACAAGCAAGGTTATGCAGCTTCTTCTGCTTTTACTGACCGCAGAAAAAGAAGGGATGCCCAGAGTGCAGCTTTTAGAAACTTTATACGGCGATGCCGAAACACAGGATGCAAAAAATGCTTTTCGTATCCTGGTTTTCCGGTTAAGAAAGTTTTTGGAGGAAACGATTCTTCCGGACAGGGAATATATTCACATTGAAAAAGGAATTTATCGGTTCAGCAGTGATGTAAAGGTAGAGATTGATGCAAAAGTTTTTGCGCAGAGAGCAAAAGAAGCGTTTCGGCTTGAGGACAAAACAAAACGGGCTAATGCTATAAAGAGGGCATGTGAAGTTTACTCTGGTGAATATCTTCCTTTTTTATCCGGAGAGGAGTGGGTCGCAGAGGAAAGCACCCGCTACCGTGAACTTTATTTTCAGTGTATCCGTGAAGGCTGCCAGCTGATGAAGGAAAGCCGCCGGTATGAAGAAGGTCTTTCCCTGTGCAGCCAGGCGATAAAGCTTTATCCCTATGAGGAATGGCAGATGATTCAGATGGACTGCCTTCTGGCGATGAACCGCTACCGGGAGGCACTGAATGTCTATGAGGATACGACGATGCTGTTTTTTGAACAGATGGATTTGTCCCGCTCAAAAAAGATGCTGGATCATTTTCGGACGATGAGCAGCCAGCTTCATGATTCTATGGGGGCATTGGCCGAGATAAAAAGCAGCATGAGCGAGAAGGAATTTATTCCCGGGGCATATTACTGCAGCTATCCCAGTTTTATCGACAGCTACCGAATGATTTCGCGCACGCTTGAACGAAGCGGCAGTTCGATCTTTTTAATGCTGTGTACGATTACCAATAACCGTGGAAACCCCATAGAAAAGGACGATATTCTCCGCAGACAGACCAAGAATTTAAGCCGGGCGATCCGGAGTTCTCTGCGGCGGGGAGATTTGTACACGAGATACAGTCCGAATCAGTTTCTGGTATTGCTGATGGAAATTAACCAGGAAGATTGTGAAATTACTTATAAGAGAATTTATACCAGGTTTAAAGAGTTATGTCCGGGGCAGAAAATCCAAATCCGCTACTATGTTTCTTCGATAGCAGGAGTAAAAACCTCCTCAGGCGGATTAAGCTTTGGCAAGACGAAAAACCGTTGGAAAAACAGGAGTTAAATTTATGGGTGAGTATCGTATTAATACTGCGGCTCCGAACCTGACCAGTCTTTGTATTGATCATGTATGTAATGGGGAGTACAGTGGAAGAATATATCATAAATATCAGCAGGAAGCGGTTCCTTTTCGGGAGAGCAGCCAGTTAATTTCTATTCTTGATTCTTTTTTTGATCAGATTAATTATCCGCAGGCATCAACGAAGTACCGCAGCTTCCAGAAGACGAAAAAGGAAGAAGCTCCAGTAGATACAAGAAGAAGGGAAAAGTTACAGCCCGTGCTGACCGCAGAAGAAGTGCTGGCGAACCGGGGGGAGGAAGCTACATTTATCCTGCACGTACAGTACCGCCAGAATTCCACCTGGCAGGGCAAACTTATCTGGCTGGAAGTGGAGCAGGAGGAAGGCTTTTGCAGCGTCCTGGAACTGTTAAAGCTTTTAGACAGCGCCCTGGAAGGGGAGTAAGTATATGATACCTGTTTATATGATAGACCGGGCTGTGAAGCATACAGGGAATGGAGGAAACGATGCTGAGATTTTCAGAAATTACAGGGCATGAAACCGTAAAGGAGAACCTGCACCATGCCATCCAGATGAATAAAGTTTCCCATGCCTATATTATTACGGGCGAGGAACTGATGGGAAGAAAATCTCTGGCAGGTGCTTTTGTGCTGGAATTATTTTGTGAACAGGGAGAGCAGGAAGCCTGTTTAAACTGTCATTCCTGCAAACAGGTTTTAAGTAAAAATCATCCCGACTGTATCTACGTGACCCATGAAAAGCCGGGAAGCATAGGTGTTGACGATATCCGCAGGCAGATTAACGATACCATTGCCATACGTCCCTACAGCAGCCCCTACAAGGTCTATATCGTGGACGAGGCGGAGAAGATGACCGTACAGGCGCAGAACGCATTGTTAAAGACCATAGAGGAACCGCCGTCCTACGCCGTAATTTTTCTGCTGACGACAAATCAGGACGTATTTCTGCCGACGATTCTTTCGCGCTGCGTCCAGATTAAATTAAAGCCGTTAAAGGATTCTCAGGTAAAGGAATATCTTTTGGAGCATCTGCAGTTAAAGGAAGCGGAGGCGGATGTTTATGCTGCCTTTGCCCGGGGTAATCTTGGAAAGGCAATCCGTCTGGCTGCTTCGGAGGATTTTAAGATTCTTCACACAGAGATGCTTTACCTGGTGAAAAATTTAAAAACCATGGATATTTCCGAAATCCTTATGTTTATCCGGCGTCTGAAAGAGGAAGATATCGACCTTCTGGAATGTCTGGATTTTATGCAGTTCTGGTATCGGGATGTTTTGATGTTTAAAGTGACCAAAGATGTAAATTTACTGATTTTTAAAGAGGAATACCCCTCCATTAATGAGATAAGCCAAAGGAGCGGTTACGAGGGGCTGGAGAATATTTTAGCCTCGATTGACAAGGCCAGAATAAGGCTGGCCGCGAATGTAAATATGGAACTGGCACTGGAACTTATGCTGCTGGTAATGAAGGAGAATTAAGGATGATCAAAGTAATCGGAGTGCGTTTCAGGGCCGCGGGGAAAATTTACTATTTTGATCCTGTGGGCATGGAGATAAAAACCGGTGATAATGTTATCGTAGAAACGGCAAGGGGAATTGAATTCGGCTATGTCGTTTTAGGCAGCCGTGAGGTTGAGGAGGACAAGGTTATCCAGCCGCTGAAGCCGGTTATCCGTATGGCGACCGAAGAGGATCGCAAGATTGAGGCAAGGAATAAGGAGAAGGAAAAAGAAGCCTTTGCCATCTGTCTGGAAAAGATCCGCAAACGGGGCCTGGAGATGAAATTAATTGATGCCGAATATACGTTCGATAATAATAAAGTGCTGTTTTATTTTACGGCGGACGGACGGATTGATTTCAGGGAACTGGTCAAGGATCTTGCGGCAGTGTTTAAAACCCGAATTGAACTGCGGCAGGTGGGCGTCCGGGACGAAACGAAGATCCTGGGCGGGATAGGGATCTGCGGAAGACCGCTCTGCTGTCATTCCTATCTTTCGGAATTTATCCCGGTATCCATTAAGATGGCAAAGGAACAGAACCTGTCGCTGAATCCCTCGAAGATATCAGGGGTGTGCGGGCGGCTGATGTGCTGCCTGAAAAATGAAGAGGAAACCTATCAGGTATTAAACAGCAAGCTTCCCAATGCAGGCGATTTTGTGACGACCGACGACGGGCTTAAAGGCGAGGTTCACAGCGTCAACGTGCTCCGCCAGTTAATTAAAGTCCTGGTTACGATCAATAATGACGAGAAAGAAATCCGCGAATACCGGGTGGAACAGTTAAAGTTTAAGCCAAGGCGGAAGAAGGAAAGACCCAAGGAGAGCAAAAAGGAAGAGGCTGAACTGCAGGCACTGGAGGCGCTGGAGAAAAAGGAAGGAAAATCAAAGCTGTCATGATCGAACATCCGGAAAGTTTGTTAAAGGATAAAGAACACATTGACGATTTAGAGCGAAACGGTTATGGAATTATTCAACGGAAGGACGGGTTCTGCTTCGGCATGGATGCAGTCCTTCTTTCCGGTTTTGCGCAGGTTAAAGAAGGGGAAAATGTGCTGGATCTGGGAACGGGTACGGGGATTATCCCTATCTTGCTGGAGGCCAAGACGAAGGGCAGAAGGTTTACCGGGCTGGAGATCCAGGAAGAAGTCGCAGATATGGCGCGGCGAAGCGTCTGTCTAAATCAGCTTGAAGAAAAGGTGGAGATTGTCCTGGGCGATATAAAGGAGGCGGGAGAACTTTTTCCCCGTTCTTCTTTTGACGTTGTCACGTCGAACCCGCCCTATATCCGCGATGACCACGGACTAAAAAATCCAGAAATCCGAAAGGCCGTTTCCCGTCATGAGATTTTGTGCACCTTAGATGATGTGGTGAGGGAAGCGGCTAAACTGGTAAAACCGGGGGGAAGGTTTTATCTGGTTCACCGTCCCCAGCGCTTAATGGAGATTATCACAGCGATGAAGCAGGTGAAATTAGAACCCAAGCGGCTGAAGTTCGTCCATCCTTTTATTGACCGGGAAGCCAATATGGTTTTAATCGAGGCCGTCCGGGGCGGCGGGGCGATGGTGAAGGTGGAAAAGCCTGTGATTGTGTTTAGGAAACCGGGGGTGTACACGGAAGAAATCCGGGAGATCTACGGATACTAAGGATGGAAGAAGGCAGAGAGAAAGAGGGTAAAGAATCAGGAACAGAGAGAGGAATGAACCAGGAAGGAGAGGACTTTGCCGGGGAAATTATATTTATGTGCTACGCCGATTGGCAATCTTGAGGATATTACGCTGCGGGTACTGACGACCTTGAAGGACGTGGATTTGATTGCCGCGGAAGATACCAGGCACAGCATTAAACTGTTAAATCATTTTCAAATAAAAACGCCCATGACCAGTTACCACGAGTATAATAAGGTGGAAAAGGCCAGAATGCTTGTAGAAAAGATGAAGGAAGGGCTTAACGTGGCGCTGGTTACGGATGCAGGGACACCGGGGATTTCCGATCCGGGGGAGGAACTGGTGCGCCAGTGCCATGCGGCAGGGATTGCCGTAACCTCGCTTCCCGGCCCGGCGGCCTGTATTACGGCGCTGACCGTATCGGGACTGGGAACAAGGCGGTTTTGCTTTGAGGCATTTCTTCCTGCGGATAAAAAAGAGCGTTTCCGGATTTTGGAAGAATTAAAACGGGAAACCAGAACCATCATTATCTATGAAGCACCGCACCACTTGGTAAAGACTTTAAAGGAATTAAAGGAGGCTCTGGGCGATCGGAAGATAAGCATTTGCCGGGAACTGACCAAGCGCTATGAGGAAGTTTTTCCGACAACGATTTCCGGGGCATTGGAGCGGTTTTTGCTGGAAGAACCCAAGGGGGAATTTGTCTTTGTGCTGGAAGGGCGAACCGCAGAGGAGATGAAGCGGGAAGAACAGCAGGAATGGGAAAACATACCAATTGAGGAGCATATGGAACGGTATATGGCCGCCGGTATGGATAAAAAGCAGGCGATGAAGGAAGTAGCAAGGGACAGAGGTATTTCCAAAAGGGATGTTTACCAGCAGCTTTTGTAGACGGCCTTTTATTATTAAATAGAGGAGAGTGAGAACATGAAAACCGTAGAAACAGAGAGGTGGAGAGAAAGTTTTCCGGAGTTTAAGGAGAAAACCGAGGCATTTTTTGCCGGAAACCTGGACAAAAAGGAGTACAAGGGGTTTTCCGGAAAATACGGAAGCTATGCACAGAGGGACGGCAAGGCGTTAATGCTTCGTCTTCGGATGACCGGCGGAAGGCTGACGAAGGAGAAATTAAAGTTTGTTGCGGAGGTTATCGAGGAGTTTCAGGTTAATCTGGTGCATATGACGACCTGCCAGACGATACAGCTTCACAATCTTGAGGCGGATGCTGCCTGTAAAATTATGGAAAGGGCACTCGACTATGGCATAGTGACCATGGGAGGGGGAGGAGATTTCCCGAGAAATGTGATGGTATCTCCGCTTACAGGGACGGAGGAAGAATATTTTGACGTTATGCCCTATGCGCAGGCGGCGGCAGATTATCTGCTGCATTTTATCCACAGAAAGAAGCTGCCCAGGAAGTTAAAGGTGGTATTTTCCAATAGCCCGGCCAATATTTCCCATGCTACGTTTCGGGATCTGGGCTTTGCCGCCCGCCCGGACGGAAAGTTTGATGTCTACTGTGCAGGGGGGCTGGGACCGAATCCGCAGTTCGGCTTAAAGGTTGGTGAAGCAGTTAAGCCGGAAGATGTACTTTACTATATTGCGGCGATGTGGGAAACCTTCAGCACCTATGGGAACTATGAGAACCGGGCAAAGGCCAGAACCCGTTATATGCGCCAGTCTTTGGGTGACGAGGGCTTAAAGGCTGCTTTTTTGGAAAAACTGGAAAATGTGCGTGCTTCGGGTGAGGATTTAACGATTGTCACAGAAAAAAAGGAAAAAGTAAAGACCGGCGACGGGAGTTCTGCCAAAGGGGAGAGGATAAGACCGCAGAAGCAGGAGGGCCTGTATTCCGTACACTACCATCCCCTGGGCGGGGTGATTAAGCCGTCAAAATTCAGGGAAATTTACGATCTTATCCGGGAAATGGAAGATGTGGAACTTCGCCTTGCACCGGATGAATCCCTCTATGTGATTAATCTTACCGGCAATGAGGCTGAGGCTGTGGAAAAGATTACCGAGGACGGGGCAAACACCCCTCTGGAAGCTTCTGTAGCCTGTATAGGGGCTTCCATCTGCCAGGCAGGGGTAAGAGATTCACAAAAGCTTTTAACTTCGATTACAGAGGCTGTCAGCGCGTCGGAACTTTCCGGCAAAGCGCTTCCCCGGCTGCACATTTCCGGCTGCCCTTCTTCCTGCGGGACGCATCAGATTGGGGTTATCGGTTTCCGCGGCGGCGTAAAGCTTATCGATAAGGTTGCGCACCCTGCATTCACCCTGTATGTGCACGGCTGCGATATTCAGGGCAGGGAAGCCATGGGCGAAGAGGTCGGTGTGATTTTCGAAAAAGATATTCCAAAGTTTTTGGTTGAACTGGGAAAAACCGTGGAAGCTTCCGGCAAGGATTTTGAAGCATGGTTTGCCCAAAATCCGGAAGGAGTAAAGAAGGCTGCGCAAAACTATCTGCAATAAAAGGATTATAGGGAACAAAGAGTCCGGCTCGCCGGACTCTCGCGCCGGAGCGCGGTTGCTTTAGCAACCATATTCCCTGAGCGCGGAGTGTGCATCCCCCGGAGGGTTTTTGCTTTATAGGACGCACTTTCCTATAAAGCAAAAAAAGGCTGCCCCGAAAGGGACAGCCTTTTTGCACTTAAAATCTTAACTTATTTTTATAATGTGGTGCAGATTTCGCACTCTTGTTATTTGAGTCGTGAATCGTCAGTTGAATGGTTGTCAAGTGCTTTTCTGCCTGAATTCCTGGTCAATGCCTGTCTTATCCGTTAAACGGCTTCAACAATGGTCATACCAGCAATCTTAGCAAGTCTGCGGATAGATTCCTTGGATACTTTGCGTCCTTCAAATTCTACAAGGTCTTCGGTGCTGCCATTAAAAATATCAGCGGTTTCAGCCTTGCGCAGAATGATACAGTTATCCTGTACAGAAATTTCAAGACCATCTTTTACATCCAAATCAAGGCTTCTCCGCAGTTCGATGGGAAGCGTAATCCGCCCCAGTTCATCGAGTTTACGAACTACTCCTGTGGTCTTCATAGTTAACCCCCTTTTCTTGATAAGATTTTAATAGTGCACCCCCTGCACTCATACCATACCATATATTGTAAGTATATGTCAATGTTTACCATTATAGTCAGAATATTGTCTGCTTTGGGATTAATTGCAAAAAAATAAAAAAGGCAAACAAATCTCAGAAAAAAACGCTTGACAAACAGGGGATCATTCGCTAATATTAATTTGAAATTCAAAATATTTGATTCTTGAAGTATTTATAGGAGAAGCCATGATAACGAAAATCATAGGAACCGGGTCCAGCCAGGGAAGGCGCAGGGTAAGCAATCAGGATCTGGAACAGGTTGTGGAAACCAGCGACGAATGGATTCACAGCCGGACAGGGATTTCCAGCCGTTATGTTACGGAAGGGGAGGGAATCAAAGCCATGGCAGCCGAGGCGGCAGAAAAAGCCTGCATCCAGGCGGGGATTTCCCCGAAGGAAGTGGAACTTATTCTTGTGGCAACTTCTACGCCGGAATGCTGTTTTCCCAGTACGGCCTGTCAGGTTCAGGGAGAAATCGGGGCAGAAGGAGCAGCGGCGTTTGATATCAGTGCCGCATGTTCCGGATTTATCTTTGCCCTGCACACGGCAAACAGCTTTCTGGTATCCGGGACATACAAGACGGCGCTGGTTATCGGCGCGGACGAGCTGAGCAAGCTGGTGGACTGGAACGATCGGAGAACATGCGTTCTCTTTGGCGACGGAGCAGGAGCCGTGGTGGTTCGGGCAGAGGATGACGGGAAGTTTTTCAGCGCTGTCGGTTCGGACGGGAGCAGAGGGGAGATTTTGACCTGTGTGTCCAGAAGCGGAGGAAACTTTATCACCAAAAAACAGCCAAAGATGGGCTTTATCGCTATGGACGGACAGGAAGTCTTTAAGTTTGCAGTAAAAAAAGTTCCTTCATGTATTGAAGAGATGCTGAAAGAGCATCAGGAGAAGCCGGAAGATATCCGTTACTATCTTCTTCACCAGGCGAATGAGCGGATTATTGCGGCGGTAGCAAAGCGGCTTGGGGAGCCTGCAGAAAAATTCCCGATGAATATTTCGGCATATGGGAATACTTCTGCGGCATCCATTCCTATATTATTAGATGAACTGAACCGGGAGGGGAAGCTGAATCGGGGCGATAAGATCGTTATGGCCGGTTTTGGCGGAGGACTTACCTGGGGAAGTGCTTTGCTGGAATGGTAAAGCAAAAAACAAAAATAAAAAATAAAAAGCAGAGAAAAAGGAGAATGAAACCATGTTAGAGAAGATGAAAGAAATTATTGCGGATCAGTTAAGTGTTGAAGTAGAGAACGTTACCGAGGCTTCTTCATTTAAGGAAGACTTAGGAGCAGATTCCCTGGATTTGTTTAACCTGGTAATGGCTTTAGAGGATGAATACCATGTAGAGATTCCTTCCGAGGATCTGGAAAAGTTAGAAACCGTAGGGGATGTTATCCGCTATCTGAAGGATAAGGGCGTAGAAGAGTAAAAAAGAGAAACAAAGAAGGAAAGCTGCTGTAAAGGGGCACCGAACAGCAAAGTAAGAAGAGGAAGATCATGAAGACAAGAATAACAGAAATGCTGGGAATTCAATATCCCATCATTCAGGGCGGTATGGCCTGGGTGGCGGAACACCATCTTGCATCAGCCGTATCGGCGGCAGGCGGCTTAGGCTTAATCGGCGGGGCAAATGCACCGGGAGAGGTTGTCCGGGAGGAGATCCGCAAGGCCAGGGAATTAACCGATAAGCCTTTTGGCGTAAATGTAATGCTGATGAGTCCCTATGCCGATGACGTGGCAAAGGTGGTTGTCGAAGAAGGAATTAAAGTGGTGACCACAGGAGCCGGAAACCCGGAAAAATATATGGAGATGTGGAAGGCAGCAGGGATTAAGGTTATTCCTGTAGTGGCTTCCGTGGCACTGGCAAGAAGAATGGAAAAATATGGGGCGGATGCGGTTGTAGCCGAAGGAACGGAATCCGGCGGTCATATCGGCGAAGCCACGACCATGACGCTGGTTCCTCAGGTTGCGGATGCCGTGTCCATCCCGGTAATTGCTGCCGGGGGAATCGGCGACGGAAGGGGAGTCGCAGCCTCCTTTATGCTGGGTGCAGAAGCCGTACAGATCGGCACGCGCTTTGTCGTGGCAAAGGAATCCATTGTCCATGAGAATTACAAGCAGAGGCTGATTAAGGCTAAGGATATCGATTCGGCAGTTACCGGACGCAGCCATGGCCATCCCATCCGCTGTCTGCGCAATAAGATGACCAGAGAGTACGTCCGCTTAGAGCAGGAGGGAAAGAGTTTTGAAGAATTGGAATATCTCACCCTTGGCTCACTGCGCCGGGCCGTACAGGAAGGCGATATCAATGAAGGTACAGTGATGGCCGGACAGATTGCAGGGATGATTACGAAAGAACAGAGCTGCGAGGAAATCATCCGGGAAATGATGGAACAGGCAGAGCACCTGTTAAACAGGAGTTAAAGATGAGTAAGATTGCATTTATTTATCCCGGCCAGGGCGCACAGTATATCGGAATGGGCCAGGAATTTTACGAGCAGACCGAAACGGGAAAGAAGACTTTTGATAAGGCGTCCGAGCTTCTGGGATTTTCCATGCCGGATCTTTGCTTTAAGGAAAATGATCAGTTAAATATCACCGAATATACCCAGGCAGCCATGGTGACGGTAAGTATTGCCATGACGAAGGTTTTGAATGAACTCGGCGTTTTTGCCGATGTGACCGCAGGGTTAAGCCTGGGAGAATATGCGGCTCTGTTTGCTGCAGGGGTTATGCGTGAGGAGGATGCTATCACGGTTGTGCGTCAGCGCGGAATTCTTATGCAGGAGGCCGTTCCCGCGGGAATCGGGGCGATGGCTGCCATTCTTGCCCTGGAAAATGAAACCATTGAAAAAGTAACAAAAGATATCGAAGACGTGTGGATTGCCAACTACAACTGCCCGGGACAGACGGTTATCTCCGGAAAAAAGGAAGCCGTAGACTTAGCCTGCGAAAAGCTTAAAGAAGCAGGCGCAAAGAGGACGCTTTCTTTAAACGTCAGCGGGCCGTTCCACTCAGGAATGTTAGTCCAGGCAGGGGAAAAACTGGGGAAAGTGCTTGAAGGTATTTCCTTAAATACCCCGTCCATCCCTTATGTTGCCAATGTCACGGCAGACTATGTAACCGACGCTTCTAAGGTCAGGGATCTGCTGACAAGACAGGTTTCTTCTTCGGTGCGCTGGCAACAGAGCGTCGAGGCGATGATCGCCGACGGCACAGATACCTTTGTTGAAATCGGACCGGGAAAAACCTTAAGCGGGTTTATGAAGAAAATCAGCCGGGACGTCAAGGTAATGAATATTGAAAAACTGGCAGATATGGAAAAAGCAGTTGAAGAGCTGAAGCATTAGCAGGACGGAGGACGGAATGAAGCTGGAAAATAAAGTCGCTCTGGTGACAGGAGCCGCAAGAGGAATCGGAAAAGCGATTGCAAAGGCCCTGGCTGCCGAAGGGGCAGTGGTAATTGTAAATTATAACGGTTCTGCACAGAGGGCAGCCGAAACCGTGAAAGAGATTGAAGAGGCAGGAGGAAAGACCCTGGCTATCCGCTGCAATGTCGCGGATTTCACCGCCTGCAAGGATATGATTGACGGGATTATTAAGGAACAGGGGCGGCTGGATATTCTGGTGAATAACGCAGGGATCACAAGGGACGGCCTCCTGATGAAGATGAGTGAAGAGGATTTCGACTCCGTTATGGATACAAACTTAAAAGGGGCGTTTAACTGTATCCGCCATGCGGCCCGGCAGATGATTAAGCAGAAATCCGGAAGGATTATCAGTATTTCTTCCGTGTCCGGTGTGCTTGGCAATGCAGGGCAGGTCAATTACAGCGCATCTAAGGCAGGAATTATCGGTTTGACCAAGGCGACGGCAAGGGAAGTAGCCAGCCGGGGAATTACGGTCAATGCCATTGCCCCCGGGTTTATTACCACGGATATGACTGAAGTGCTTTCTGAGGCGGTTAAAACATCCGTGACGGAAACCATTCCCATGAAAAAGTTTGGAAAGCCGGAAGATATCGCACAGACTGCGCTTTTTCTGGCATCGGAGGAAGCTGCTTATATTACCGGCCAGGTGATCTGCGTAGACGGCGGAATGGCGATGTAGGGTGATGTATGAACAGTAACGGCTGTTTTAGAAACATATGCAGTATTGGAGGAAGAGATGAGCAGAAGAGTAGTAGTGACGGGATTAGGGGCGATTACCCCGATTGGGAATGATGTGGAAAGCTTTTGGAACGGACTGAAGGAAAAAAAGGTGGGGATTGATTTTATCACCCGTTTTGACACGGAAGGGTATAAGGCAAAGCTGGCCGCAGAGGTGAAAGGCTTTGACCCCAAGGAATACATGGATGTCAAGGCAGCAAAGCGGATGGAACTGTTCTCCCAGTATGCCGTGGCAGCGGCAAAACAGGCGTTAGCTGACGCCGGGATTGCTGTGGAAAAGGAAGACCCCTACCGGGTCGGTGTTGCCGTGGGCTCCGGAATCGGCTCTCTGCAGGCATTTGAGCGGGATCACAAAAAGCTTCTGGAAAAAGGGCCTGGCCGGGTAAACCCCCTTTTAGTTCCGATGATGATCAGCAACATGGCTGCGGGAAACGTCAGCATTCAGTTTGGCTTGAAAGGAAAGAACATCAACGTGGTAACTGCCTGCGCCAGCGGGACGCACTGCATCGGTGAAGCCTTCCGCACCATCCAGTACGGGGATGCGGATGTGATGGTTGCCGGAGGTTCCGAAGCCAGCATCTGTCCGATGGGCGTAGCCGGGTTTACGGCTTTGACCGCACTTTCTACCTCGATCGATCCCCTCCATGCCTCCCGCCCGTTTGACGAAAACCGCGACGGCTTTGTTATGGGTGAGGGCGCTGGCGTTGTCGTCCTGGAATCCTTAGAACATGCACTGGCAAGGGGCGCAAAAATCTATGCGGAAGTGGGGGGCTACGGGGCAACCTGTGATGCCTACCATATCACCTCGCCGGCCGAGGACGGAAGCGGTGCAGCCCGTGCCATGGAAAATGCCATTAAGGATGCAGGGCTTGCGCCGGAGGATGTGGATTATATTAATGCCCACGGCACAAGCACCCACCACAACGATTTGTTTGAAACCAAGGCAATTAAGCTGGCTCTTGGGGAACATGCCGGAAAGGTTAAGATTAACTCGACCAAGTCCATGATCGGCCATCTTCTGGGGGCAGCAGGGGGCGTGGAATTTATTGTCTGTGCAAAGTCCATTGAAGAAGGGTTCGTTCACGCAACGGCAGGTCTTGAACAGGAAGGCGAGGGCTGTGATTTGGATTATACGAAGGGCAAGGGCGTTTCCATGGATATCCGGTGCGCCGTCAGCAACTCCCTTGGTTTTGGCGGACATAATGCCAGTGTTTTGTTAAAGAAATATGAAGCCTGACAAAGGTTTTAAGGGATAAAGGTGGTTTGGCAATGGAAATTAATGAGATTATGAAACTGGTGCAGGCAGTCAGCGAATACGGGCTGACCAGCTTTGAACTGGAAGAAGGAAATATGCGCATTTCCCTGAAACGGGAAAAGGAAGTTGTTTTGGCAAACCCGCTTTCCGGGACGGCAGACAAAATGTTTGTCAGTGCTGCACCGGCAGAAACCAGCCTGCCGACGGGAAATAAAGAAACCGTCCAGAAACCGGAGGATATCGGTGCAGATCAGGTGGTAACTTCGCCCTTAGTCGGCGTGTTCTATGCGGCTTCCTCACCGGATGCAGAGCCTTTTGTCAAGGTGGGCGATACCGTAAAGAAAGGTCAGGTTCTGGGCATTATCGAAGCGATGAAGCTGATGAATGAGATTGAGAGCGAAACGGACGGTGTCATTGAAGCTGTTCTGGTGAAGAATGAAGAAACCGTGGAGTACGGGCAGCCGCTGTTTAGAATCCGCTGAGAGGTATAATGTACGGTAAGGCATGTACAGAATGGAGAATATTATGCTGGGAATTAAGGAAATACAGGAAATTATTCCGCATCGTCATCCGTTTTTACTGATTGACTGTATTGAGGAGTTAGAACCGGGCGTGGGTGCGGTGGGATATAAATCCGTATCCTATAATGAACCGTTTTTTGCCGGACATTTTCCGCAGGAGCCGGTGATGCCTGGGGTTTTAATTGTGGAGGCGCTGGCACAGACAGGGGCCGTGGCGATTCTTTCCAAGGAAGAGAATAAGGGAAAGGTAGCTTATTTTGGTGCCATTAACCAGGCGAAGTTTAAAAAGAAGGTAGTTCCGGGCGATAAATTGCGTCTGGAGTGTAAGATTATCAAGCAAAAAGGCCCGGTCGGCATCGGGCAGGCGACGGCGACGGTGGACGGAAAGGTAGCGGTTTCGGCAGAGCTGACCTTTATGGTGGGCTGACCCTTGTCTATGAATTTGCTGCATTGAATCAGGAAGAAGAGGACGGAAGGTTATGTTTGATAAAGTATTAATCGCTAACCGGGGCGAAATTGCCGTGCGGATTATCCGGGCGTGCCGGGAGATGGGAATTAAGACGGTGGCCATATATTCGGAGGCGGACAGGGATGCCCTTCATACGATGCTGGCGGACGAGGCTATCTGTATCGGGCCGGCCCCTTCTTCCCAGAGTTACCTGAATATGGAAAGAATACTAGCCGCCTGCGTGGTGATGAAGGCCGATGCCATTCACCCGGGGTTTGGCTTTTTATCGGAGAACACAAGGTTTGCCGAATTATGCGAAAAATGTAATATTTCCTTTATCGGGCCTTCCGGGGAAATCATCCACAGGATGGGGAATAAATCCGAAGCCCGGAGGACGATGATGGAGGCGGGGGTTCCCGTGGTTCCCGGAACCAAAGAACCGGTCTATGAGGCTAAGGAAGGGCTTTTGCTGGCCCGGGAAATGGGTTTTCCGGTGATGATCAAGGCATCCTCCGGCGGCGGCGGGAAGGGCATGAGAATTTCCCGCAGCGAAGAAGACTTTATTGAAAACTTTCAAAGTGCACAGTTGGAATCCGTGAAGGGATTTTCGGACGATACGATGTACATTGAAAAATATATTGAAAATCCCCGCCATATTGAGTTTCAGATTATGGCGGATAAATACGGAAATGTTGTCCACCTGGGGGAGAGGGACTGTTCCATCCAGAGAAGGCATCAGAAGGTGCTGGAGGAATCCCCCTGTGAGGTCATTTCCGAAGAACTTCGCCGCAGGATGGGCGAGATGGCCATTCGTGCGGCAAAGGCAGTGAACTATGAAAATGCGGGAACGATAGAGTTCCTTTTAGATAAAGATAAACAGTTTTATTTTATGGAAATGAATACAAGAATCCAGGTAGAGCACCCGGTAACGGAGATGGTGACGGGCTTGGATTTAATTAAGGAGCAGATCCGTGTGGCAGCCGGGGAAAGGCTGAGTGCAGAGCAGAAGGATATCCGGATTAGCGGTCATGCCATCGAGTGCAGGATTAATGCGGAAAATCCGAAGCGAAACTTTATGCCCTGTCCGGGAAGAATCGGGAATATTCATCTGCCGGGCGGAAACGGAATCCGGGTGGATACCCATATTTATTCTGATTATCAGGTGCCCTCCAACTATGACTCCATGCTCTTAAAGCTGATTGCCCACGGGAAAGACCGTCAGGAGGCTATCGAAAAGATGAGAAGCGCCCTGGGCGAGTTAATTATCGAGGGTATTGAAACCAATGTAGATTTTCAGTATGAGATTGTCAATCATCCGGCATTCCTGGAAGGGAAAACGGATACCGGGTTTATTGCGCGGCATTTTAGCGGGATCTAGTCAAATCCGGTGTGCAGATCGCAGGGAAGGGGGAATCGCCTGTGCTTAAAAATATGTTTAAAAAGACCTATACCTTGATTGATACGAAATATAATGAAATCCGGGAAGGGACGAAAAAGGATGATAATAAGAAAGAACCGAATATCCCGGAGGGGCTGTGGCGCAAATGCAATAAGTGCAGACAGCCGATTTTTGCCGAGGATGTAAAGAACAACTTTTATGTCTGCCCCAAATGCGGAGGATATTTCCGGGTACACGCTTACCGGCGGATTGAAATGCTGGTGGATGACAACCGGTTTGAAGAATGGAATAAAGAAGTGGAATTTTCAAATCCCCTGGATTTTCCGGGCTATGAAAAGAAAGTTCTGGCGGCGAAAGAGAAAACCGGGCTGAATGAAGCAATTGTAACGGGGAAGGGCTGGATTTGCGGACTTCCTGCGGTGATTGGTGTTTGTGATGCCCGGTTTTTAATGAGCAGCATGGGTCATATCGTGGGCGAAAAAATTACCTATGCCGTAGAGCGGGCGACAAAAGAGAAACTTCCGGTGATTTTATTCTGTGCTTCCGGCGGGGCGAGGATGCAGGAGGGCATTGTATCTTTAATGCAGATGGCAAAAACCTCCGCAGCATTAAAAAAACACCACGAGGCAGGCCAGCTCTTTATCAGTGTGCTGACCGATCCGACAACGGGCGGTGTGACGGCAAGCTTTGCCATGCTTGGCGATATTATTCTGGCGGAGCCAAAGGCATTGATTGGCTTTGCAGGCCCAAGAGTTATCGAACAGACTATTGGACAGAAGCTGCCGGAAGGTTTCCAGCGGGCAGAGTTTCTGCTGGAGCACGGTTTTGTTGATATGGTCGTGGAGAGAAAAGATCAGAAGGAAGTGCTGGCAAGACTTCTTCGGATGCACCAGAATAACCTTTCTTTCTTTGCCGAAGAAATGAATGGCGGTGAGCGGCAGAAAAACGAAGGAAGCAGAGAAGGCACAGAAAAGGGACGGATGAGCGCAGAAGCTTCCGGAAGAGGAAGGGGCGGATATCGTCGTCCGGCCTGGGATACGGTGCTTTTATCCAGGAAATCCGACCGTCCGGTGGCTACAGATTATATCCGTGCTCTGTTTGATGAATTTACAGAACTTCACGGTGACCGCTATGCAAAGGACGACGGTGCCATCGTGGGCGGAATTGCTTTCTTTCACGGGATTCCGGTGACGGTTATCGGTCAGGAAAAGGGGAAGAACACGAAAGAAAATATCCATCGAAACTTTGGTATGCCTTCCCCTGACGGCTATCGGAAGGCGCTGCGTCTGATGAAGGAAGCGGAGTGCTTTGGCCGTCCGGTGATTTGCTTTGTCGATACGCCGGGGGCCTTCTGCGGGCTGGAAGCCGAGGAACGGGGGCAGGGAGAAGCCATTGCCCGAAATTTATTTGAGATGAGTTCTCTGAAGGTTCCGGTGCTGTCCATCGTTATCGGAGAAGGAGGAAGCGGCGGTGCGCTGGCTATGGCTGTTGCCAATGAGGTCTGGATGATGGAAAATGCCGTTTATTCCATTCTCTCTCCGGAAGGTTTTGCTTCCATATTGTGGAAAGACAGCAAAAAAGCACCGGATGCTGCCAGGGTAATGAAGATAACAGCAGCAGATCTTTATGCGCAGGGATTAATCGAGAAAATTATTCCTGAAGGCGAGGAGTTTAACGAAAAGACACTTGCATCGGCTGCAGCAGTGATGGAAGAGGGGATAAGTGAATTTCTGGAAAAATTAAAAGGACAGAGCGGGGAAGAACTGGCACAGAGCCGTTATGAGCGGTTCAGGAAGATGTAGGGAGAAGCGATGGACAGGTATAAGCCTTTAGTGATAGGAGATTTAACGGTAAAGCATCCCGTGATTCAGGCCGGGATGGGTGTGGGAATCAGTCTTTCATCCCTGGCCGGTGCTGTGGCAAAGGCCGGAGGGATTGGTCTGCTTTCCACGGCGCAGATTGGATTTCGGGAACCGGATTTTGAGAAGGACCCAAAGGCTGCTAATCTGCGGGCGATAAAGACCGAGATGGAAAAGGCCAGAAAGATTGCCGGTGAAGGCGTTATTGGCTTTAATATTATGGTGGCGACGAAGGATTATCCTGCATATGTTAAGGCAGCCGTAGAAGCCGGTGCGGATGTGATTGTATCCGGTGCGGGGCTTCCCATAAAGCTTCCCGAGTATGCGGCGGGCAGCCGGGTAAAGTTAGCGCCCATCGTTTCCTCGCCGAAATCCGCTTCGGTCATCTGCCGGATGTGGGACAGGAAATACTCCTGTGCACCGGACTTTCTGGTGGTGGAAGGGCCCTTGGCCGGGGGACATCTGGGGTTTTCGCGGGAAGAGCTTGAACAGTTTAAGGCTGACCGAAAAGATTCTGACCTGTGCTATGATCAGGCAGGTTATGACCGGGAGATCCGTGGAATTATCGAAATTGTCCGGGAATATGAAGAGAAATACGGGCGGCATATTCCGGTAATCAGTGCAGGCGGCGTGTTTACGCGGGAAGATATGGAACACCACATGGCACTGGGGGCAGACGGGGTTCAGGTAGGAACCCGGTTTGTAACCACGGTGGAATGCGATGCGCCGCCGGCATATAAACAAGCTTATATTCAGGCAAAAAAAGAGGATATTGTGATTGTAAAAAGTCCGGTGGGAATGCCGGGGAGGGCAATCCGAAATCCGTTTTTGGAACATGTGCAGAACGAGCCGGAAAAGATAAAGCGATGCTTTCGCTGTCTGGAACACTGCGATCCGAAGACTGCTCCCTACTGTATTACCATGGCATTAATCCGGGCTGCTTTAGGCGATGTGGATCACGCGCTGCTGTTTTGCGGATTTAATGCATGGAAATGCAGCAGGATAGAAACGGTGGAGGAAGTTATCCGGGATTTAACGAATAGCTTTTAAAAATGCTTATTGAAAAATGGATTTTTTTGTGGTAGGATAACAGGCATAGGCAAGAATGCCGGAAGATAGAAACTCAGGAAGAGTTTTTGACGGGATAGAAGAACAAATCGAAGACCGGGTGCAGAGAGAATCAAAAGTTATTGTAAATGTGTGAATAGTATCGATAAAAAAAAGAACGATAAGAAAGAAAAGAAAGAACGATAAGAATATTATAAAAAGCGTACAGAGTGTCAGGAAGACCAGCACTGCCAGCAGGGAGTGCGGACTTCCTGTTCTTTTTTTGCGAATAATCGAAAGGGGAAATAATCTTGGCCAGCAAACAATTACTTGGGATAGCATTAACTGCAGTTTTTCTGTTTTGCGGAGGCTGCGGGCAGGATAAGGAAGCGGATACCCAGACAATGGTGTCAGAAGAATCCGCACAGCCATCTCCCGCACCCTTATCTTCCCGGGACGGGGTAATCGTTGTTATGGGGCCCGGTTCAGAGCCTGCAGCGGGGTTTGACCCGGTTTATGGCTGGGGGGCAGGGGAACATGTTCATGAGCCGCTGCTACAGAGTACATTGACCGTGACGAACCCGGATTTAAGTATAGGTTATGATCTGGCGACGGATGTGGAAGTTTCTGAAGACGGGCTTTGCTGGACGGTTAAGATACGGGATGATGCGTATTTTACCGATGGGGAAAGGCTTACGGCAGAGGATGCGGCATTTACCTATAATACCCTGCGTGACACAAGTTCGGTGAATGATTTTACCATGCTTGAAAGGGCAGAAGCCGTGGATGAAATAACGGTGAAATTTTTTATGAAGCGGCCGTATTCTATATGGTCCTATACGATGGCGGTTGTGGGGATTGTGCCGGAACATGCTTACGGCCCGGATTACGGCGAACATCCGATTGGATCGGGAAGATATATGCTTAAACAGTGGGATCGGGGGCAGCAGGTGATTTTTGAGGCGAATCCGGATTATTACGGTGAAGCTCCCTTAATGAAGAAGGTCACGGTTTTATTTATGGAGGAGGACGCCACCTATCTTGCCGTGCAGGCGGGGCAGGCAGATCTGGCCTATACCTCGGCTTCTTATGTGGAAACGCCTAGGGGCGAAGATAGCGGGGAAAACGGGCAGGTTTTGGGATACCGGCTTTTAAATTTTGAAACGGTAGATAACCGCGGTTTTAACCTTCCGGCAATTCCCTCTGGAGGGAGTTCACCTTCGGGCGCGGCTGTCGGAAATAATTTTACTTCGGATGTTTCCGTGCGCAGGGCAATTAACTTGGGCATTGACCGGGAGAGGATGATTTCGGAGGTTTTAAACGGCTATGGAAGTCCCGCCTACAGTGTGTGCGATAAAATGCCCTGGTACCAGAGCGCAGCGGAAGTTTCTTATCAGCCGGAGGAAGCAGAAAAGCTTCTTGACGGGGCGGGATGGCTGATGGGCGATGACCATATCCGGCAAAAGGACGGAGTCAGGGCATCCTTTACCCTGTTTTATCCGGCGGGCGATTCTGTGCGGCAGGCGCTGGCCTTTCATGTGGCCGAACAGCTTGGAGATATAGGAATCTTTGTTGAACCGCAGGGAACGGACTGGGAATCTGCTTATCAACAGGCACAGGCACAGCCGCTGATGTGGGGCTGGGGGGCGCACACCCCCATGGAACTGTATAATATTTACCACACCGAAGAAACATCCGGTCTTGCCCTCTATTCGCCCTATGCCAATCCGAAGGTTGATGCCTGCATGGATCAGGCGCTGGCAAGTTCGGATTTGGAAAAGGCAAACGAATTATGGAAGAAGGCGCAGTGGGACGGGGAAACGGGTATTGTCCAGGAGGGCGATATTCCCTGGATCTGGCTGGTAAATATTGACCATCTGTATTGGGCAAGGGAGGGGCTGGTGGTAGCCGAGCAGAAAATTCATCCCCACGGACATGGCTGGTCGATTGTGAACAATGTGGATAAATGGAGCTGGAAAGATTAATGATGTGGATAAACAGGAAAAACAGCATGGCAGGAAAGATAGGAAGGTCGTTTTTTAGGATGGCCGTTTTGCTGGTTTTAGTCAGCCTCGGGGCATTTCTACTGGTTTCGGTTTCACCCATCGACCCTTTGCAGACCAATATCGGGCAGGCAGCTTTGGGAAGTATGAGCCAGGAACAAATTAAGCGGCTGCAGGAATACTGGGGGGTGGGCATAGCGCCGCTTGAGCGCTTTTTTTCCTGGGCAAAGGGAGTTATCCGGGGGGATATGGGAATATCCCTGCTGTACCGCCAGCCGGTTTTGCAGGTGATTCGCGTGAAATTTTACAATTCACTTTGGCTTCTGGGGATGAGCTGGCTGCTTTCCGGGGTGTTTGGTTTTCTGTTGGGGATTGCCGCCGGGGTGAAGAAGGATACGGTATGGGATCGCGGGATTTCGGCCTGGATACTTCTTACAGCAAGTATGCCTGCATTCTGGCTTGCCCTTGTGCTTTTAATGGTGTTTTCGGTGTGGTTAAAACTCCTGCCTATCGGCTTTAGCATACCGACAGGCATGGAAGCTGCCCAGGTGACACTAAAAGACCGGATAGTTCATGCGATTCTTCCGGCAGCCACACTTTCCATTACAGGATGTTCCAACATTGCCATGCATACGCGGGAAAAGCTGGTGGAGGTGATGCACAGCGACTATGTGCTCTTTGCCCGGGCCAGAGGAGATTCGACCTGGGAGATTCTTCGGCGGCATGGACTGCGCAATATTCTTCTTCCGGCAATAATGCTTCAGTTTGCTTCCATCAGTGAGATTTTCGGCGGTTCGGTGCTGGTGGAACAGGTGTTTTCCTATCCGGGACTTGGTCAGGCGGCAGTAACGGCCGGGCTGGGCGGAGATGTTCCTCTTTTGCTGGGGATTACCGTAATTACCGCGATGATTGTCTTTGGGGGAAATATGGCGGCGGATTTACTGTACAGCCTTGTCGATCCGCGTATCCGAAGAGGGAGGAAGACAGGATGAGCAGGAGAGAAGACGAAAGAAGGGGACTGTGGGAAGCCGTAAAAGGAAAGGTACAGAAAACAGCAGGAAGACAATCACAGAGAGCTGAGGGAAAACACATACAAAAAGAGGCAGGATTTTTCCTGGCGGCAGTGCTTGTTCTGGCAGCGATTACCCTGGCAGGGGAAGGATTGTGGGATGGGGCTATGGTGTCGGATTTTTCAAAGAAGAATCTAAAGCCCTGCCTTTCTTATCCTTTTGGTACGGACTGGATGGGGCGGGATGTGTTTCTGCGGACGATCTGCGGGCTTTCCCTGAGTATACGTATCGGCTGCCTGACGGCAGGAATCAGTGCGGTGATTGCCTTTTTCATGGGGATTTTTGCTGCAATGGGGAAATGGGCGGACTATGTGGTCTGTATGCTGATTGATTTGGTCATGGGTATTCCGCACATGCTTTTGCTGGTGCTGATTTCCTTTGCGGTCGGGAAGGGACTTTTTGGCGTGATTGTGGGGATTTCCCTGACGCACTGGACATCGCTTGCCCGGCTTATCCGCGGGGAGGTGCTGGGATTAAAGGAAGCACCCTATATGAAGATTTCCCTTAAACTGGGAACGGGAAGGCTTCAGGCGGCTGTCCGCCATATGACGCCCCATCTGCTTCCCCAGGTTTTTGTTGGTGCGATTTTACTTTTTCCTCATGCCATCCTTCATGAGGCAGGCATTACCTTTCTGGGTTTTGGTCTTTCTCCCGAACAGCCGGCGGTAGGGATAATTTTATCCGAGAGCATGAGGTATCTTGCGATGGGAAAATGGTGGCTTTCTCTTTTTCCGGGTCTTATGCTGGTGATGGTGGTTATCCTGTTTCATTATCTGGGGAAGAAGGTGCAGATGTTTTTTTAAGAACATCCGTCAGGAAGGACAGAAGGAGGTGAAAAGCGGCAGCATGGAAAAAGCGAAGGACATTTTAACTGCAGAACATTTTTCGGTATCCTTTATGCAGAGGAAGGGACTGTGGGGGATGCAAAAGCTTCCGGTGATTCAGGACTTAAGCTTAAAGGTCAGAGAAGGGGAAATGGTGGCTGTGGTTGGAGCCAGCGGGTCGGGGAAAAGCATATTGGCGCATGGGATTATGGGGCTTTTGCCGGAAAATGCCTGTGTTGGAGGAAAACTTTTCTTTCGCGGAAGGGAAATTACGGCAAAGACTTTAAAAGAACTTCGCGGACACCGGATGGTGCTGGTTCCGCAGAGTGTATCCTATCTTGATCCGCTGATGCGGGTAGGGGAGCAGGTAAGGAACGGGAAAAAGGATATAATCAGCAGAAGAAGGGGCAGGGAAACCCTGGAAAGATACGGGCTGGGCGAGGAAACGGAGAGGCTTTATCCGTTTGAACTTTCCGGGGGAATGACCAGAAGAATCCTGATCTCTACGGCAGTGATGGAGAACGCCGAACTGGTGATTGCCGATGAGCCTACGCCGGGGCTTCATCTGGAAGCGGCAAAGCGGGTGCTGTCCCATTTTCGGGAAATTGCAGATGCCGGGGCAGGGGTACTTTTGATTACGCATGATTTATCCTTGGCGCTGGAAACAGTAGACAGAATCGTTGTTTTTTATGCCGGTACGGCGGTGGAAGAGGCAGGGGCCGGGGATTTTTCTAAGGAAGAGAGCCTGCGCCATCCCTACACAAAGGCTCTTTACCGGGCGATGCCGGAGCATGGATTTTTAACGGTATCGGGCAGCCAGCCGTTTGTGACCGAGCTACCCAGAGGGTGTTTTTACGGGCCGAGATGCGCATATTTTAGCGAAGAATGTAAGGGGACGATTCCTTACCGTGGATTTCAGGAGGGGATGGTAAGATGCTTAAAGGCAGGACAGTTCCGCGCAAAAGGGGAGGATGTTCATGAAACTGGAAGGAAAAAATCTGACGTTTCAGTATGATAAAGGGGAACGGAAAATTTTAAATCATCTGCACATTGTGCTTGAGAGCGGGGAGCGTCTTGGGATGGCAGCGCCGAGCGGGTTTGGAAAGACGACCTGCTGTAAGATTCTTTCAGGCTATGAACAGCCGGACGAGGGAGAAGTTTTGCTGGACGGAAGGCCGCTCTCAGCATACAAAGGGTATTGCCCGGTGCAGATGATCTGGCAGCACCCGGAACTGGCAGTTAATCCTAAACTGCGCATGAAAGAAATCTTAAAGGAGGGAGATAGGCTGGAAGGGCGGATTATCCGGGAACTTGGGATTGAAGAGGGGTGGATGCGGCGCTATCCGGGCGAATTATCCGGCGGGGAGCTGCAGCGCTTCTGCATTGCCCGGGCCCTTGGAGAACGGACAAAGTTTTTGCTTGCGGATGAGATTACGGCAATGCTGGATTTAATTACCCAGAGCCAGATTTGGAATTTTCTGCTTAAGGAAACTTCTGACCGGGGAATCGGCCTTCTGGTGGTCAGCCATTCCGAAGAGCTTTTAAAGCGGTTAGCGACCCGGCGGGTGGAGTGGGAGTAAGTTATTAACCCATTTTCCAAAATCGAAATAGAATAACAAAACAGGAAGGCCAAGGGTGCCCGAAGGGGGTTTGGAATCTTCCTGTTTAGTCTTATCTGTTTTTTATTATTGGTCGCTGGACTCCGGGCTGAAGCCTTTGATAAGCTTAACAGCACCGCAGATACTGGGGTAATAGCTTTCATAGGTTTCTTCATCGGCAACTTTGAATTTATAGTATTTACCGGTTTTAATCTCCTTAAAAACCTTGGATTCTTCAAAGCGTTCACTTAATGCAGCATTGGTAATCTGAAAGGTTTTTTGCACCCCGTTCCGATCCTCACCGTGGATAAGGTAAATTTCCTTTCCATCCATTTCCGAAATCTCTTTTTCGACAATGACTACCTCAACCATTTCCCGGTCATAATCCGTTCCCTGTCTTGGATGAAGGTAGAGAAGGAGAAGCAGGGCACCTACGATAACGACCAGGAGGAAATATTTCCAAATATCTATCACCATATAATTTTTTCTGTCCATCACAAATCCTTTCCTGCAGGCACGATAAGATTGCTTGATTTCTGCCTGACATACCACATTTTTTCTGCTTTCTATTATAGTAGCTTTCTATTTGTTTCGCAAGATTTACGCAAAAATTTTCCAGATAAAAATTTCTACATCCATAATGACAAAATGACGAAGGCATGTTATGATTATACAAAACATGGAAGGTTAAGGAAGATGACGGGTTACTGTGAACATGCCAACAGTAACGATGATAGTTCCTGCAGTACAGAATATGGGGGTAAAAGTTTGGACAACCAAAAGAATATAGACTACAGCCTGATTGATTATTTGCTGTTTATTATGGAACATCCCGGGGCAACGGCGCTGGTCAATCGTCAGGATCGGCAGATTGCTCTTCAGATAAAGAAAATTATGGATGAGATGCCCGGCGGCTTTTTTATTTATCATGCCGATGGGAATGAAGAACTGATTTATGCAAATAACGCTGTACCGCGGCTGTTTAACTGTGCAAGTCTTGAAGAGTTTCGGGAATTAACCGGGAATTCTTTTAAGGGCATTGTCCATCCGGATGATTTAGAAGACGTGGAAAAGAGCATTAAGGAGCAGATTGCCCAGAGCCGTTACGATTTGGATTATGTGGAGTATCGGATTATTCAAAAAGGCGGAGAAATAAGATGGGTTGATGACTACGGCCATTTTGTCCACAGTAATTATGCCGGTGATGTTTTTTATGTTTTCATCGGGGACGCCACGGATAAAAAGAAACTTTTGTTTAAGGAAAAAGCCGAGATTGTCAAAGAAAGCAGCCAGAAGGAACGGCAGCTAAAAGACCAGATTAAAGAATATAATAAAGAGATCCAGAATGTTAATCAGAAACAGATGCAGCGCATGGAGATGATCGAGGGGCTGAGCATTGATTATGAATCTATCTTTTATGCCGATCTGGATGCCAATACGGTTTATCCCTATCGTTTAAGCCGCTGGTCAGACGAACGGTTCAGTGACGACGGCTCTTTTTGGGAATATAACGGATTTGACGAAACTTACATTAATACCTGGGTTTATCCGCAGGATCGGGAACTGGTCAGACGTTCGACGAATGCCGAATATATCCGCAGGCGTCTGGAAAAAGAAAAAAGTTTTTATGTCTATTTCCGTGTAATTTCCGAAAATGATCTTGAACACTTACAGCTTCGCGTTGTGGATGTGGGTAATGGCGATCACGTCAGCCAGGTGGTTCTGGGCTATCGAAGCGTCGATGAAAAGATCCGCGGCGAGATGCGTCAGAAAAAGATTCTGGAAGCTGCACTGAGCCAGGCAAAGTCTGCAATTGTGGCAAAGGATACATTTCTTGCCAATATGTCCCACGATATCCGCACGCCGATGAATGCCATTATCGGGTTTACAGCGCTGGCAAGGCGCTATATGGATGATAAGGAGAAGCTGTCGGCCTATCTGGATCAGATTGAAAACTCCAGCGGGGAACTGATGAGCCTTTTGCAGAATGTTCTGGAATTATCGCGGCTGGAAGCGGGAAAAGTGACGATTGAACATGAAGCCTGCAGTTTAATTGAGATTTTGGAACAGGTGGAGAGGGGAATCCTTCTCTTGGCCAAAGAAAAGCAAATCCAGGTTAGTTTTGATTATCGCGGGATAGAGCATGGTGATGTCTACAGTGATCGAAAAAAGGTTGGACAGATTCTTCAGATCGTAGCGGCAAATGCCGTAAAGTACACCAGGCCCCCGGGACGGGTTTCGCTGACCGCCAGAGAACTTGTAGTTTCGGATAATTATGTTAAAGCAGAATTCATTATCGAAGACAATGGAATCGGGATTTCCGAAGAATTCCAAAGCCATATCTATGAACCTTTTGAGCGCGAACAGAATACAACCTTAAGCGGGGTTCAGGGCTCGGGTCTGGGGCTGACGATTGCCAAAAACTTTCTGGATATGATGGGCGGATCGATTTATCTGGAAAGCCAGGTGAATGAGGGAAGCCGTTTTACCATTATTTTAAGCTTCCCGCTGCAGAAAGAGAAAAACGAGATATCTGCGTCCGGCCAGAAGAACCAGGAGCAGAAGGAAGCCCCAAAAAGGGTATTGCTGGTTGAGGATAATGAGTTAAATATGGAAATTGAAGCCGAACTGTTAAAGGATGCCGGTTTTCTTTTAGATCGGGCGATGAACGGAAAGATTGCCGTAGAGAAGGTAGAGAAATTCCCGGCCGGATACTACGATCTGGTGTTAATGGATATTCAGATGCCGGTAATGGACGGCTATGAAGCAACCAGGGCTATCCGCAGGATGGAAGATGCAGGAAAGGCAAAAGTTCCGATTATTGCGCTTTCTGCCAATATTTTTGAAGAAGATAAAAGAAAGTCCATGGAAAGCGGCATGAATTTACATATGGCAAAGCCTCTGGATCTTCCCGGACTTTTAGAAGCAATCCGCAACCTGCTTGACGAGATGTAGAGTGGGCTGTGCAGGTTTTGTTACTGTACATGTAGGTCTGCGCACCTGCTGCATTGACCGTAGGTTAAACGGAGCCAGTGAGCAAAAATAAAGTAAAACCATCTGCCGGATACTGCGAAAAACCGTATCCGGCAGATGGAAAGACAAATGAGTTATTCTATGGTATATTTGCCTATGAGGCTTAGAATCAGAACTTTTTTAATCCGTTAAATGGTGCAGCAGGGACTTTCCAATCGTTCCCTCCGGCATATTTATCCCGAAGTTTTCGGCGACGGTTGCCCCGATTACGGCAAAGGATGACTGATCTTCTATCTTTTCGGAAGCTGTCATGGAGGGCGAATACATCAGCAGGGGAACCATCTCCTTGGTGTGGTCGGTTCCCTTAAAGGTCGGGTCATTGCCGTGATCGGCGGTGATCATCAGAAGATCGTCCTCGCGCATTCCTTCAAGGAAGATGCCCAGTTTTTCATCGAATTTCTCCAGCTCTTTTCCGTAGCCTTCGGGATCTCTGCGGTGTCCCCACAAGGCATCAAAATCAACCAGATTGGTAAAGCAGAGTCCGCAGAAATCTTTCTTTTGAAGTTCAATCGTCTGTTCCATTCCGTGTACGCTGCTCTTGGATTTATAGTATTCGGTAATGCCTTCCCCATCAAAAATATCGACGATTTTTCCCACGCTGATGACATCTTTCTTCCCTTCTTTTAATGCATCCAGCACGGTCTTTCCATAGGGCTTAAGCGCATAATCATGGCGGTTGGAGGTGCGCTTAAATTCGCCTTTTTTCTTCCCGAGATAAGGACGGGCAATAACTCTCCCTACCTTCCACTCGTCCTTCATGGTAAGTTCTCTGGCGATTTCGCAGCAGCGGTAAAGTTCCTTAAGATCGAAGGTTTCTTCATTGCCGCAGATCTGTAAAACGGAGTCGGCAGAGGTGTAGACGATCATATGTCCGGTGGCGATTTCTTCCTCGGCAAGTTCATCTAAAATTTCCGTTCCGCTGGCGGATTTATTTCCGATAACCTTGTGCCCGGTGCGCCTTTCCAGTTCGTCAATCAGTTCTTTGGGAAAGCCGGTGTCGGTAAAGGTTAAAAACGGCT
This sequence comes from Lachnospiraceae bacterium, assembly GCA_009774615.1. Taxonomy (GTDB): domain Bacteria; phylum Bacillota; class Clostridia; order Lachnospirales; family Lachnospiraceae; genus Caccovicinus. Next base: position 81,581 of record VSOC01000004.1, read on the forward strand.
TGGTGATGTGCAGTCCCATCATCTCCCAGTGCCCGGTCATCGTATCCTTTCCCACGCTGGCTTCTAAAAGCCGGGCGCAGTACCCCATGGTTTCTTCTGTGTTCTCTGCGTGCACAAGCGGATGGAGTCGGGTTATTCCCAGTTTCACCAGATGAGGGATAGCAAAGGGGTTCATGTGCTGGTCGATGTGACCTAAGGTGTCGCAGCCCTCGTCGTCATAATCCGCTGCATTGGGCATAGCACCGATGCCCAGGGAATCAATGACAATAACAAAAATTCGTTTATACTTCATGATTGTACCTCCCGTTTTACAATAATTTTAATACTTGCTTTTGTTTTTGCTCATGTTAAAATTATAGCATAGGAAAAGGAAAAATAAAAGGATGAAAAATAAAAGAGGAAATGAATTGAGAATGGATATGGATACTATGGATAAATATGAGATTTTAAAGAAATATTTCGGCTATGACAGCTTTCGCGAGGCGCAGGAAGCTTTAATTGACAGTATATTAGAGGGGAGGGATACCCTGGGAATTATGCCGACAGGGGCAGGAAAGTCACTGTGCTATCAGATTCCCGCACTGTTAATGGACGGGATTACCTTGGTGATTTCTCCTCTGATTTCCCTGATGAAAGACCAGGTGGGAAGCTTAAATCAGGCGGGAATCCATGCGGCGTTTTTAAACAGTTCGCTGACCATGAATCAGTATTATAAGGCGCTGAGTTTTGCCAGACAGGGACGGTATCCGATTATCTATGTGGCGCCGGAACGGCTGGTGACGGAGGAATTTCTGGACTTTGCCTTAAACAGCCGGATTGTTATGGTGGCGGTGGATGAGGCACACTGTGTATCGCAGTGGGGGCAGGATTTTCGCCCAAGTTATTTAAAGATACTGGAGTTTGTGGAAAAGCTTCCCAAACGTCCGATTATCAGCGCTTTTACCGCGACGGCGACGAAGGAGGTTCGCGATGATATTCTGGATATTTTACAGCTGCAAAATCCTACGGTGCTGACGACAGGATTTGACCGGAATAATTTGTATTTTGCGGTAAAGACGGTGAAGGATCGGTATAAGGCGGTGCGGGATTATCTTTCCCAGCATAAGGGGGAGAGCGGGATTATCTACTGCCTGACCAGGAAGCATGTGGAAGAGGTCTGTGAGCGGCTGATGAAAGAAGGGTTTTCGGTGAACCGCTACCATGCGGGTTTAAGCGATGAGGAGCGGCGGAAAAACCAGGATGATTTTATCTATGACCGGGTGCAGGTTATCTGCGCCACGTCCGCATTTGGCATGGGGATCGACAAATCGAACGTGCGTTTTGTTCTGCATTACGGGATGCCGAAAAATATCGAATCCTATTATCAGGAAGCGGGGCGAGCAGGGCGTGACGGGGAGCCGGCGGAGTGCATTTTGTATTATGCGGGACAGGATGTGATTACCAATCAGTATTTTATCGACTATAATCAGGACAACCAAGAACTGGACGAGCTGACGCGGCGATTTGTAATGGAGAAGGATCAGGAGCGGCTGAAAAAGATGACCTTTTACTGCTTTACAAATGAGTGTCTTCGGGATTATATCCTGCGCTACTTTGGGGAGTATGGGGCGAATTATTGCAATAAGTGTTCCAATTGCCTGACACAGTTTGAAACCGTGGATGTAACCGGGGCGGCGCGGGCAATCTTAGGCTGCGTGGAGAGCAGCAGACAGAGGTATGGGACAACGGTAATTATCGATACGCTGCACGGGGCAAACACCGCAAAGATACGCAGTTACCGAATGAATGAGAACCCTTACTATGGGAAGCTTGCGAAAGAGCCGGTTTACCGGCTGCGGAAGATTTTGCAGCATTTGCAGGTGGAAGAATATCTTCTGGTAACAAATGATGAGTATGCCATTGTAAAGCTTACAGTGAAATCCAGGGAAATATTGCTGGAGAATAAAGAGGTAAAAATGAAGATGGCAAAGGAACAGGAAGGTGAAAAAGCGTTCGGGAAAAAGGATAAGCAGGGGGATAAATGGGGAAGCAAAACCGGTGATAAACGGTCAGGAAGCAGCAAAAATATGCAGCGTGCGGCAGGTATTTTTGGAGATTCGTTTGGCGAGGAAGAGGAGAATTTATTTACGAAACTCAGAAATCTTCGGACAGAAATTGCCCGGGAAGAGAAGGTTCCGCCCTATATCGTATTTTCCGATAAAACCCTGACGCACATGTGCCTGCTGAAGCCTAAGACGAAGGAAGAGATGCTTAAGGTGTCGGGGGTTGGGGAGTTTAAGTTTGAGAAGTATGGGGAGAGATTTTTGGCGTGTATTCAATCCATTTAAGGGTAAATTTTGCTCTGTTAATCCCTTCTTTGGCGCTTATCGGCGGTAGGAATTGCTGTAAATCACAAAAAATTATCCTATACATCCCACTGGATTTTCTATAAAATAAGAGTAAGTTGTGGGCAGGGCACAACGCAGATTCCGGGAAGTCAGGATGAAAAGAAGGAGGAAAGGTCATGTTCCGGTTGATGATTGCGGATGATGAGGATGCAGAGCGCATGGGGATCAAATTTCTGCTGAATAAGTTCGGCTACAGGTTTACTATCCGGGAAGCATCGGACGGGATGGAGGCGCTTCGCGGGCTTGAGGATTTTCCGGCAGATATTTTACTAACGGACGTTAAGATGCCGTTTCTGGATGGAATTGGCCTGGCGGCGAAGGTAAGGGAGAAGTATCCTGAAATACAAATTATTTTTTTCAGCGGCTATGATGATTTTGAATACGTAAAGCAGGCATTGTCCTTGCAGGCCGTGGATTATATCCTAAAGCCGGTGGACCCTGCGGAGTTTCAGCGGGTGATTGGACGGGCAGTGAAGCTTTTACAAGAGAAGGAAACGACAGTTCAGAATACCGGCGTTTTAAAAAGCTATGTGATAACCCGGCTGTTAAATCAGGTATCCTATGAAAAGCTTGTCCAGGAGAATGGGGAAGGGCAGCTTTTGTTCTTAAAGGAATACACCCGGCTGATTCTGATTGAGTTTGAGGAGGATGTATTTGGAAATGTGATTTCGGATATCAAGGCGTTTTGCAGCCTGGTTAAAGGTGCCATTCCCGGCAGTTTTGACTTTCTGGATTTGACACCTTCTCAAGGCGTGTTTTTTCTTAAGGCAGAGAATCTGGAAGAGAAGCACGTGCAGGAACTGGCCCGCTGCATTCACCTTATCGTGGGCAAGGAGTACCAGAAGAAATGCTATCTGGCTGTCAGCGCCAGGATCGGAGAAGCAGAAGGAATCGGGAATGCTTACCGTCAGGCAGAGCAGAATCTGGAGGAGCGTTTTTTTACCAGGACAGCTATATCTATCCCCGTAGGAGTCTGGAACAGACAGAAACGGAGAAAATCAGTGACGGGCAGCTTTTGCAGGCCATTGAAAAGGATGTGGCTTGTCATGACAGCTATAGTCTTCGCCGGAACGTGGAGATTCTTCTGAATGTGTGCAGAAATAACGGATTTCAGTCCTATATCTATACTCGGTTTGTATGTGCTAATCTGATAAAAATTTTGGCAAAGGAACTTTCAGGCAGCGGAGAACGCTTGGCTGATCTGGTAGAAAGGATTTATGCCTGCTCGAATTTTTCTGGTCTGGAAGCAGAAATCTGGCAGGTGACCAGGGAACTGGAAGAACGGTTTCAGACTGCCGAGGACTCGCCAAAGCGCACGATTGCCATGGTGGAGCAGTATATCAAAGAACATTATCATGAGCCGTTAAGCCTGGATCTTCTGGCAGAGAAAGCCTTTCGGACACCGCATTATCTGAGCAGTATTTTTATTCAGGAAAAGGGAATTGGGATTAATAAATACATAAAAAACGTAAGAATGGAAAAGGCAAGGGAACTTTTAAAGGGAACCAATATGAAAATCAGCGATATCTGTGAGCAGGTCGGTTATGGGAGTGTTTCTTATTTCTGCCGCAGCTTTCGGAATGAATATGGGGTGACGCCGGAGCAGTACCGGCACTGAAGATTTATCGGAAGCATTTGCTGAAATGATAGAGAGTTTTATAAATGCCCGGTACAAAATGGAGGAAAAAATGTCAGGTGCAGGAAAATGGTATAAGAACCTTGTATTTCGGAAAAAGGTGTTTTTAAGCCATCTGGCAGTGAGCCTGATTCCGGTGGTGATTTTAGGGGTATTTTGCTACCTGCAGACAAGAAGCCTTCTGATTCGGCGGGAAAGGGAGGTTTTGAGGGAAACACTGGAACAGACCGTGCTTCGGATGGATGCGTCGCTGGAAAACTATCAGCATGTGATGGAAAACCTGGTCTGGGATGTCAATATCGGAAAAGCTTTGGATCAGCAGTACCAGAACAATCTGGAAATGTACTGCGTCTACCGGGATGTGATTGACCCGGCGGTGCGCCAGATGAAGCTTTTAAATCCCCAGATAAAAAAATTAACCATCTACAGTTCCAACAAAACGCTGTATCCCCACGGGGATATTCTTCGGAAAGTGCAGGAGGCGTCGTGGCTTGAACTTTCGGGTGAGGATTACAAGGTGCACTGGAAGGCGGATGAAAGCGGGGTTTTGGAACTGTACTGCAAGATTTACGGGGAGGACAAGCATAATCTCCATGTTGTCTATATGGAACTGGACTATTCCAGGGTGTTTGGCTGGCTGTCCGGGCTGTTTGAAACTAATTACGGCGTAATGATTGCCAACGGAGGGGCATCACCAGCCTATTCCTTTGCGACTTCTGCTGATGAACACGGCGGGAGTGCTCTGACGCTTTCGGATCTGAACTGCGGAGCGGCATGTCTGGGCGACTATGTACTTGAACAGCGGGAGATTCCGGCAAATCACTGGAAGGTTTATCTTTACCGTCCAGTGAAAGCCGTTTCCTCATCGGCGCTCAGCATTACCTTTTTGATTGTGATTGCAGTGGGAATCTGCCTGTTCATCATTCTGGCTGTCAGTGCCCTGTTGGCGAAAACCATGGTGCAGCCCTTAACCCGGCTGATTCAGAACATTGACCAGATTGCCGGGGAAAACTTAGAGGTTATGGTCTGGGAGGAATCGCAGGATGAAATCGGACATTTGATCCAGAGCTTTTCCCGGATGATGGATCGGATTCACTATCTGGTCAATGAGGTGTATAAAAATAAAATTGCCCGGCAGGAATATGAAATGAAGATGCTGCAGGCACAGATTAACCCGCATTTTCTGTATAACAGCCTTTCTCTGATTAACTGGAAGGCCATCATGGCAGACCAGACGGAAATCAGTGAAATGGCACAGCTTTTATCGACCTTTTACCGGACGACCTTAAATAAGGGAAAGAGTGTAACTACAGTAAAGGGAGAGTGGGATAGTACCTGTTCCTATATTCGGATTCAAAGCATTATGCATTCGGGAAAGTTTGATGTTGAGCAGCATGTGGAAGCGTCCATGATGGACTGCGAAATGTTAAATTTAATCCGCCAGCCCTTAGTTGAAAATGCCATCGGTCACGGTCTGGATCATAAAGAGGGGAATGGAAAAAAGAAGCTGTGGGTGTCTGGACGGGAAGCCGGGGATGTGCTGGAGTTTGAGGTAAAGGATAACGGATGCGGAATCCCCGAAGAGGACATTGAGGCTGTGCTGCATACACAGACAAAGGGCTACGGGCTTTCGAATGTTAATCACCGGATAAAACTGTATTATGGCGAGGCTTACGGGCTGCAGATGGAAAGCCGGTTAGGGGAAGGAACAAGGGTATTGGTGAGGATTCCTAAAAAAAATTAACCTGTTAATCGCTTGGTGAAAAAATACCGGAAAAAGTAATATAAACCGGTATTTTTTGTCGTTTACGTGAAAAAACCCATTGTCTATAATAAAAATATAAAGAAATCGGATGATAAGAAAGATGCAGATTTATGATTTTGAGGATTCGTAAAGGACAGGAGGATTCAGGTTATGAAGGGATATGGTATAAGGTGGTGTGCCGCAGGGCTGGCAGCATGTCTTTTGGCAGCGGGGCTTG
>VSOC01000040.1 GCA_009774615.1 Lachnospiraceae bacterium
TTTTCTTCTGCTGTAATAGTATAATTGATTAATGTAGAAACACGTTCGCCATCTTTTATACAATCGTCATATATTTTTTCTAATTCTTCTTTGCTTCCATTACATGGGCGTTTCGCGTCAATAGCATTAATTATCTTTGGATGATGACTGGTAATTATCAGTTGAAGATCGTTTCTCTCGGAAAGCATTAACTCACAAAGTATATCAATGCAATTTACACCCAAACCATTTTCAAATTCATCAATCAAGACTAAGGAATCATCAGACATTGTAAACAATTCTACAATATAATATATTGTTTTTAACATTCCATTGGAGATATCTTTCTGCATTAATTTTTTTCTATAAACTTTCATTGATAAGAAATACATATTTCTTGTAGGATCTTCTTCTATATCAATATCATCAATTTCATAAAATAATTCTTTAATTGCTTCAAAAATCAAACTCCAAGTCTTTATACTGTAAACCATAAGTTTTATTTTCTGCCGCTGACATTCTCTTCCTCCCCGTTTAAGTTAAAATTTGTTGCTGTTCACATGTTCACAGTAACAAGATATTCTTCTGCTTCTTCCCTGGAATGAAAAACAACGATATGCTTATCCTTATTTTTTTCTAATACTTCTGCAATCTTTGGACGGGTAACTTTGGGAAATTCGCAGACAAATTCCATAAATTCCTCATCCCTCTGTGTTTCTATCCATGGCATATCTTCCCGGGGTTTTCCAAATCGTGATGCTATCCCCTGAAGACAAACTTCCAGCGGATAATCCAGCCAAAATACGGTGTCACAATATTCCAGCCGCATCGGTATTGTCCGAATATAATTGCCGTCAATAATCCATCGATCCTGCTTTAAGATTACCTCTAATTTTTTATCAAACTCCCGGGGTGCAGAAGTAGTTTTATCCGGTCTGTGATAAAGCATATCCAGGTAAAATAAAGGAATCCCCGTCCTTGCATGAAGTTTTCGCGCAAATGTACTCTTCCCGCTCCCCGGGCAGCCGATAATTAAAACCTTTTTCATTTCCATTCCTTTGCTCCTGCCGCGCTTGTGTTCTGGTTAATGAATCCTTATTTCCTTGTATTCAAATACATATTCTGGATTACCCGCACTCAGTATAACACAGCCCCCAAAACTCCCGCAAGCACGATCAGCATCATCGGTGAGAGTTCTTTTTTCTTTATCCACCGCAGGGCTAATACTGCAGCTATTAGAAAGAGAAAAATAAACAGAGAAATTCCCTCTATTCTTATCCCTTTCCCGTCAGAAAACAGCGTGCCGGAAACTATACCATTAAGAAATATCCCGCCAGGAACGATGATATTTACCGCCATAGTTATTCCCGTAGCCAGGATAACCCCCATAAGACAGGGTTTTACTCCTTTAAGGACAGCCTGCATCGTTTTATTTTTCATCATATTTTTAAACACCGAACTGACCAATAAGATAATCATAAACGACGGCAGAACCACACCAAGGGTAGCCGCAACCGCCCCCGGGATTCCTCCCTGCCGGCTGCCGATATAGGTTGCTGTATTGACCATAATCGGGCCTGGTGTGGATTCACTGACAGCAATAATATTGCTAAACATTGCCTCATCCATCCAGCCGTGGGCAAGAACCGTTTCCTGGATTAAAGGAATTGCCCCGTAAGCCCCGCCAAAGGCAAAAAAGCCAATCTTTAAAAAAGCAAGAAAAAGGGTAAGATAAATCATTATTTCCCCCCTTTCTTTCCGGGCACGGCATAGAAAAAGTATCCCAGAAAACCGGAAATCAGTATCAGATAAATCATCGAAAAACGGATTTCCAAAAGATTAAGCAATAAGGTAATTCCTCCAAATCCTGCAGCAAAAAGAATATTCCAGTGATTCCTGCCTTTCTTAAGCATTTTTTTTATCATCTTTATTGCCGTCTGGATAATCAGCAGAGAAACTGCAATGCGGATTCCCTGAAAAGCATGGGAAATTACGGTAACTTGCAGCAGATTCTCCATAAAATATGAAATCAAAAGAATAATTACAAACGAAGGCATCACCATCCCCAGGGTGGCAGTTACTGCGCCCAAAATCCCTGCTTTTTTATAGCCGGTATAAGTTGCGCAGTTAATCGCAACGGGCCCCGGCGTGGACTCGGCAATTACGGTCATATCCATCAGTTCATCCGAAGTAAGCCAATGTTTTCGCTCAACACATTCATGATCAATGAGAGAAATCATGGCATACCCGCCGCCAAAGGTAAACATGCCGATTTTGGCAAAGGTTAAAAAAAGTTCCTGCAGTATCATCACTTTTATCCTTCCTTTCCAGGACACAAATAAATCGTGAAAATATTTTCAAATTCTTTCTATTTCTACTCCGCTGTCCTGTGAAACCGTTCCCTAAAGATTCTTATGAAAATCCATCTCGAACAGCATCTTTCCTTCCTTAAAAGTATAAACCATCTTCTGCAAAATAACAATAAGGTCAGAAGGATTTCTTTTCCCTCTGACCTTGTCTGTTATTGTTACCATGTGCGCAGACCTAAAGAAACAATAACTCTTGTCCTTTTTGTTTCTCTTTTTACAGTTTCCTTACAATGGCTGAGCAAAGCGATAAGCCGGGTTATGTCGTGAATGGTCATCTATCTAGGACTGCTGTCGCCAGCAGCCTCAAGCAACCTACCCGGAAGCAGACGGGCCGCCTTATGCTTCCTGTTTGGTCTTGCTTCGGATGGGGTTTACATATGCCCTGCCTGTTACCAGCCAGGCGGTAGTCCCTTACACTGCCTTTCCACCCTTACTGCTCTCTCCGTTTCCGGCAAAACAGCGGTTTATTTCTGTTGCACTGTCCTTGGAGTCGCCTCCACCAGACGTTATCTGGCATCCTGCCCTGTGAAGCCCGGACTTTCCTCTCCTGCGCCCTGGAAAACGGATTACTCCGCCTGCCCGTACCGCAGCAGCGACCATTTGCCTTACTCAGGCCGTAATTATGTTATCACAGTTTTATTTTTTTGTCCAGCCTATGAACCTAATTCCCAATTTTCTGTATAATTTATGGTTACTGTTCACATAGGTCTGCATAGGCGGGGGCATGGTCATTTTCCTGTTTTTTGTGTTCACTCCCCCTAAATCATGCGGTTGCTTTACCTTCTTGCTTCATCACACCCGCAGACAGCTTCCCCCAATAAACTCCCTTAATATCGAGTTCTTCGGCACATCCTCGCTGCTGACTCCCAGGAAATAATCCATAAATTTCAACAGCCGTTTCGCCTCCGCATACTCCGGGCAATTTCTGGGGATTCCAAAGAGCAGAGGTTCCGCATACAGCTTCAGCACTGCCAGCTCATAGGCTAACGCCGAGTTAAACATCGCATCCGCCTCCTCCTGGAAAGGAAAGATATTTTCCTCCTCACCCTTGCGCACCGAATCCCAGCGCCTTATGGTATCCTGGGCCGAAGCCCCTCTCGTCCGTGCATCCCGAACCATCCGGCGAAGCAGCCGCCCGTCGGTCGTAGGCACACGGTTATGTTCATCCACATTCAGCGCCGTTAAAGGACTGATATAAATTTTAAACTTCTTCTCCCGCGGAAGCCGATAGGACATCTTATCATTCAGCGCATGAATCCCTTCAATGACCAAAATATCTTCTGTCCCCAGTTTTAAGAAATCTCCCTTATACTCCCTCTCTCCGGTAATAAAATTATAGCGCGGAAGTTCCACCCGCTCCCCGTCAAGCAGCCGAACCATATCTTCATTAAACTGCTTAATATCCAGGCATTCCAAAACCTCATAATTATAATTCCCGTTTTCATCTCTTGGACTGTCCACCCGGTTGACAAAATAATTATCCACCGCAATCGGATGCGGCTTTAACCCCAGAGCCATCAGCTGCGTGCTGAGCCTGTGCGAAAACGTCGTTTTCCCCGAAGAGGACGGCCCGGCAATCATCACCAGCTTCTTATCCCCCGAAGCCACGATCTTTCCGGCAATCTCTCCAATTTTCTTCTCCATCAGGGCCTCTTCAATCAAAATCGTTTCGCTCGCTGCCCCCGCAGAAATCCGGTCATTCAGCCCGCCGACATTCGCAAGATCCAGGCGAAGCCCCCAGTCCGAAGTTTCTTTCAATACCTGATACAGCTTATCCCTGGGCGCAAACGGCTCAACCACCTTGGGATCGTCCCCCGGATACATCAGCACAAAGCCATCCTGATAAAGCTGTAAATCAAAATACTTTAAATACCCCGTATTGGGCACCATATAACCATAAAAGTAATCCTCAAAATCCCCAATACTGTAAATATTCACATTAGAAACCCGCCGATACCGAAAAAGCCTTTCCTTATCATACATTCCGTTCCGGTGAAATAACTCAATCGCCTCATCCAGAGCCATATTCCGCTTCATGATCGGAATCCGCCCCGCTGCAAGTTCCTGCATCTTCTCCTTCACCCGCTGCAAAAACTCCTCCGTCAGAACAAAATCAATCTCCGGTCGAATAAAGAAACTCTTTCCCACTGTAAAATCCACGGTAAGCTTCCTGACCTGCGAACGCCCTCCCGCAGCCTGCCCCGAACCATTCGCCTCACTCGCCGGATGTTCTCCTGCACCCGGCAGTACTTCATCCGCCACCGCATAAAACGCCTTCAGCATTAAAAACTTCAAACTTCTCCGATAGGTCTGCTTTCCCACCTTATCCCGGGCCGTAATCATCCGCAGATCCTTACACTCCTTCGCCCGCTTATGTAACTCCCGAAGCTTTCCATCCACCTGCACCAGCAAAATATCATCCGTAAATTCCGCCTGCACATCCTCCGCAACCGTCTGCCAGGTCGTCCCAAAAGGATATTCCCTGTGTTTTCCGTTTACTGTCAACTGAATCATTAAGGTCCTCCTGTTTTTATGTATTTTTTAGTTGAATCAATGTTTCTTTGTCATGCTTTTTTGCTGCAGCAGAGCCATATTCCGTCGTCACCACACTTTCGCTCCGCATAGAACGTAACGGACGGACTTAATTCCCCAATCAAACCAATACAAACCGGCTTCTTCCTTAATAAACCACCCCCGGAAACCTCTTCTCTTCCTTCATCACTTCAACTTCTCCCCCAAACCTTCTATGCAGATACCCTTCCATAAATTCCACAAACCCATGTTCCAGCCCATAATGTCCGGCATCGATCACCGCCATCCCTCTTGCCACGCTGTCAATCCCCTCATGATGCCCGATATCTCCGGTAATGAGTACCTGCGCCCCTTTCTTTATCGCAATATCCACCATACTTGCCCCGGACCCCGGTGAAATGGCACAGCGCAAATACCTTTTACTGCACGTATCTCCATCTCCTTCCCCATACACCGTAACTGCCTCAAGTCCAAATCTCTCCTTCACCAGCCCGGCCAGTTCCCTGAGGCTGACTTCCTTCTCCAGATTCCCTATCTTTCCTATCCCATAGACAACCCCGTCAATTTCTCCCTCCGGCTCCAGTACATGGGTATCCGTCAGTCCCATCTTCTCTGCCGCCATATCCGCCATACATCCCGGCGCACTGTCAAAGTTTGTGTGCATGGCATAATAGGAAATATCTGCCTGCAAAAGCGCAACCAGCCTTCTTCCGATAAAATCCCCGTCATTAACCTTCTTCACTGCCTTAAAAATCAGCGGATGGTGCGTAATCAGCATATCTGCCCCTGCTGCCGCTGCCGCTAAAATCACCTGATCCGTGGCATCAAGCGCAAGATAAATCTTTTTTACCTCTTTTTCAAACCGCCCCGCCAAAAGCCCCGGATTATCCCAACTGCAGGCCATCATTTCCGGCGCAAGGCAGTTTAAGTGCTCAATAATCTCCCTGCATTTCATCCTGTACCTCCTTTATCCATCCAAGTTCACAAAGAAGCTTTTCCCTCGCTTCCTGTGCCTTTTTCGTTTCCTGACCCTCAAGTTCCCGAAGGATGGCCTGCATCCTTGCCTTCTCTTTTTCCAGATACAAAGCCAGCACCGAATCCCTTGCTTCCATCAGATATTTCCCATACAAGTAATGTGCCGGGCGGCCAAGGCTCATCCTTCCCCGCTTTGCCAGCATAACCGTATAGAACTTTCCGTCCTCAAAAACCATCGCTTCACGCGCAATACAAAAACCATTTTTTTCCAGATAAATTCTCACCTTGTCCAGTTCGGACTGCGGCGAGAGTACAAACGCGCCTGTACTCTCCCACAGCGCTCTTCCTTGTTCTAAAATATGTAGCACCAGCTCGCCGCCCATTCCGGCAATCACCACGCTATCTGCCTCCCCGGGCTTTAACTCTGCCAGTCCGTCGCTTAACCGCAGTTCAATCTTATCTTCCATCCCACAGGCCAAAACATGCTCCTTCGCCCGCGCAAGAGGCCCCTGCCCGATATCCATGGCGATTGCCCCCGGACTAACTCCCCGTTCAATCAGGGCAATGGGAAGATAACCGTGATCCGTCCCGATATCCGCAATCCGGCTTCCTCGCTCTACAAAGGAAGCCACCATTTCCAGGCGTTTTGACAACTTCATTCTTTCCTCTCCTCAACCTGTATTCTCTGCTTTCTGCCGCAGCATCTTATCTCTCTGCCCGTCTTCATCGGCGATTTTCTTCCCAACATTCAGTCCAGATAATCCTTTAATTTCCTGCTTCGGCTGGGATGGCGGAGTTTTCTGAGGGCCTTGGCCTCAATCTGGCGTATCCTTTCCCGGGTTACCTGAAACTCTTTTCCTACCTCCTCAAGCGTCCTTGGCCTTCCGTCATCCAGACCGAACCGCAGCTTTAACACCTTCTGCTCCCTTTCGGTCAGCGTGTCCAAAACCTCCATCAGCTGTTCGTGCAGCAGGGTAAAGGTTGCCGCATCCACGGGAACCATCACATGTTCATCCTGAATAAAATCTCCCAGATGACTGTCCTCTTCCTCACCAATCGGGGTTTCCAGGGAAACCGGGTCCTGGGCAATTTTCATAATTTCGCGAACCCGCTCTGCCGGAAGTTCCATCTCTGCGGCGATTTCCTCTGCTGTCGGCTCCCGGCCCAGGGACTGGAGAAGGAATCGTGAGGTGCGGACCAGACGGTTAATGGTTTCCACCATATGGACGGGAATCCGGATCGTCCGTGCCTGATCGGCAATCGCCCGGGTAATCGCCTGACGAATCCACCAGGTCGCATAGGTGCTGAATTTATAGCCTTTGGTATAGTCGAACTTTTCCACGGCCTTAATCAGTCCCAGGTTTCCTTCCTGGATTAAGTCCAAAAACTGCATCCCTCTTCCGGAATACTTCTTGGCAATGCTGACCACCAGACGCAGGTTTGCCTCGGCAAGCCGTTTCTTTGCCCACGCATCCCCCAGTTCTATCCGCTTTGCCAGTTCTATTTCTTCTTCCAGGGACAAAAGCGGCACTTTTCCGATTTCCTTTAAATACATGCGAACCGGATCTTCCAGGCTCACGCCCTCCGGCACGGAAAGATCGATGTTTTCTACATCAATCTCTTCCTCCTGTTCCAGTTCCTCTTCATTAAGAAGCACCTCATCCAAATCCCCTTCCAGTGTGGGCAGAATATCTATATGATGTGCGTCCAGAAATTCATATACCTGATCCAACTGTTCTGCATCCAGATTTTCCGGCTGAAAATAGTCGAAAATCTCCTGCGGTTCAAGGACATTCTTTTTTTTCTTTGCAAACTCCCGAAGACCAGCCAGCTTCTCTGCAAACTTCTCTGTTCTTTCTCCCATATCTCCCATCCTTTTTCCAAGTTATACGCACAGGTCTAAACCTTATTCACCTTCTTTAGTCTTTCCTCAATCCAAAGAAATATGCAGACTTCCCAGGGCCGCCTGTTCGCGGATAATCCGCTGAAACTCCTGGATATCCCGCGCATTGCGTCCTGCCCAGTCCAGGCTGTTTTTCTTTACCTTCCGCACAGTTTCCGAGAATGCTTTCTTCTGTTCTTCGTTATTCAGTGATTCCTTCAGGCTGGCGTTAAACAGCGCAGCCACTTCCCTGTATTCCTCCTCGTCGTTAATAAAATGATTTAATATCCCGGCAGGCTTAATCTCCCCCGCCTTATGCCCGGCAAATACCATCTCTGCTACCTGGTGGTACAGAGGTTCTACAAAATCCTCTGCCGAGATAATCCCCTCAATCTTTGCAAAAAGGGACGGGCGCTCAATCAGCCAGGTTAAAAGAAGGCGCTGGGGCTGTCTGGTTTTTTCTTCTTTTTCATTTTTCCCCCTGCCCTTTTTCCCGGCTTCCCTTCCTGTTGTATTTTTGTCTTCCTGCTGCACGGCAAACCGATCCCCTGCGCCGCTTCCGTTTTCCTTTATCCTGCCAAAGGCTCGATAGGAATCCTGGATTCCCAGACGGCTGCCAAACTGATTGACCAGACGCTTTAAATCCTCATAGGGGATGAAATGTTCCCTCGACACCGCCTGGATATAATTATCCCTTTCCAAGGCTTCGGAAAAAATTAAAAGCTTCTTTGCCGTTTCCTGGTAAAACTGCGTCTTCTGTTCGGGGTCTTCTAAGGAATACCGGCTCTTAAGCACATCGATTTCATATAAAAAGCTGTTCTTGGCCTGGGCAATCCTCCTGCTGAATTCCTCTGCCCCTAAATTTTTGATAAATTCATCCGGATCTTTATAGGGTTTCATATTTAAAACCTTAATCGAAATCCCTGCCTCCCGCAGTATGGGAATCGCCCGCAGAGCTGCCTTTGTCCCTGCCTCGTCGCTGTCGTAGGTTAAGATCACCTGTGTTGTATAGCGCTTTAAAAGCACGGCATGCTGCGGAGTAAATGCGGTTCCTAAGGATGCCACCGCCTGGGTAAATCCGGCCTGGTGCAGGGCAATAACATCCATATAACCCTCACAGATTAAAAGGTATTTTTCCCGGGAAGTCCTGGCGAAATTCAAGCCGAATAAGTTCCTGCTCTTATCAAAAAGCCTGGTTTCCGGAGAATTTAAGTACTTGGGCATCCCGTCCCCCATCACCCGTCCGCCAAAACCAATAACCCGATTATTTACATCCATAATGGGGAACATCACCCGGTTCCAGAACTTGTCATGACCGCCCCGTTCTTCGATGGTAACCAGACCGCTTTCCTTTAAAAAGCTGTCCTCATAACCCTTGTTCTTTAAATAGCGGTATAAATCGTCGCTGGTTTTATTCGCAAATCCCAGGCCAAAGTGAAGAATCGTTTCATCGGTAAGCTGCCTTTTCTTTAAGTAGGCATAGCCGTCCTGTCCCTGCGGATGCTTTAATTGGTAATAAAAATAATTTGCCGCCAGCTTATTCACTTCCAGAAGCCGCTTTTTGCTGTCCTCCTGCTGCTTTTCCTCCTGGCTCATCTCCTGTTTAGGAAGGACAATGCCTGCCCGGTCCGCTAAGAGTTTCAGTGCCTCCCCAAAAGAATAGTTTTCATATTCCATAATAAAGGTAATTACATTTCCCCCTGCACCGCAGCCAAAACAATAATACATCTGCTTCCCCGGCGACACGGAAAACGAGGGGGATTTTTCATTGTGGAAAGGACAAAGGCCAAAGTAACTGCTTCCCTTTTTCTGAAGCTTTACATAGCCGGAAATTACATCAACAATATCATTTTTCATCCGCACTTCTTCAATAACATCCTCGGAATAACGCATGAAATCCCCGTCCTTTCTTGATAAAATGATAGAAGCGTCAAAAAGTTTATACCTTCCACGCCTTGGGCACGAACAGTTCCTCGAACTGATCAATCGCGTAACTGTCGCTCATCCCGGCAATATAGTCACAGACCACACGCTCTTTGGTTTCTCCTTCAGCCATCATCTTTTGGTACTCCTGCGGGAGCCTGTCCACATACCGGCAGTAGTATTCATATAAAAACACAATCAACTGCTGCGCCTTTCCCTCCTCGGCCTTGGGGATATTGCTCTGGTAGACATGGGCAAACATCCACTCCCGCAGGTCTTTCATCGCCTTTTCCACCTCAGGCGACATTAAAATCTGCGGACGGTCAAGGCTGTTTCGGATAATATCATGAACCATCAAATCCAGACGCTCCCGCACGCTTTTTCCGAGAACCTGCGTATATTCCCCCGGCAAATCTTCCTCCTGAAAAAGCCTTGCCCGGATGGCATCGTCAATGTCGTGGTTAATGTAGGCAATCTTATCGGAAAGCCGAACTACAGCCCCCTCTAAAGTCGAAGGACTGCCGCTGGTTCTGTGATTTAAAATCCCGTCCCGAACCTCCCAGGTCAGATTTAATCCGCTTCCGTTTTTTTCCAGCTTTTCCACAATCCTTACGCTCTGCTGATAATGGGCAAATCCCCGGGGACAGATTTGGTTCAGCACTTCTTCCCCGGAGTGTCCGAACGGCGTGTGCCCCAGATCATGCCCCAGGGCAATGGCCTCGGTTAAATCCTCATTCAGGCGGAGAGATTTGGCAATCGTCCGGGCAATCTGCGAAACCTCCAGGGTGTGCGTCAGGCGCGTCCGGTAATGATCCCCTTCCGGCGCTAAAAACACCTGCGTTTTATGCTTTAAGCGGCGAAACGATTTGCTGTGCAAAATCCGATCCCTGTCCCGCTGATAATCAGGACGTATATCACAGGGTTCTTCCCATACATCCCGCCCCCTGGTTTCACTGCTTAAGGACGCATAGACACTGAGCTGCTCCTTCTCCAACTGTTCCAATCTCTCCCGTATACGCACAATGCCCTCTCCCTTCTTTTGTTTTTTCCAGGTCTTTTTCAGGTCTTCTCTCCTGCTTTTCTGTTCATCCAGCGATATTGTAAACTATTTTCTATCAGTATACCATATTTTTCTCTAAACTCATACTATTTTCATGCATCCTTGCAAATAAAATGATAGCATCCTTACAAATAGAATGATAGCATCCTTGCAAATAGAATGATAGCATCCTTATCGAAATATAGAAAAAACTGGCTGCACCCTCGTCTAAGGATGTGACAGCCAGTTCTCTTTGGTTCCTCATTATTCGTCCTGCTCCAAATTATCAAAAATATCATCATCAAAAAATTCCCTGATGGTTAATCCTAAGCCCTCTGCCATCTTTTTGATGTTTACGATCCCGGGGTTCTTACTCTTTCCATTCATAATGCTCTTTACCGTAGACGGCGGCATCCCGGTCTTATAAGCCAGTTCATACATGGACAGCCTCTGGGCTTTGCTCAGAGTACGAATACGAGTAATGGTTGCTTCGTTAATGTTCATAGTACAATCTCTCCTTTCCCTTAGTTTAGTCGAAAATCCTTCTCTTTGCGGTCGATATAATAGAAAAAATCAATTATTTTGTAAAAAAATTTCCGAAATCCTACCTTTTTTGCCTAAACTCTGCCAAAAAAGCTGTCATTTCCATTTTTTTACAGCACTTGAAATCTTTTCGCAACTCTCACAGCAACCATCTATCCGCCCTTATTTGTTATACTATTGTAACATTTTTGATGTAAAAAGTCTACAAAAGAAAAAGAAATGGTAAAAATATCCATTCTGCTAAAGTAAATGTGCCGGAATCTTTGATTGTACAAAAATTCCGGCACATATTCATTTTCAAAAATTACTACGCAGATACTTTTAGCTAGCTTTATAGCACAACCGATCTTCAATGTTCAAAAGAGCTTCCTCTCCTCCTTGCACTAATTCCCGAAGCCAGCAATACGACAATTGTCAGAACATAGGGCAGGGCAAGCACAATCTGGGACGGTATGCCAAAGTTCTGCATACTTGCTGCCAGCGCCTGGGCATAGGCAAACATAAAGCTAAAAAGCGCCGCCAGCACAGGGTTTCCCCGGGCAATCATAATGGCTGCAACTGCTAAAAATCCGCGCCCGGCAGACATATTTTCCGTAAAGACAGAGGTACCTCCCAGAGGAAGAACTGCACCTGCAGCGCCCACAAAAAAACCGGTAATCAGCACTGAATACCACTTATAGCGCAGCACATTTGTTCCTGTGGTCTGCGCCGCTTTTTCATTGATTCCCACGCTCCTTAACCGGAGTCCAAAAGGTGTTTTATACATGGCAATCCAGGTTCCTATAACGGCAAAAAGTGTTAAATAGACGATGATATTGTGCCTTCCAAGCACCTCTCCCACATAGGGAATTTGGTGAACAAACGGAAGGCGGATTACGGGAAGACTTACCAGACGCGGGTCCATAAAAGAGCCCCGTTTTCCAAACAAATGAAGGAGAAGGAAGGAAGTAAATGCGTCCATCCCCAGATTCATTGCTATGCTGACCACCATGCCGCTCGATCCCAGATGAAAGACGAAAACCCCGAATAAAACGGCACAAAAAAGACCTGCTGCAATGCCGCACAAAACCCCCACATAGGGACTGCCTGCATAATACGTTCCCAGGGTTGCAAAAAAGGCGGCGCAGAGCATAAAGCTTTCCAGGGCAATATTAAAAATCCCCGTCCTGTCCCCAAAACACCCGCCAATGGATGAGAGGATCAGCGGCACAGCCATCCGCAGAGCCGCTGCCATGGTAATGCTTCCAAATAAAATAAACAGCACTATCCTGCCACCGCCTTTCTCTTTAATGTCCCTGCAAGTTTTTTATAGTCCACGGTAACAAACAAAACAAATAAAGCCTGAATTAAAAGTACCGTCAGGCGGTTCACATCACACATGCGTTCCATATGAAGAGATCCGGCCTTTAACATCCCCCACAGCGTTGCCACCGCCAGAACCATCAGTGGGTTATTTCCGGCAATCATGGCAATCATAATTCCGTCCCAGCCCAAGTTATTGGAAAAACTGGCGGTAAACTTTCCGTAAGTACCCTGTACCTCAATACTTCCGCACAGCCCCGCTGCAAAACCAGACAGCAAAAAAATTGCCAGAAATGTTTTTGTCACATTCACCCCGCCAATCCGGGCAAAGCTGCGGTTTTCTCCTACCTGCTTTAACTCGTAGCCCACCACGGTATAGCGGTAGACCAAACAGGTAGCCGCCACAAGCCCCACAGCAATAAAAATCCCGGTGCTGGCATTTGTCTTGGAAATCAAATTGGTAAGACGAGCCGTATCCTGAATGGCCGGAGTGGACAGAGCCAGGGAGTCCCCCGCCGCGCTGATGCCCATCACCACATAGGTGAGATATTCCGTCATCAAAACCGCAATGTAATTAAGCATTAGGGTGGTAATCATCTCATTGACGTGAAAAACCAGCTTCATCACCGCCGGAAGCAGGGCGAATACCATCCCTGCCGTCCCTGCGGCAAGAAGACACCCGGTCACATGCAATGGTCTGGGAAGACGCACATAAAATCCAAACAGGGCAGCGGCGTAGGCCCCAAAGTAAAGCTGTCCTTCAATCCCCAGATTCATCACCCCGGACTTAAAAGCAACGGCTGCGGCAATCCCGGTCAGGATACAGGGGGTAATCCAGCGCAGCGTATTGCCGAGATTTCTTATACTGCCAAAGGCTCCCTGAAGGATGTAACGCATGGCGGCAACAGGATTTTCCCCCTGCCAGAGGATGAGGAGGCTGCCGATAACCATAACGGCGGCAAATGAACCTGCATACTTCATCGCATCCCACACCGCATCCCGGTTCATTCTCCTGCTCTTTATCCGTCTTCTCATGCACAGCCACCTCCCGTCATCAAAAGCCCTATCTCCGTTTCGCTCTTCTCTCCGTGTTCTCCTGCGTCGTACAGCTTTCCGTCATACATCACAAGAATCCGGTCGGATACCTCCATCACCTCATGCAGTTCATGGCTTACCAGAAGAATAGCCGCCCCCGAAGCTGCCATGGATTCTATCTTTTTCCAGATAAATTCTATAGCCCCAATATCAATCCCCCGTGTGGGATCTTCTATAATGAGCAGACGGTTTTCCTGTAAAAACTCCCTTCCGACAATTAATTTTTGAATATTTCCTCCGGAAAGCGTCTGTATTTTTAAGCCGGGAGAGGAGGCTTTCACCTTAAACTCACGGATAATCCGTTCGGTAAAATCCATGGCCTGTCTGCGTTTTAAAAGAAATCGATTTCCCGACCCTTTCCCCCTGTGATAACCCATAATTGCATTCTCCCAGAGCGAAGCCTCCCTGTTAATTCCTTCACGAATCCGATCCTGGGGTATATAGCCGATACGACACATGCGGCGCTCCCGGCAGTTCAGGCCGGTAATATTCTTTCCGTCAAAGAAAATCTCTCCCCGGCTGCTTTTTTTAAGGCCGAATAATCCCTCCGCCAGTTCCTGCTGACCAGAGCCCGCCACACCTGCTATACCCAGGATTTCTCCCCGGTGTAGGGTAAAGGACACATCCTTTAACTTCTCCCTTCCCTCATAATCCGGCACAGACAGATTACGAACGTCAAGCAGAATCTCTCCCTTCTTTTTTTCCTCCTTCTGCGCAGTTAAAATAACCTCCCTCCCCACCATCATCGCGGCAAGCCCATGTTCATCCGTTTCCCCCGGCTTTACACTGCCAACACAGCGCCCGTTTTTTAACACCGTAATCTGATCCGCAATCTCCATCACTTCCTTTAACTTATGCGTGATAAAAAGAACCGTTTTTCCGTTTTTTACCAGAAAACGAACAGCTTCAAACAATCCCTGGATTCCCTGCGGGGTCAGAACCGATGTAGGCTCATCAAAAATAATGATATCCACGCCCCGGTACAATATCTTGACAATCTCCACCTGCTGCAGCATGGAAACCGACAGATTCTCCACCTGTTCATCCAAAGGGATATTAAAATGATATTCCTGGCACAGTTCTTCTGCATGGCGGCGGGCAGCTTTTCGGTTTAAGAACATCCCCCATTTTCGCTTTTCATACCCCATCATAAGATTATCCAGCACCGATAACTCCGGAAACAGCATAAACTCCTGGTGCACCATCCCAATCCCCGCCCTGCTGGCATCGCTGGGATTTTTAAAATCTGCCTTTTTCCCGTGGACAAACACTTCCCCTTCATCCGGCCGGTAAAGCCCGCTGATCACATGCATCAACGTACTCTTTCCTGCCCCGTTTTCTCCGATTATGGCATGGACACTTCCCTTCTGCACAGAAAGGCTGATCCTGTCATTGGCGGTTAGCCTTCCAAACCGCTTGGTTATTCCCTTTAATTCCAGCACAACGTCCATAAACACACCCTCTGCCTTTTATCCTAACCCTTTACCATCATTTCTACAATATTTTCCAATTTTCTTGCAGCAACTCATCTTCCCTGTAGAAGCCGTTCTTTATAAAAACAGTTCTTTAGGGAAGCCGTTCTTTAGGGAAGCAGTTCCTCCAGGTTAAGGGAGCCGGATTCCACTGCCGCAAGCAGCTCATCCAGCGAAGACTTCACCTCTTCCGGAAGCTTTTCATAATCCCTTTCATCAAAAATAGCCGAATGGGTTTCAATTCCATAGTTTGTCCTGCCGGGAGTGAAACTGCCTTCTTTATAAGAAGTAAACGAATCAAACACAGCCCCGGAAATATCCGTTAAAGAAGACCAGAATACGCAGTCATCAATACCGCCCTGCCATTCATCCACGCCGATACACAAAATTCCTGCATCCGCACAGCCCTGAATTACTCCCAGACCCGCCAGATTTGCCGTCTGGAAAATAATATCCGCGCCCTGGCTGACCATAATCTTTGTCTGCTCCCCGGCCTTTACCGTATCGCTGTCATCCCCCACATAGGCCGTGTGCACCGTCACTTCCGGTTCGGCATAGCCTGCCCCTGCAAGGTAAGCGTCGCGGAATCGGTTAATTACGGGGATATCCAGGCTTCCAATCCATCCAATCGTTTTCGCCTCGCTTGTCTTTGCTGCCACAAACCCGGCGACAAAGGCAGGTTCTAAGGAATCCACATAGACATTTGCCACATTGTCATACTTTGTGTCCAGGCTGCTGTCAATCAGACAGAAAAAGGTATCCGGATATTCCGGGGCAAGCTCCACGGCAACCTCATTGACTGTATCAAACATGGTGTAGATGGGATTTGCCCCCATCTCTGCCATAGCGCGGATCTGCTCGGCATACTCTGCCTTATCCAGCGCTTCAATCAGTTTTACCGAAGCGCCGTATTCTTCTTTTATCCGTTCAAAACCCGTCCAGGTCAGATCCGTAAAAGGAACGCCCGCCGGTGCCTCCGATATCAGGCAGGTGAATAGCTCATCGTCTTGGGGAACCTCCTGTTTTTTTGCTTCGCCTGCATTACCGCCTTGCTCTTCTTCCCCGGATTTTTCTCCCGTCGAACTTCCACCCTCCTCTTTCTCCTTTTTTGTATTCCCTGCCTGCTGTGTGGTTCGGTTATTCTGCCCTTCTGGTGCTTCAGTCTTTCCTGCACATCCTGCCAATGCAAAGATTAATGCCGCTGCCATAAAATATCCGCTTATTTTCCTCATCTTTTTTCCTCCTGTTTCTTAATATAGCGTACCATTGTTCTCCTTGATCTACGGCAAAAAACCTGCCTGCATTTCTGTTTCTATTTACCCATCTGCCCCGCAAAGACAGAACAAAGTTTAGTAATATCGCTTATCACACAATCCGGAGATTTTTCCGCCAGTGCTTTTAACGGCCAGTTTCCCGACGGCACCGCCACGGTAAACACACCAGCCGCCACGCCCGCCTCAATATCAAACGGCGACTCGCCAATGTAGACACACTCCCCGGGACTTACCCCGCAGGCGGCGGCTCCCTTTAGAATCGGCTCCGGATCAGGTTTAAAACAGGTCACATCATCCCGGGTTACCATCTGCCGGATATAGCGGTGAAGTCCTGTCTGTTTCAGGATATGGGCCGCATTCTTCCTGCGCTCCGAAGTGATCAGACAAATCGGAATTCCCTTATTCTCTATGATTCTTATGGTTTCCCATGCCCCGTCAATAAGCCTGGTCCTCTCCATATGGATCGGATACTGCCGCTTATACTCGTCAATAAACGCGGCAATAACTTCCTTCTCGTCCGGGCGCACATTGGTCAAAGCAGTAAGCATAACCTCCACCGGAAGCCCGAACATCCCCAGAATATCCTCTTTTGAGGGAACCACATCACTCACCTTTGCAAAGGCGGCAAAAAGTGCGTCACAGATACAATCCTGCGAATGAATCAGGGTTCCGTCCAGATCCGTAAGCAAGGCTCGATATCCCGCCATCTTCTTTCCTCCTTACTTTTTTAAAATGGCATGGTCCAGCGCATGACTGCACGGACAATCCCGATCGTCGGAAAGCATGGGAATGGCCAGGTTTAACACCTGCTTAAAATCTTCGATTCCCTGTTTCAGCAGCCTTGGAAAATCGTCAGCCTCAATCTGCTCTCCCAGGCACCAGTTCGTGGGAACGCAGATATGTGCATAGCAGATTGCCGCCTCCCTGGCAAACACGGCTTCCGGCAGCGTAGTCATCCCGATAAGGTCAGCCCCCAGACTTCTGAACATTTTTAGTTCAAACGGAGTTTCAAACCGAAGCCCTTCATTAACAAAAATCACTGCCTGGTCATGAACATGTCCGGGCTTTACCTGCTTTGCTGCATCGATCAGTACCTTCCTTAAATCCGGACAATAGGCCGGCGTCATATCCACATGGTAGGCTTCCACCTCATCATCGTATAAAGAGCGCGGAAACCTTCTGGTCCAGTCGCAGAAATCATGCGGAATCACCAGACTACCCAATTCAATCTTCGGATTACTGCTTCCCACACAGTTCGTTGCCAGTATCTGCTCCACCCCCAGTTCCTTAAACGCCCACAGATTTGCCCTGTAATTAATCCGCGGCACAATGATTTTATGCTCCTCTCCATGACGCGGAAGAAAATAAACCTTACGCCCCGCAATCTCACCCTCAAAAATTTCCGAAGAACGCCCATACTTATTATTATGGACAAACATTCTGGGATTTTTCAGCAATTCATAAAACCCGCTTCCCCCGATAATTCCAATTGGTTTCATCTGTTTCCTCCTTCTCCTTTTTGCTGCATTACCTTTTCGTTCCCTTGCTTTCTGCTGCATTCTCTGTGTTGCTCTACTGATTTTTCTTTTATTTTTGCCTACTGAAAACGTTTTCAGTTCCTGTAAAAAAAATGTTGCCATCCAAAATGACTACATTTTTTTCGCATCATCATTTCACCGTACAGACCGACGTCCGTTCGATAAAGTGCAAATCCAACGACTCCAGCCGCGCCCCGCTACTTTTCCCGGGCTGGTTCATTCGGCCAAGCAGCAATTCTACGGCAGTGCTTGCAATGGCTGATGTATCCAGGCAAAAACAGGTAATCCCATGCCTGGAAAACACCTGCACATCCTCATCGCACTCTTCAAAACCAATCATGGAAATCTCTCTGCCCGGCACCAGCCCATGGTTTCTCACGGCTTCAAGAACACCCATCGTCAGCGTATTGTTCCCGGCGATAATAGCTGTAGGTGCATCCGGAAGTTCAAGAAGCTGCGATGCATAGCGTATCCCTGCCTCCGTCTTCCAGCAGTCCTGAATAAAATACGCATCCCTCCAGGGCAGTCCATAGTTTTTCAGGCAATCCCGAAATCCCCGAACCCTTTCCCTGGCAATACCATAACCCTCTTCACCCACAAGAAACGCAATCTTTTGATGGCCCTTCCCGATCAGATACTCCGTTCCCTGATACAGGGCCTCATAGTTGCGGTTCATCACACAATCAATCGATGTATTATCCTCAAAAAAACGGTCAACCAGCACCACTGGCTTCTTAATCTCCTGCAAAGGCGACAGTTCTTTTAACGAAGTGGCATCCAAAATCCCGTCAGCCATCTGACAGATCGAACTCCCCAGAAAGCTGCACTCTTCATCCGCGGACTCCGTCGTATAGACAACGACATAATAGCCGTACTTTTTCATTTCCTGAATCACCGTATTAATCAACTGGGTAAAAAAATGATTATCAATAATCGGCACAATAACCACGACCATCTGGCTCCTGCCCCGAACCATAGCCTTCGCTGTAAAATCCGGAACATAGTGAAGTTCGTCAATAGCCCTCTGCACCCGCTCCTTTACCTCGGAATTGATCCATTTATAGTTATTCAGCACACGCGATACCGTGGACGGTGATACATTCGCGTACTCTGCTACATCCTTAATTGTGATTTTTCCATTTTTCATGTGCAATTTCATCCTTTTTCTGTAACAGAAATCGTTTTCAGTACAGCAATATTACCATATTTTTTTGTTTTTGCAAGTCTTATTTGAAATTTATGGGTAAAATATTAGTGTCGGGTTATCGTTTTCTATCCAACACATATCCCTGAACCGCAAAAGTCTTTAACACCTTTGTTGCCCACTGTCTGAACTGAGTTGCCCGAATGGAATTAATTCGGTAGCCCACGGAAATAATCGCATCAAGATTATAAAATTTCATCCTGTATTTTTTGCCATCAGAAGCAGTTGCTGAGGATTCCTCGGCAACTGCTTCTGATCTGTAATTTTTTCGCATAAACATCATAAATCTTCAAATAAGAGCAAGATTGTGTATCCCATTCTTTCCTGTATTCAAACTACTTATGCCAATATGGATCTTCAAATGCAATATCTTCATGCTCATACGTTCCTCCATATTTTCCACGTTTCACAAATAATCCTATCACTTTTGTCTTTCCAATCCATTCCTAAATACTCAGCACAAATGTATGGAAACCTGCTTGGCTTTTAAAGTGGTCGAATTCGACCACTTCAAAAGCAAGATTATAGATTTGTTCCCATGTAATTTATAAATCATTCTTCACTTCTACCCCGGCAGACTATCCCTCACGCAAAGTGCCCCCCATCCCGCTGATGTCAAGTTAATGTCACGAACTTTTTTCACTTTTTCCCCGCGAAACCTCCGGAAACCCACATAACTTCGTGGGGAGTATGGTGCAGTAATGCTAAGTTAGGGCAAAATTGACAGTGAATTAGTGTCAGGTTGACAAGCCCCGGATCTGCCTCGTCAATACCTCTGTCAACTGCCCCGGATTGCTTACCCCCATTCTGTTTCCTTTCCGCTTTCGCGGAAATCCCACACAATATCAACCCTTTTGTCTTTATAAACGTATATTTTTTTAATAAAGACATCAACCACTTCCTGTGTCAGCACTTCTAAATGAGAATATCGGATAACCTGCTTCATATCTTCCTCTGTCCGGCTATATTCTTCCCGAACCTGTTCCAGTTCCTTTCCATACCTTTCTTCCTCTGCCAATAACCGGGAGAGCTGTTCCTTTATGCTGTCTGCCTTCTGCCTGTATAATGCTGCCTGCAGCGTACCAAGCGCATAACGCTCATATAGAATGCCCTCTTCTACCTGAAGCTGCTTTTTCCTATTCTGACACTCTGCGGTTTTCTTTTCCAGTTCTGCGATATAAGACTTCTGGAAACAGGCAAGGCTCTGGCTTTCCTTTACGGCATTCCCACGTACCATCAGTTCCCTGTTCAACATGGTCAATACTGTTTCTTCCAGCAGATCGGCAGAAAAACAAGTACAGCATTCTGGTATCTGCAAGATTGCGTGTTTCCGGCACTCAAACCTGCGGTATTTATTCTTTCCTCCTATGGGTTTGTACCTTATGGAATAACCGCACCCGCCGCAAAAAAGTTTTCCCACAAGAGGGTTTTTCTTCCTCTTTCTGAAACTGACCGCACTTTTATGAAGTGGACATACCTTATCGGACGAAGTCCGCCCCTGTCCGTAGGATATGCGTTTAGGGGTACTTGGAAAGTGCACTTTTTCAAAATCTTCCAGAGTAACCAGCGGCTCATGGTGGCCTGGTATCACTTTCCATTCCTCTTTCGGCAATGCAATACCGTTTTTGCTGCCCACATATTTCCGTTTCGTTTTCCCATATGCCATCTCACCCAGATAAAAACGGTTATTCAAGACTTTTTTCACCGATACATCATCCCACGCCTGTACCCTGCCATTTTTATCCGTCCTCCCAGGATGACGCATTTGTGTTTTGGTCGGTATCCCCTTCTCATTAAGGATTCTTGCAATCTGTGTGCTGCCGTTTCCCTCTAATGCCAGGGCAAAAATATACCTCACGATCCCGGCTTCCCTTTCATTCACCACAACTACATTTTTCATTTCCTGGCTTTTCTCATACCCAAAGGGAACCTGTCCGAAAACATATTCTCCATTGGCACATTTATTTTCAAAGGAAGTTTTAACTTTTACGGATATGTCCTTGCTGTATAGATCATATAAAAGTGTCCGGAAAGCCGTGTCAATGGGAGCGGTGCTTCCGGCGTGGTCACGGCTGTCGTAATGGTCATTTACCGCAATAAACCGCACCCCCATAAATGGGAATATCTGGTTTATGTAAGTTCCAAGTTCGATATAATCCCTGGAAAAGCGCGACATATCCTTAACGATCACGCACCCCACCCGGTTTTCTTTGATCTCTTTTAAGAGCCTCTGCATCCCCGGTCTGTCCATGTTTGTACCTGAATAGCCATCATCACAAAATGCAGAAACCTCTTTTCCTCTTAGTTCCTCGTTATGCCGAATATAGTCAAGAAGCAGGGTTCTCTGGCTGCTGATGCTGTTGCTCTCGTCTTTGTCCTCTGCGTCCTCCAGAGAAAGACGCAGGTAAATCGCAAGTTTATCCATGTTTCAGCACTCCTTCCAACAAATCATTGGTATACTTTCCAAGTACCCCTAAACGCATGTCCTACGGACAGGGGCGGACTTCGTCCGATAAGGTATAGGTAAACTGCACTTCGATCCTTTTCCCCGGATAGACATAAATTCTCCGAATCAGGGATTCTACCATTTCCTTGGTCAGTTCCCTGCCGCTCTTTAAACGGTACAAAGCATGGGCTGCTGCAATAGATTTCTTCGATACCGTGTCCAGATTTTCCCTGTCTGTTTCTAGTTTCTCTTTCTTCCGGTTTAAATCCCCGATCTCGTCTTCCTGCTGCATTTTATAAGCGACATACTCGCTCTGAAGAATCATTCCCCTACGGTATTCCACATATTTTGTCTGTTCCCTCTCTTTCGCAGCAGCAATCGCCCTTTCCACTTTTCTTTTCTTTTTGTCGATCTCTTCCCCCGCCGTCCGGATCTGTTCCTTCACAACCTCCATATATTGATTTGGTTTCCCCAGATATACAGAAAATTCTATTCTAAGAATCGGCAGCAGAATATCCACCAGTTCATTTTTGGAAATACGGTTCGACATAGGGCAACTTTCCACTTTTGTCTGACTGCTATTCAAGCAGAAATACCCATCCATCCTTGCCTTCCTGCCGTCCGCATAAGTTTTCACATAGCTGTCGCGTGTCATTTTCCTTTTGCACACACCACAGTAGAGTACACGATCAAAAATATTTTCTCCGATTGGATAGCCTTTTGTCGGATGCGCATGGGATTTTGTCTTTTCCCTGATCTTTTCCCGCACGTTTACTGCCTCCTCAAATAATGCCATGTCAATGATGGGGGTATGCGTATTCTTCCGGATCACCCATTCTTCTTCCGCTTTATGGATACGGTTTCTCTCATCCTTTGCTGTAATCGATGTCTTCCCCTGCACCAATTTACCAGTATACGTTTCACTGTTCAGGATACGATGTATCGCTTCCTTATCCCAGCCCTTATAATCTCCCTGTTCCTGGCTGAAAAAAACTTCTCCTGTCTTTTTATAGATATAGGGCGGATTAATCTTCTTCCTGTCTAAGTCATCGGCAACCGCCGTATAACTTTCTGTCTGAATAAAACGCTCATAGATATACCGGACAATCCCTGCTGTATTTTCATCCGGCACCAGTTTCCGGATTTTCTTATCCCACGCGGCGTTGTAGCCGTAGGGCGGCGGCCCTCCCACATAAGAGCCTTCCTGCCGCCTCTGCTTCAAATGCTGCTTTGCCTTTACAGAGAAATCCTTTGCATACATATCATTGACAAGGTTTTTTATCTCCGCAGCCATCTGTTTTGTATCATTCCCCTTGCTTCCTGTATCAAGACCGTCGGCAACCGCAATAAAGCGGACACCTAAAAACGGGAAAATCTTCTCAATATAATTTCCCGCTTCCAGATAGTTCCTGCCAAAACGGGAAAGGTCTTTGACGATTACACAGTTGATATCCCCAAGCCGTATATCCTGCATAAGCCTCTGGAACTCGTCACGGTTAAAGTTACTCCCCGTTTTTCCCAGATCAATATAGCGGTCTATGAGCTCGATCCGTTCCGTTCCTTCCTGGTTAAATTCTTCGATATATTTTTCTGCAATCATGACCTGCACTTCCACAGATTCATTCTTTCTCTTGTCCTGATCGGATGAAAGCCTTGCATAAATACCCGCTTTATAACCTACTTTTGTTTCTTTTACCGCCGCAGTATGGGCGGAAGTTCTCTTTGACACCCTGCCCATGTTATGCGCTCCTTTCTGTCCTGTCTGCCAAAATTCTCCGTCCAATGTCTGCCGTGACAGCAAACGTATCCATAAAATGAAATTCGATCTCAACCTGTTTATGTTCATAAACACAGATTCTCTTTACGAGGCTGCTTAAAGTGCGGCGGTCAATCTCTTTCAGTTCTGCACAGTCCTGGAACGTTTTCAGCCTTCCCGCAGAAAGCACCCCTTTTTTAAACATACTTTTTATCAGCTGTTCCTGTTTCAGCATGGCGCTTTCCAGTTCTTTCCCTTTCTGGGAAAAACCGCTGTGCAGACGTTCAAATTCCTCTTTTGTAATAATGCCCGTCCGCAAATCTTCATACAGGCCGGAACAGAGGGAATAGTACTTATCCTGTTCTTTTTTCAACCGCTCAATCTCTTTGTCATACCGGGCAACCGAATCAAAATTGATTTCATATTGTAGCGCATGGTCAAAAAGTTCCTTTTCTTTCAAAAAGGAATTGGCAAATTTCCGTATGCTCTGGCAGACGATTTCCTTTAGTGTATTTTCCTCTATACTGTGCCTGCTGCACCCCTCCCCACGGTTCTTTGTGGAACAGATATAATAAATTTTTGACGTATCTTTATAGTGAACCGTCCGCCGTACCATCTGCTCACCGCAGTCACCGCAAAACAGTATGCCCATAAAGGGACTGGGTTTTCCGGATACCGGGCTTTTCCGTCCGTCTGCTTTCAGCAGGCATTGCACCACCTCAAAATCGTCAGCAGATAGGATCGCCTCATGGGTATTTTCTACTTTCACCCATTCCCCCTCCGGTTTTTTTGTCTGTTTTTTCACCTTATAATTGATCTTTTCTGTTTTCCCCTGTACCATGTGTCCCAAATAGACCTGGTTTGTCAGTATTCGTTTGATCGTGGCATTTCCCCACCTGCTTCTTCCCGTTCCAGAAAAGCCCCCGTTATAAGAAAGCCCCATAGATTTTTTATATTCCTTTGGGGATAGTATCCCTAAGCCGTTCAGCTTTTCTGCAATTGCAGATATGGCCATCCCCTCCATTTTCCATGCAAATATCCGGCGCACATTTTCTGCCGCATATTCATCAACGACAAGCCTGTTCTTATCCTCGTCGCTCTTTTTATACCCATAAACAGCAAAAGCGGCTATGCACTCCCCGTTTTTGCGCTTTGCCTCCAGCTGGCTCTTAACCTTTATGGAAATATCCCGGCAATAAGAATCATTAATAAAATTCTTCACCGGCAGGACAATATTGCTTTCCCCTGTGTCTGCCGATATGCTGTCAAAATGGTCGGTCAGCGCAATAAAGCGCACGCCAAGAGCCGGGAAAGTCTTCTGGATATACCTCCCGGATTCAATATAATCACGCCCGAAGCGGGACAGGTCTTTCACTACCACACAGTTCACCCTGCCTGCCTCAATATCGCCGATCATTCTCTTAAATTCTGGTCTGTCGAAATTGCTCCCTGAAAAGCCGTCGTCCACATAGATGTCGTAAAGTTCTATGTCCGGCTGCTCCCGTAAGAATGATTTGATAAGTTCTCTTTGACTTCCGATACTGTTGCTCTCGGATTTGGTTAAGCCATCCCTGTCCTCGTCATCCCTTGAAAGACGGAGATACATGGCCGCATAGAATCGTTTTTCTTTCAACTGTATCACCCCTGACTTTTTTTTCTTCCTGCTTAATCAAATATGTATCTCCGCAAGCCTCCTTAAATATTCTTCCATCTTATCATCAATGGTCGGACCCTCTTTCTGGAAACGGACTTTCACAATATAATCTCCGATCCGGTGGACATATACGTTATTGGTCTGCTCTGCGAAAGAAGCTAGTTTTTGGGGTACAGGCTTTTTCGTGTCCACCACAATATCCCTTAAATCCGTCAGGCTGTTAATATCCACGTTTCGGATATCCACAGCCGCCATCTCCTCTAATTTTTCCCTTGTCAGTTCCATATCCTGCCCCTTGAACGCCTTTCTATAGTTTATTTCCTGTTATCGTTGTCTTATCACAAAAAATTTATTTTGCATAATACCAACGGAATGAAACACCATGCGCCGCTTCGCGTCACCTGTCATGTTTTTTCTATATTTATGCAATACCGCCTTGTCTAAATGTCCTCTTATTTCTGCAAACGACAAACCGGCATCTTTATCCTTTATATTCAAGCCGCCTGCGGCTCACAGGCCCGTGATACCAGGAATGAGCGTCAACAGGCGGCAAACCTGCCCAGACCACATCCCCAGCATCTCCCTTTAACCCTGCGGTACGGAAATTTACGGCTCTCTTTTCGCTGACAGGTCGTGGCGATTTTGCATTGCCAATGTCGGTTACAGACCCATCAGATTACTGCTCGTACTTGTTTCCAGAAAGCATGATGAAAACAACCTGTCATTGACACCTAAAAAGAAAAAGCAAGAAAATTTCCAAATAAAAACAACAATACGATTTTCTTCAAAAATCGTATTGAGCAAACGCTTGCTTTCTGTATTTTATGTAAAGAAAACATCTATTTTTATTTTACCATTAATTTCCAACAGGCTATTTTCGATGTCATAATCAACAAATAATGTGCTAGTTTTAAACAAAAAAGGCGAATCATTTCCATGACTCACCTTCAAAAAAACAATTATACCTGCAAAAAGTTTTAGCAAAATGCAGTGATTTTTACACTAAATATTTTATCCTTTTCTGAAATCTCCATATTTCCATGATAATTATGTACAATTCTCCTTACAGACAAAAGACCAAAACCATGCATCCCTTCCTTAGTACTTTTTATTATTTTTCCATCCCTTTGTATTCTGCCATTATATCGGTTTTTCACCAGGAAATACAGATATCCCTTCTTAATAAGAAAAATGCACCCAAATTTTTCTGTTCTCTGCAATTTTTTTCGATGCTTCCACTGCATTATCAAATATATTTCCTACTAACGCGCATAATTCCGTATCATCCAGTTTCATTGCTCCATTCACATCGATATTCAAGTCAAGTTCAATTTTATATTTCATCGTTTCCTGGGTCAAATGATTAAGAAGTGCGTCCAATGCCAGATTTCCGCTTCTGCCTTCTGCGCAACAATTCTCTTGTAATTCACCATATAAAGAATCTAAAACCTTCTTCATCTTTTCATATTCCTGACACCGTAAAAGATGAGATAAATAAACAAGTTCCTGCTTCAAGTCATGCCTGATTCGTGCAACTTCTTCTCTCGTAGCTCTTTCCAGTTCTCTCTGGCATTTATACAATTCTATCTGTTTTCTGTAATCACGAATGTTCCTTTTTGTCCAGACAGCCTCTGCAAGCTTTCCATAAATGGGATAAATACATAGTTCCAAAACCAACAGCATCAAAGCACTAACTGATAGCCAAAGAACATTTTCAACACCATCTACTCTGCCATTATAAGCCAGACGATAAAAAGAATAATAGAGAATAATCCCAGCAAAAACAAAAAGCAAAAGTACCTTGCCTTCAAAATGTTCAATAATATCCCGAGATTTCTTTTTCACAAAATACTTGATTCCTAAAACCAATGAAAGCAATCCAACGGCTCCCATTACAATAATATTCGTAAGCAGATTCCATCCCGGACTTTGATGCGTAAAAATCCCCAGGCTTCCAATAGGAAGAACCTGAATAATTCTTCCTATTTCCCACACCATAAATAGTCCCCAGCCAATAACACTCTGCTTCCATTTCTTACATTCTAAAAATGCATCCAGATATAGCTTAATCAAAATCACATTATACAAGGTTAATATTACTGCATGAAGCATCGCTTTTATATTCACATGGATGCTCCTTCCAGCCGTTTTTCAACCACTTCCCTCCTGCCACGGCTCATCGGCAGCCGTTTTCCTGTTTGCAGTTCAACCCAGTTATGTCCAAAACAACGGATATGATTATAATTAACCAAATAGGATTGATGGATTCTCAAAAACTATTTCTGATTTTCTGCTGCTAACTCTCGTTCGATCTCATTTAACTTTTGGTAAATCAGATGACTGTTCTCTTCACAAACAATCTCTACCTGTCTTAATTTGCTCCTGAAATATAAGATGTCCTTCAGCAATACCTTTCTGGGAATTTTATCACTGGTAAAATGGTAGTAAGCATCCTGTCCCTGAATCCAGCTACTAATTCTTTGAAAAACCTTCTTAAATTCCTCTGGATTTACAGGCTTTACGAGATAGCCGCTTGGCATCGTGTCAATGCTTTGATGGAGATAACACTCATACTGTGTTACATAGATAATCTGCACAGTACGATCCTGGCTGCGCAATTCTTCCGCTACATGAAGCCCATCCATACCATCCATCTCAATATCCAGATAAATTACGTCATAGTGAGCACCATAATTAACATCTGCCAACAGGGACTCTCCACGTTCATGGACACTGACTTCCAGATAGATTCCCAATTTCTTTCCCAGGGTGTACAGCATTTCTTCTAACTCGCCCTGTTGGAATCTCTCATCTTCACATATTGCTATATCAAGCATAACAGCCTCCTTAGTCGATATCTGCTTTTACCAGCATATCTGCCATGCCATGAAGCAGTTTTTTTCCTTTATCGCCTAAAACCTCATATACCTGTATAAAGTCATAGTACTGCTCATATCGGTTCAGACGCTCGGATTCCTGCTCCAACGTGGTACGGACATTGCTCCTTCCAAGGAGATAATCTGTTGATACTTGAAAAAAATCAGCCAAAACAATCATGTTATCCCTTGTCAGCTTCTGGTCGTCATTCTCTATTTTGCTGATAAGTTGTTGGGAAATATTGGTGCGCTCTCCCAATTCTTCTTGGCTTAATTTCAATGATAAACGTAATTTCTTTACTCGATTTACATTCATTTTTCCATACCTCGTATATATTGTAACATTTATTTGAGGTATAGTTTAATAATTATAAGGATGTTTTATTACTCTAATTTTAAGTAATATTATTTTTTACCAGTCCATATTCCTCTAATTTCCTCTGTATCTTAATTTTCTTTTGTAAACCAAGACCTTTGATTTTATTATAATCCTCATCTTTCCATTCCAATAAATCCTCTAAATAACGAACACCATGTTTTTTTAATTCACATAGTAACTGCTCGCCTAATCCTAAACAATACAGAGAATGCACGTTGTCATTGACTGGCATTAACTCTATCGCATCAACTAACCCTTCCTCTATAGGAATAATCGAAGACGCTTTTACCTGTATCCTACAGCCATTGTCAAAGAAAATATAGGATTTCCCATCCATATGAACAGCATATCCAGTTACATTTTTTCCGCTTGCTATAGATACTCCTTGATGTCTTACAATCATATATTTTTTACCTGTTATTATTCAATTCTAAAATGATATCCATTCTATATCTTTCTAAAAGCATTTTATCAACAAAAATGAATTATCTTGCATCCATTTAAAC
>VSOC01000400.1:0-3497 GCA_009774615.1 Lachnospiraceae bacterium
GGGAGGCTATGCTGGAAGGTACGGCGGTTTTGTGGGAAGAAAAGTTTTCTTACTATGCCCTTATGGTTATGCGTGTATCTGAAGGTGAAGCTTCCTTTAACAGTGAGATTCAAAACGATCCCATCGATCCGGGCAGGTGTGCCTTTCAGGAGGAATGGTTTGATTTCTGGGATGATGAAGGGAAGCTGTTCCCTGACTTTTCCGATGCAAGATTTATCTTTATTGGTTCAAATGACCCATCCTTAGGAAAGAATAAAAAGTCGGATACGAGTTCAATTTTTGCACTGGCAAAGGATACCTATACCGGCTATCTCTATGTAGTGATTGCTGACATCGCCAAGCGCAAGCCTGACCAGATCATTGAGGATGCCCTGGAAGCAAGCCGCAGATTAAAGCGGGACTTTAAACGCCCTTACTATAAGTTCGGCGTTGAAACCGTACAGTTCCAGTATTATTTTGCAGAGATTATGCGGCAAAAGTCGGCGGCAGTCGGCGAGTACCTGCCCATCGAAGAAATCAACAGCACCCAAAACAAGGATGCCCGTATCCAGTCTTTGCAGCCCTTTGTCAAGAATGGCTATATCAAGTTCAGCCGGAAGCATAAAACTTTGCTAAAGCAGATGTTGGAATACCCTATGGGAAAGAATGACGACGGCCCGGACGGCTTACAGATGGCGGTGAAGTTGGCTCTGGATATTAAGGTAGGAAGAAAAGTTGATTATAAAACTGTGATTGCCCGTGCTATAGGATTTAAAAATGGGGCGTATTAAGGAGGAAGCGGGATGAATAAAAAGAAAAAACCAAAACAGCAGCAGTCGTTCATACCGTTTCAGCATCCTAAAATCCGGGAGATTGCCATTGCCCAGGTAACGGATAAGTACAGCGGATACCCGTCCAATGGGCTCACACCGATGCGGCTTGCAAGAATCCTTCAGGAAGCCGACGCAGGAGATGTTCTGCGTCAGATGGAGCTTTTCGAAGAGATGGAGGAAAAAGATCCCCACCTGTTCAGCCAGCTTCAGACCAGAAAAAATGCGGTTACAGGGCTTGACTTTGAAATCATTCCCTTTGGAGATGAAGAGCGGGATAAGGCAATTGCTGATTTTATTCAGGAGCAGCTTAGCAGTATCGAAGGATTTGAAGATATGGAAACCGATTTGCTTGATGCTATCGGCAAAGGCTTTGCGGTAAGTGAAATTATGTGGGGTTACGATGAGGGACATGTTGTCGTTCAGGATATCAAAGCCCGCCATCAGAAGCGTTTCTTTTGGGACAGCCTGGATGATTCTTTTAAGGTTCGTACCGAGGAATTCCCGGAGGGTGTACTGCTTCCAGAGAATAAATTTATTGTTCATAAGTACAAAGCCCGCAGCGGGCATACCTCCCGGGCCGGTATTCTCCGAGTCGTGGCCTGGATGTATCTGTTTAAGAACTATGACATCAAAGACTGGGTAAGTTTTGCCGAAGTCTATGGTCTGCCCCTTCGCCTGGGCAAATATCAGCCAGGAGCCAGCGAAGCGGATAAGCTTGCCTTTATGCAGGCGCTCATCCAGATTGGCGCAGATGCTGCGGGTATTATTCCAGACGGTACGACGATTGATTTTATTACTACGGAAAAGACTTCCAGTTCTGACCTTTATGAGCGGCTTGCCCGGTACTGTGACGAGCAAATCTCAAAGGCAGTTCTTGGTCAGACCTTAACTTCGGACTCCGGAGGTGGAAGCTATGCACAGAGTAAAACCCATAACGACGTACGGCACGATCTGACGGTAGCGGACTGCAAGGCGCTGGCTTCTACTCTTCGGCGCGACCTTATCCGACCCTTATGCCTATTCAATTTTGGTGAGGACAAGCGCATCCCCTACATCCGTTTTGACTGTGAGGAATCCGAAGACCTGACACAGACAGCAGAAATTCTTGGAATACTCATTGAGAAAACCGGACTCCGTGTTCCGACAAGCTTTATTTATAAGAAATTTTCTATCCCGGAGCCGGAAGCTGATGAGGAGATTGCCACGCCCCATGCGCCGAAAACTGACATAGAAAATCTGCCTTTTAAAGACACGGCTTCCAGCGAACAGATACCACTTGTACTTAATCAAGCTAAGGAAGATAAACCCGGTTCTCAGCAGCGTATCGATAAGCTGACAAATGCAGCATTAAAAAAGGGAAAAGGAACTTTTAAACGTGCGTTTGCTCCTGTTTTTAAAGCGATTGAGGAAGCCGAAAGCCTAGAAGAACTTAAAGCCATGATGGAAAATGAGAAGGCTGTAGATAAACTCTATGCATCTATGGATGTATCGGAGATGGAAATGCTTTTGCAAAAGGCCATGCTCTATGCCGACTTAGAAGGGCGGGTGCTGGAAAGTGGCTGATATCGATGCGATTTTTTCACGGGAGGATATGACCTTTGATGAAGCAGTTCGCTATTTCAAAGAACGTGTGCCCATTACACCAGCCAAGTTTTACGCTCTAGCCGAGGAATATCGCA
This sequence comes from Lachnospiraceae bacterium, assembly GCA_009774615.1. GTDB lineage: Bacteria > Bacillota > Clostridia > Lachnospirales > Lachnospiraceae > Caccovicinus. The sequence continues at coordinate 2,492 of VSOC01000400.1, forward strand.
GCCTTGCTTTTACCGTCAGCGGCTATACCAAAGTCCAGATTCTTAAATACTTCTATGAGGAAATCCTGACAGCGCTGGAAGAAGGAAATACGCTTTACGAATTCCAGACCAATATGAATGATTTCTTAGAATCTCAGGGCTATGAGGGGCTTACTCCTTTTCAGGCGGATAACATCTTCCGCACCAACATTCAGACAGCCTACAACGTCGGGCACTATGAGCAGATGACAAGCCCATCAGTAATGCAGCTTCGTCCCTACTGGCAGTATGACGCAGTGAATGACGCACGCACCAGACCAAGTCATCTTGCAATGGATGGGCGGGTGTTTCCTGCGGACAGTCCAGTTTGGGACACATGGTTTCCGCCTAATGGCTTTAGATGCCGCTGTACGGTAAGGACTTTATCCAAGCGTCAGGTCAAGCAGAGGGGGCTTGTAGTGGAAACAGAGGAACCAGATAATGTACTTCCCGATCCCCACTTTTCCACAAACCCGGCAAAGGTTCGTTTTCAGCCTGATTTTAAAAGCTATCCCGAAGTACTGAAAAAAGTATACCAAAACCATGAAAAGGATAAAAAAATACCGACGCTCTAAATGCCTTTTAAATCGCCTTTTTATTTACAGTGGAGGAAACTTACACCAAAAGCAGTAACGCCCCGTGCGCACGCCGACTAACGCGGTTAAACGGGGAATGAATCTGCCTGACCTAAAGGAGGAATACCATTTATGGACGATTACTTTATCCTTAAAGGGGATAATGTAGAACTTACAGGCGTACCAGATACCATTTTCGTCCTGCCGATTGGCCATGTGGTAAGTTCAAAAGGGGAGTTCGATGTTGACGAAGAAAGCTTTAAGGCAATGAAAGACCAGATTGCCCAGCGCGGCGTTGACCTTGTTGTGGACTATGAGCACCAGACCCTTAAAGGGGTTGAAGCCCCAGCAGCAGGATGGGTGAAGGAACTTAAACTTGAAGATGGTCAAATCAAGGCCGTTGTCGAGTGGAC
>VSOC01000400.1:3597-11041 GCA_009774615.1 Lachnospiraceae bacterium
GTTGTCTTGGAAGAAAAGGCATTGAAAGATGATGCTGTAGACGAGGCAACTTTGCTTGTGTGCAAACAGCTTGGCATTTCCTCTGAGGACATCAAGAAATACGGGAAAGGAGAAGTCTAAACGTTATGGCAGCATTAAACGATGTAAGAGCTACTTCTGAACTTCTGCAGGAAAGTAAGTTTCTGTCTTTGCCTGTTAAGGCAAAAACCACGATTTATCAGGGAGGGCTTGTTGTTTTGGATGCAGACGGTTATGCAATTCCTGGAAAGAAAGCAGCTGGCCTGACTGCAGCTGGGCGGGCAGAGCAAACCATTGAAAATACAGGGGGTGACGGCGAACAGTTCATCCGTGTTGCACGGGGAGTGTTTGTCTTTGATAACACAACTACCGCAGCAAATAAAATTACCCAGGCACATCTCTTAAAACCCTGTTATATCGAGGATGACCAGACCGTTACCGCCCTTGCTGACGGAGCGTCTGCTGCTGGCATGGTCATTCATGTTGATGCAGATGGTGTTGCCGTTGAAATTGGGCACGGTCTTACGATAACCACGGCTGTCCAGGAATGAGAAGGAGGATGAAAACGAAATGATTATTAATCCACAAAATTTAAGAGGTATTTATACCGGATTCAACACTCTGTTCACCCAGGCATTTTCCAGTCAGCAGCCAACTTATGAGAGAATTGCAACGGTAGTGCCATCAACAACGGACAGTGAAACCTATGCCTGGCTGGGAGATATTCCAGGGATGAAAGAGTGGATTGGCGACCGTGAGATCCAGAATCTTACTGGTTCCGATTACACCATTAAAAATAAGGACTTTGAACTTACTGTGGGTGTTGACCGTAACGCAATCGAAGATGACAAGATTGGTCTGTATCGACCATCCATTCAGATGCTGGGAGAATCTGCTGCCATGCATCCGGATGAACTAGTTTATGATTTACTGGCTTCGGGCTTTAATACTTTATGTTATGACCGTAAAGCGTTCTTTTCTACTGACCACAAGGTAGGGAAAGAAACCGTAAGCAATAAGCTTACGAACAAACTCACATCGGAAGCCTACAAAACAGCCAGGGCAATGATGATGAATTTTAAGAACAGCAAAGGTCGTTCTCTGGGACTGGTTCCGGATCTGCTGGTTGTTCCTCCCGCGCTGGAAGCAAATGCAAGGGATATTCTGGTCGCAGACTTTGTAAACGGAACCAAGAACACGATGCAGGGAACCGCAGAGATTCATGTTGAACCCCGCTTGAAGAGTGACACAGCATGGTTTCTGCTCTGCACGAAGCGTCCGATTAAGCCATTGATTTACCAACAGCGTCAAAAGGCAAAGTTTGTGTCCAAAACAGCAGAAACCGATGACAATGTATTCATGAGCAAGCAGTTCCTTTACGGCGTGGATTCCAGAGGAAACGCAGGATTTGGCTTCTGGCAGATGGCTGTTGGTTCGGATGGCTCCAAGTCATAAATAAGTCGAATAAGTCTGACCGAAGGGAGCAAAGGATATGAGTTACAGCACATTAACCGAAGTAAGGGAAATGATTAAGGATGATGCACTGAACGCAATTATCGGGGATACATTTATTGAAGAACCATCGAAACGTGAGGAACTGGTGGAACCAATCATTCATACGGCTATCGGGGATGCTGATGCAGAGATTGACGGCTATCTTGCCAAACGCTATCCTGTTCCGCTTTCTTCGGTTCCCAAGGTGATTAATAAGTTTAGCAAGGATATTGCGGTGTATAACCTGTTTTCTCGTATTGGCATTGATGAAGGTACAGACCAGAAAACCTATTTAAACCGTTATAATGCAGCAATCAAGTTCCTTACCCTGATTGCTGAAGGCAAAGTTTCTTTAGGTGCAGAAACCGACGATCCGGCTATGGCTGCGGCGACTGCTTTTTCGGTGAAGTCAAATCCCCGGCTTTTTAGCCGCAGACAATTGGAGGGAATGTAATCTATGTTTGACATCCGGCTTCAAGGAGATACACGGGCTATGCTTAGAAGAATCCGGTATTTTTCTGAAATAGACCGACGAAGTATCAATGCTGCTTTGGCAGAAGTTGTACGAGATTCTACCTTGGAACGTTTTCGCCAGGGCAAAGAGCCGGAGGGCAGACGCTGGAAAACCTCCATCCGGGCAGCAAATGAAGGAGGCAGAACGCTCATCCAGTCGGCACAGCTTCGCAACTCCATCCATGCCCGTTCGGATGCATCGGGCTTTGCCGTGGGTACAAACGTTAAACATGCAGCAACGCACCAGTTTGGAGAACCAGGGCGAACCATACGGGCACGAAGAAAGAAAGCCCTGCGTTTCCGGATAAATGGACACTGGATTTCCAAAAAGCAGGTTCACATACAAATCCCTGCCCGTCCCTTCCTTGGTCTTTCGGATGAAGATATGCAGGAAATCAAAGGTACTGTTGAAGACTTTATTGCCCGGGAGGATTAAGCCATGCTTTATGCAGAAAGTAAAAACTACCTTATTAATAAGTTGAAAGAATCTGGTTTAAAGTCTAAACCCTATACTTCACAGAAAGCTTTGGAAAAAAGCCAGGAATCTCATGTTGGAGCAGTGCTTTTTGAAACCGAGAGCCTTTCCCGAAACCACTCCAAAACCTACTATAAAGACCAAGAGGGAGTGTCGAAAAAGAGGGTACAGGTCTTTTCGCGAAAGCTTACCTTCAGTGTGGTCATTGGCGGATATACGGATGATGAAGTCGAAACCATGTTCGAGGAATTTCTTAAACATCTTGACCGCGGTATTTATGTTGATGGAAACTTTGTTTCTATTGAAGTTGAAGAGGCAGACTGGGTAACAAAAGATGATTCGATTTTAAAAGCACAGGTTGCCGTCCAGATAAAAATCAGTTTCGATGGCGGGCTTTATAAAGACAGCGGGCCAAGGAAGTTATGTAAGATCGATGTTGAAGTGGAAAAGAAAAACGAGAGAAAGGAAAAAAGCAATGGCAGCTAAACCGCAGAATGGAGAAAACACGCAGGGCGGGCAAAGCAAAGGGCAGGCTTTGGAGCACCCGGAACAGATAGAACGGCTTTGTAAGAAACATAAAATTAAGGCGGCAGTGTATGCAGGGGCATGTGCGCTTCATGGTTGGAAACCGGGAAAGGTATTAACCGAAAAAGAATTTCTTGACGGGATTAGTGCCTTTAACCGGATGCCGATAAATCATTCCCCAGGGAAAGAAAGTGAGGGAAGGTAAATGTTAAGAGATGTAAAAACGAATGTCCGCGATGGTCTTTTGGGATTCTCAGCAGAATCCGGTGACGGCCTGCATATTAAGATTGGTGTTTCTCCGGTAGAAACGGATAGTCCTATGATCATAACAAGCGATATGGATGCAGACAAAATCAAGAACCGCCTGGGATTATCTCCATTAGCGGATGCAGTGATGGATTCCGTACAGTGGGGAGCAGGGAGAATCATCTGCATCCCTGTCGCGGCGTCTTCGGAAGGAACCGTCGGAGAAGTAAAAAAGGAAGGGAAAGGAACCGGAAATCTTACAGCCAAAGGCGCACCGACCAACGCCTTTCCGGTAATTGTAGAGATAACTGCCCAGGGCGGACTGAACACGGCTGCTTTTAGGGTTTCTATCAATGGGGGATACAGTTTTTCGGATGAACTTACTGTGCCTGTAACAGGAACTTATGAGATAGAAGGAACAGGGCTGACGATTGAATTTGAAGAGGTATCGGGTGAAGAACAGAAAGCAGGGTCATTTGTTGTCGGGGACAGGTTTTCTTTTGAAACCACGGCTCCGACTGCCGCAAACAGTGATATTCTTACCGCTTTTGAAAAAATCAAGAACCTTTCCTATGCGTTTGAATTTATTCATGTAGTAGGGGCAAGCACCTTGCCGCTCTGGCAGGCCGTAAGCGAAGCCCAGCAGGAACTTTTGACCGTATATCATAAACCTGCTTTTGTTCTGCTTGAAGCTGAGTTTCCGGAAAGCGATGCATCCGGAGAACTTCATGACTGGGCGCTTCAGATGGAAGCTGATCGCAGAAAAATGAAAAACAGGGATATTCAGGTGTGCGCCGCCTGGGGGCGTATGGTTCGGCTGGACGGTACGACGCAGAATATTAACCTGGCCGGAGCAGTTGCCGGAAGGTACGCAATGACTTCGGTGCATAAGTGCATCGGCCAGGTAAGCGATACCGCGGGGATGGGATTTTCTAAGGGAAAGCTTCTGGAACTTTTACCGGTTTGTTATGATACAACCATTATTGAAATCCTGGATGTCGCAGGTTATCTTACGTTTCGGGAGTATGATGGTCTGACCGATTTCTATGTGTATCATACGAAGATGATGTGCCCGGATGGCAGCGACTATCGCTATGCCGAGGATGTCCGGGTGCTGAACAAGATTATCCGCGAAACTCGAAAGAAGGCACTGCTTTTAAAGAATGATGATATTGACCTTGATGATATTCAGGGAGAACTGGAAGCCCGTGCAAAGTTTATCAGTGAGCCATTAGACAAGATGGTTGATCATAACGAGATAAGCGATTACGAAACTACCGTGCTTCCCGGTCATGAGGAAAGCTTTTTAGAAGATGAAACCCTACACATAAAAATCCGCTATCTCTCCCGCGGCTATATCCGGGAGGTTGAGATTGACCTCGGACGTGCTGCCATCGGTGGTGAATAAAAGAAGGAGGGGCAAAGGCTATGGCTTTAAAAGTGAATGGAAAAAACTATGACTGGGGCGATGTGGATGTCAAATTTCCCGGACTTGTGCTTCAGCTTCAGGAAATCAGTTACGATGATGAGCTGGAAATGGAGGAAAGCTACGGCAGAGGGTCAAGCCCCCGCGGCTATGGTACAGGAAACTACAAGGCATCTGGCAAGGTTTCCATGCTCCGCGACGACTATGACGACCTGCTGGCTTACTGCAGGGCAAAAGGGATTGCCTTTTATAAAATCGGCTTTCCTTCGATTATTGTTTCTTACGCAAACGAAGGCGAGCGAACACATATTGATGAATTAAAAAAGGTAAAGTTTACCAAACGAAGCAATAAGGCGGCGCAGGGAGATAAAAATTTAAAGGTGGATATTGACATGATGATTGTCGGCGGCATTATCCAGGATGGCGTAAAGTCAATTTAACCCATGAATGAAAAGCAGGAGGATAAAAAATATGAATGGCGAAGAAAAGATTCCAAAGACAATGGAAGAAGAACTTAAATGCAAGTATGAGGGAAAGCTTTACCAGGTTGGAATAACGATTCCGATTGATGATGACCATGAAAAAGAGTATTCGTATCGCTTTAAGCGCCCTAGTGTTCCCAGCTATGACCGTTATGTAAAGACCGCTGCGCAGGGAATAACCAAGGCCAGCAAGGCATTCATGCTGGATGCGGTAATTGATGAGGACAGGGAGCGGCTTGCAAAAGATATGGAGGAAAACCCCGGCATTGCTATCACGATCGGCAATAAGCTGACAGAGATTCTTGGCCTTACCAATACAGCAAATTTGAAGAAACTCTAAGAGAGAAGGTCACGGAGGTCAGGGAAAGTATTTTTGAGGCCGGAATTCTGGAAATCTATCATTTCCTGCCTCCAACTCTCTTAGAGAAATTTGACCCCAACACCATCGATGACCTCGATGTGTTTCTGGAATGGGTAGCCAAAGCCCGCTATGTCCAGGAGCTTAAGGAGGGAATCATTACCCGGGCGATTGTGAAAGCCTTTACTGAATAACGGTAAACCTAAAGAGATGAAGAAAAGGAGTGAAAAGTAAAAAATGAGTTTAGAATCCGTATTTAAACTTTCACTCGTCATGAACATGATTGACCACCTCTCCGGCCCCATGGCTCAGATTGCTTCCCGCGTGGGTGCGGATGTATCCAGAATGGATGCATTAAGCCAGACCTTTGGCGGTATGGCAAAGGCAGGAACGGTTATGCAGGAAATGGGCACGCAGGTTGTCGGGGCTGTTCTTGAACCTGTAACAGCAACCTTTGAAACCCGCCGTGCCCTTGGTGAACTTGCCTCTCTTGGCGTAAAAGACCTGGATGCATTAGAAAACGCCGCCCGAAGCTTTTCTGACCAATGGAGCGGAACTTCAAAGGCTGACTTTATCAGTGCGGCTTATGACATTAAAAGCGGTATTTCTTCTCTGACGGATGAAGGGGTTGCCGAATATACAAGTCTTTCGGGTTTAACGGCTAAGGCAACAAAATCAACCGTAGGAGAAATGACCTCTCTCTTTGCTACCGGCTACGGGATTTATAAGAATTACTATAGTGATTTAAGCGATATTGAATTTGGAGAGATGTTTTCGGCGGGGATTTCGGAAAGTGTGCGGGCGTTTAAGACTTCCGGTTCTGGCATGGCGCAGAGTATTCAGTCCCTGGGCGCATCGGCGACGACAGCGAATGTACCGATGGAAGAACAACTCGCCGTTCTTGGTATGCTGCAGGCGACGATGGGCGGCTCCGAAGCGGGTACAAAATATAAAGCATTCCTCCGTTCTGCGGCTAAAGGAGGTCAGGCACTGGGGCTTTCCTTCTTAGATGCCAATAACCAGCTTTTGTCCATGCCGGAGATTATTGAACTTTTGCGCAGTAAGTTCGGTGAAACCATGGACGCGGCTGAAAAAATGCAGTTGCAGCAAGCATTTGGCGATACGGAAGCGGTAGCCTTAATTGATTTAATGTATTCCAAAACCGGAGATTTACAGAATAACATCTTAAATCTCTATGATGCCATGGGCAAAGGTACAGGCGTTGCCGAACAGATGGCTTCGGCCATGCAGGAAACAGAGCCGGAACGGTTTGAACGGTTGCAGCAGCGTATCCATAACGTTACCGAAAGTATTGGCAATACACTGCTTCCTACGATTAATGACTTTATGGGAAAAGGGGAAGCTGTTCTTACCAAGGTCGGTTCATGGATTGAACAGAATCAGGAACTTGTCCGAATGATCATGATTGTTGTGCTTGCCCTTGGAGGTTTTCTGACCGTTGCAGGTACAGTAATTACTGTGATTTCTGCCATTGGCCTTATTGTTACAAAGACGATTAGTGCTTTTAAGATTTTAAAAGCCGGATTTGTGTTGGCAAAAGGTGCCCTTGCCCCACTGATTTCAAGTGTGTGGAGTTTTACAGCAGCTTTGCTGGCCAATCCTGTAACCTGGATTGTTATTGGGATTGTGGCTCTTATCGCGGCGCTGGTGCTGCTTTATAACCAGTGCGAATGGTTCCGCAATGGAGTCAATGCCATTTTTAGCTTTTTCAAAGAAAAGCTTAGCGCAGCCCTTCAGGTAGCCGGTGCGGTTTTTCAGGGAATTGGAGATGTCATCGGAACAGTTATGGGAGCAGCGAAAGAAACCGTTGCCCAAAATCTCAGCAACATGCAATCAGCCTATGAGGCGCACGGCGGCGGAATACAGGGGATAGCTGCGGCGGCCGT
>VSOC01000401.1 GCA_009774615.1 Lachnospiraceae bacterium
CAATCAATCTACGTTAGAAATAGTGTAACACAAAGGAATAGAGTAGGCAAGCCATTGCGTTAGCAATTTGGTACAATGGTTCTGTTGCGGCAGGCTGGCCGCAGGAAAGGGGAATAAGGGAATATGAAAGGGGCTACCACAATTCAGGAACGGCTGAAGGATTTACGGGTGGAGCGGCATTTGAAGCTGGAAGAACTGGAAGCGGCCACTGGTATTTCAAGCTCGGCTCTCGGAAGCTATGAAAATGATAAGAACAACAATAAAGAAATCAACCACGGGAGCCTTTTGAAGCTGGCAAAGTTTTATGGTGTATCTGTGGATTATATCCTGTGCCTGACAGAGAACAGGGAGCAGGCCAACACGCCTTTATCAGAACTGCATTTGAGTGATGAAATGGTTGCGCTTCTGAAAAGCGGCCGGATTAACAACCGCCTGCTGTGTGAACTTGCCACCCACAAGGATTTTATAAAGTTTCTGGCTGACATTGAGGTTTATGTGGATGGGATTGCTTCCATGCAGATTCAAAACCTCAACTCCCTTGTTGATACCGTCCGGCACGAAATCATAGAACGCTACCGCCCTGGGGAAGATGACCCGTACCTCCGGATTTTGCAGGCTGCACACATTGAGGATGACGAATATTTCAGCCACATGATACAGGACGATATAAGCGCAATCGTCCGTGACATCCGTGCCGCACACAAGTCTGACAGTGAGAGTGCGCCGCCAACTACCATTGCCGAAGAATTGAAGCAGGATTTAGAGGATGTCGCAAATTTCAAGGGAAGCCCCCTTGAAAAGCAGGCTGCGCTTTACTGCAAGCGGCTGGGTATCAATTATAACAAGCTGTCTGATGCAGAGTTCCGGCAGCTTGTACATATCCTTGAAAAATCGAAATTCTTCAAAAGCTATGTCAGCCAGAGAAAAAAGCGTAAATGAAAACTGCCGTTGTGGGAATGGGCGTTCTTACAACGGCAGTTTTGGATAGGTATATATGATTTTAAAGATGCCTGAATTATCAGCCTGTTTGAAAAAGCTCTACACTGTATTTGTCAGGATTATCTTTGTCGATATAAACATTCGCATATAAATCTTCTTTTTGCTTAAATGGTGACAAAACATAATAGTTACTTACCGCTTTGTGTTCTTTACCCTCATAAATAAACCGACAGACTATTTTGCAACTGACGTAGTTTGCTACTCTAATCCAGACTGCCGGAATCATGTCCTCTATTTCGCAGTCCATACAAATACCTGAATATTTCAGAGTCTTTAATTTTTTCTTGTCATAAGCCACTTTACTTATTGAAGCCAAAAATAATATTAACCATACAGAAGCATTGATTAACATAGCTTTCAATATAGTTGAATTAAAAAAACTCCCAACAAGACCAATAGCTAATTCAGTCACGGCTACAAATAAAGTGACATTAGCACATATGGAGAATACATTTTTTACAGGCTTAAAATTAGCAATCTGTTTTTCTTTAAAAAGCTTGGAAATATTTTCTTCCGCTTTTCCTTTGTATTCCTCCGCTGATATATGCTCTCCCGAAAAAAGCTCATTCAAACTAATACCCAGAACATCGCACAAAGGCTGTAAAAGCGACACATCCGGCATTCCTCTTCCGTTTTCCCATTTAGAAACTGCCTGATTGGTAATCCCTAAAGTTTCTGCAAGCTGCATTTGTGTCAGATTTTTTTCTTTTCTGCACTGTGCAATAAATGCTCCTATTCTTTTCTGATCCATACAATAAATCTCCTTTGCTATATTTGTGACCGCAGTATATCAAAAAGAGAATCTATTTAGAACATATTAAGCGTTGATTCAATAGTAAACGCTTAGTTGAGCGTCACAAATTCAGTTATTGCCTGTCGAAACAGTACAATTTTCTTCACGCTCCAACTGTATCACATCTGAAATGTCACAATCTAATGTTTCACAAATTTTTGTCAGTGTTTCCATACTGATATGCTTCTCTTTTCCCATGTTGGCAATTATATTTGTGGTCAGTCCAGCGGCAAGCCTTAAATCCTCTTTCCTCATGTTGCGCTCTATCAGCGTGTGCCAGAGCGGTTTGTAACTGATGTGCATTTTTCTCCCTGCCTTTCTGCCCCGGATGGGCGTTTATACTCATTATATCAGGATTCTTGCTAACTCACAAATATTTCTTGACGGTATCGCCGGTTCCGTCTGGATTGTGCTTTTCCTTTCCTCTTTTGAT
>VSOC01000402.1 GCA_009774615.1 Lachnospiraceae bacterium
AGGCTGGCATGCCCAAGCCATTGGGAGATCAGTGTCAGGTCCATCCCGTGCTGGTACAGGTGCATGGCACGGGTATGACGCCAAAGATGGGGGTATACTGTTTCTGGCACATCCCCGCATTTCTCCCTTGCCGCATCCGCATATTTCCGGATGCGGATCCTCACCGTGTCATCGCATATGGACTGTAGCTGTCCTTTCCGTTCTACATAAAACAGCGGCTTTTCTGAAAGCATGGATTCCCTTTTGTGAAAGACGCTGATATAATTCTTCAGCTTCCCTACTGTATTCGCCATCAAGGGGACTGTCCTGATCTTCCGGCCTTTTCCAAACAGCTGTGCTGTCTGCGTCCTGTCAAGCCGCAGGTCGCAGAGCCTGATGCCGAGGGCCTCCTGTATCCTGGCTCCTGTATCATACAGCATGACCATGATCATCTGGTCGCGCAGCCCTATGGCTGTGCGGGTATCCGGTTCTTTCAGGAGCGCCTCCACTGCCTTTTCTGTCATGTAGTCCACTTTGGCAAAGCGGTCGCTCTTGCGGACCTTGATGGCAGAGAGCTCACCTGACAGGCTGATATACTCCGGCCTGCAGGCTGCCGCATAGCTGACGAACGCCCTCAATACCGCGAGCCGGTTGTTCCTGGTCGAAGACGACAGGCCCCTGTCCCCTGTAAGCGAGTCCAGGTAGGCATTGACGGAACCCGCGTTCACCATATCGAAAGTGACGGCCATGACCGGTATGCCTTCGGCCCCCGCCACATGGGCCAGGAACTGGTTCAGCACAGTACGGTAAGTGGTCACTGTGTTCCCGCTCAGCTTCCGCTGCACCGGCAGATATACGAGGAGGAAGTTCTTGATCAGGAGGAACAGCTGTGGATCTTTTATCTTTCCCATAGTTCCACCTCCGGCACGAGCCTGTTCATGCTGTCCCAGTCTATCCCTGAAGATCTTACAAGGTTCTCTGGGAGGAGATGTATATAGTAGGCTGTGGCTGCAAGCTCCTTATGCCCCATATATGCCTGCAGGTATGGGAGCCGTGAATGGATGTCGATGCCCCTGTCCAGCCAGCGGCTTAAATTCGCTGTGGCGAACCGGTGGCGGAGGTCGTATACTCTTACTGGAGGGAGCAGTTCAGATGGTTCATCTTTCTTTGACCTGGCAAAAAACTTCCTGAACTTCCCGCCCATCCAGGCGGCAGTGTACGGACTGCCGTCTGGCCTTGGAAAAAAATATCCGTTTTCCGGGAAAGAAGCATCGCGCATCGCGGCATAGGACCGCACAACCGCCCGCATATCCTCAGACATCACGATGCTGCGGCTCTTATGCCATTTCGTGTTGACGATACGGACCTCGCCGGAACCAAGGTCCACCTCGCTCCTTTTCAGGAGCCGTCCCTCATTTGGACGCAGCCCACAGGTATAGGTCAGCCTGAAGCAGGTGCTCAGCAGCGCGGCCTCCAGCTCCCTGCCCGCCTTTTCGTATAAGTCGATCTCATGGAAAAGCCCCTTCAGCTCATCATCGCTGAAGATATATGGGACAAATATACTTTTTCCCGCCGTGAACATCTCCGAGATGACATAAGCATCCTTTCCCGTGGATCTCTGGTAACGCCCGAAGGCCCTGGCAAAAGCAGCTTTCCGGTGGACTGTCCCGTCCGCTTTTGACATCCCTGCCTTCAGCCAGCTGATGACGATGGGTTCCGTCACCCTGTCAGCATCCGGGTGGCCGCTGGAGCAGTGCCGGTCAAAGTCTTTCGCCCGGTCGAGGTAGGTAGCCTCTGAGAACCCAAATGTTGCCTTGAGGGCGATCATGTCCTCAAGGTCTTTTGCAAACCCGCTGGTAAATCCATAGCTCATGACAGGCACCCCCTTTCAAGAGGGATCACGCTGAAATCAAGTGCGCATTCCCGGAGGTCGTCTGTATTAAGAGAAAGGTACTGGCGGGCAGAATCCGTATCGTCATGGCCGAGTATCTGTGACACTGTGGTGAGCGGCGAACCTGAAACGAGCAGTTTCTTTGCCAGCCTCCTGCGCAGGCCATGGAACCCCTTCCCGTCAAAGGGCTGCCTGCGTATCCCGGCTTTTTCCTGATAGGAGCGGAACATGCAGCCGATACAGGTCGTGTCCTGGATCTCCGTCTTTGGGGCTGAAACGCGCAGGAACACTTCCCCGCATCCGGTCCCTTTCGGCCTGGCGTTCAGGATATAGTCCTTCAGGGCCTCGCCAGTCTCTTTCATGAGCGGGACGTGCGTTGTCGTGCCTGTCTTGCTCTGGACGAGCTTTATCTCGCCTTTCCTCCAGTCAATGTCCGTCAGCTTCATGCGGATGATGTCGATGGCACGCAGGCCCGTAGTCGCGCCCACAAGGATGATGGCGCGGTTCCGTTTCCCTGTTTCTGTCTCCGTGTCGATTACGCCGAGGATCCGCTCCAGCTCCTCATCGGTCACGTAACTCTGGATGGGCATCCCCCTGTATACCTTGTATGAAAAAAGTTCTACGCAGTCCGGGGCCGGTATCCCGGAATCCTTAAGGAAGATATGGAAATGCTTCAGGTAGAGCAGGACATTGTGCAGGCCTGATGTCTTTATGCTGGCTGCGGTCTTTAAGATGAATTCCCGGACTTCATCATGCGTCACATCTGAAAGCGAGGCATGGCCGCGCTTCTCCATGTACTGGAGATATTTTCGCACGGTCCATCCGGCATCATATCTCGATTTGTCCCCGCATGACCTCGAACAGAGGAACTGGTCAACGATCCGCTCATTCCCCTCCGACAGCATAAAAGAAGTCCCCCTTTTTTGCGATGTGTACCGGAATTGTCCACTCAGGAAGAATTCATTCATCCTGCGGCCGACATACCGTGTTTTCTTGAAGGACTGGTAGGTGACCTCTCCGCGCTCATACCTTTCCTTGTTCAGGCTGATATACTCATCCGTGATCTCTGGGCTGTATGCTGCCTGTCCGGTCTGCCCATAGTATTTCCGGAACTGCCCCATGGCAGGCTGATAATACCTCCAGATCGTAGTCTCACTGTAACCGATTCGCCTCATCTCATCCAATATCTGCGCAATCAGCTGGTTGATGGTTACTGTGTTTTGTTCCATGGCAAAACGCCTCCTTTGATAATAGTCAGACATTATCCTGTCTGCCCTGTCTATTATCATGGATACGTTGTTTTTGTGCGAGAAGTATTATACCGAATTTGAGCATCTGTCCGATGAGGCGTCAGCAAGATTGCCGGATCTTGGAGAAAATGTTATACCGAATTATCTTAAAAAATCGTTGAAATACCTTGGCTGCTCCGTAAACCTCGGTATAATAGAAGTTTCGGTATAAC
>VSOC01000403.1 GCA_009774615.1 Lachnospiraceae bacterium
TAGTGGAAATGGTCAAAATGCTGAAGATAACGTTCCTGACACTGAAACCGGAATCCAGTCATGTGTTTTGTATGGATTATTCCGATTCTCTGATTATTCCGATTTTAGCATAGAAACCTTGATATTAACAGTCCCCCCATAAGAAAAAATCGGAATAATTCTTAATCCCCTACCTAAGTGATTACTCCTTTGTTATGCTATTAAAATAAACCACAGCAAAGGAGGACATATCCATGTCACTATCAATTGATGAAGCCATCAAAAAAGTGCTTTCCTTTTTGAAAAGTATCCCTATGGCTCCTGCAACAGTAAAGTACTACTCTTGCTGCTGTTCGCATGTCAGGGATTACTGTCAGCGCAATGCCTTACAGGAATTCTCATACAAAGATGCGGCTTCTTTCACAGCAGAACAGCTGAAATTGGCTGAAAATGGTAAATTCGGCAAAATCTATGCACTGATCATGCGGAAAGCCGCTTACTATGTGGCAGATTGTTTCGAAACAGGTACGCTTGAATGGAAACGCAACAGGTATACAATAACGGAACTGCCTGAAAATTACCAGCAGATTCTTGGTTCTTTTGAGGAGTCTATTTCCGGAAAACTTGCCGAAGGGTCAGTCTATAACATCATTCATGAAATCCGGAAATTCCTGAAGTATCTTGAGAAAGCAGGCTGCCTCATTATCCAGGATCTGTCAGCTGATATCCTGCGTGCATATGTGATCCAAGAGGCTCCTAAACACATGGGCAATTACGTAAACCTCACATGGCCTCTGAAAAAGTTCCTTGCTTATGTCAAAAAGAGCGGCGTTGCCCTCTCGGGAACATTCGATTTCTTTCTGGCAAACCCGGCACCTGTACATGAGAGGGTGCTTCCGGCATTTGATGATGATGAAACAAAGGCAATACTTGAAAGCATAGATACATCAACAAAACAGGGCAGGCGTGATTATGCGGTGGTAATGCTTGCGCTTGACACCGGCCTTAGATGGTCGGACATTGCCAAGATGCAGCTTTCCGACATTTTATGGGAGAAGCGGGAAATCCGGGTGAAACAGGAAAAGACGGACACTCCGCTTACACTTCCGCTGACGCTCCGGGCAGGGACTGCCGTAGCAGACTATATATTAGAGGCCAGGCCGAAATGCAGCAGTCCATATGTTTTTCTCCGCCTCAGAAAACCTTACTCTTCTATGCTTTCATCTGCGTCTCCCACAAAGGACCTCATGGGACGTTACTTCAAGAAAAATGGTATAGAACACCATTTCGGTGATGGAAAGACATTTCACGGGCTCCGCAGGACTATGGGAACCAATCTCGTCAGGAACGGGACCCCGCTGGAAGAGGTGTCACAGATCTTGGGCCACCGCGATATAAATTCGTCCAGGCACTATATATCCCTCCATGATGAAATGCTGGCTGAATGCTGCATGGACATCAGCATGTTCGCTACAGAGAAGGAGGGGCTGCAATGAAAACAAAACAGAAAACATTTGTATTTGCAAGCCTTTTTGCCGATGACATCCAGGGGATGGTGGAATACAAAGCCGCACTCGGACATAAATGCGAAAGCTATGCCTGGGCCCTGCAGACTTTTGACCGGTACTGCCTGTCCCATCATCCGGATTCCGGCACGCTCACCCAGGAGATCGCTTTTGGCTTCTGTCAGGCCGGGACAGATGGGAAAAACTGCGGATACCGCGCAGGCACAGTCCGGGAATTCGGCCGTTACCTCTCTGCCATAGGGAAAGAGGCATACATCCTTCCCATGAATTTCTTCCCGCAGAAAAAAGCAGACCTTCCCTATATCATGTCAGATAATGAGATCCGGTCATTTTTCGGGGCGGCAGACCGTTATCCTCATGCGGACAACAGCCCCCTGCTCGAATATACGGTTCCGGTAATCTTCAGGCTCCAGTTCGCTACGGGAATGAGGCCGCAGGAAGCAAGGACCCTGAAGCGGGCCGACTTTAATTTTTCGAAAAACACGATATATATAGATGAAGCAAAAGGCCATAGGGACCGCAGGATTTTGACTCTGCCGAATGTGATGGAACTGTGCAGGAAATATGACGCCATAGCAGAATCCCTCCATCCTGGCAGGACATATTTCTTCCCGTCCCCTGACGGCAGCCCATACACGCATGGCTGGATGACGGAAAAATTCCACAAATGCTGGGAAAATGCCGGGAACAATACATCTTCCAAAAGCTGTACCCCCTATGATCTCAGACATAATTTCGCAACAAGGACGCTCATGCGCTGGGTGGAGGAAGGAAAGGACCTGAATGCATATGCGCCATACTTAAGCACCTACATGGGGCATGTCACTTTTAACAGCACCTTCTATTACATCCACCTTCTGCCAGAGAAGCTGGGTATCCAGAAGTTCATGGACATCCAGGGGATCATCCCGGAGGTGCCGCATGAAAGCTGATGCCTCAAGGGTTCTGGTCCGCAAACATCTCAGGCCGTATTTTACCGTGTTTCTTCCAAAACAACGCGGCTGCAGTGACAACACCATACAGAGTATACATGACACATGGAACCTGTTCCTCCGTTACCTTTCTGCTGCAAAGGGCATTGACAACAGTCGGCTTGCTTTCTCAGATATCGACCCAGCGGTCGTGACTGGATTTCTTGACCAGATGGAATTCGAGAAAGGCTGGAAACCATCAACAAGGAACCAGCGTCTAAGCTGCCTGAGATCATTTTTCAGATATGCGGCATCCATGGAACCTGTTCTTTATCCTTGTTCGGCAGCACTGGGGGAGATACCCTTGAAAAAGGGGGCTGACCGTTCATATG
>VSOC01000404.1 GCA_009774615.1 Lachnospiraceae bacterium
CAGAAAATAAATCATCGGTTGGCTCAGTTAGCGGCTTAGCCAAGACTGAACAACCTCAAATTTTACCGAATCATTGTGATTGGAAACCTGAGAAAATTTCCATATATATCCATAACTATCCTGATTATCAGCAATATTTGCAGAGTAGAGTGTACTAATAGTGTACTTTTGGGGAAGCTGGCGGCAATCAAGAGAAAATGGATTTGAAATATTTGTCATCCGTTAGAGTTTTTTAACTGCGATGATTTGTGTCTTTTTACCAAATGTGCGTCCTATTCAACAGCATTAGAAGGACTCTTAGACAAACACCCTTGAAGTACTTATGCACCGCATGATGAGAGACACGTTGCGTGAGAAAGATGTCGGAAACAATAGTTCGTTTGAATCAATTCGCAGATTTTTAGGATTGCATACCGTTAATCTCACGAAAAATAGCTAACTTTGCAATATAAGCATCTGATGCGAAATGACCAAGAATATTACAACGACATAACGGCGAAAACCGTAAAACAAAAACATTGGAAGCTCCAACGTAGTCGCTTAAAGGCTTTGGTCGGCCTCGTATAGCTACGCTGGAGTTTTTTAATAAATATGGCGGCTCTTGATGACCTCATAAATAAGATTGATAATCCGGAGTTAAAACTTCAGATGCAACACGTTGTACGTAAGCTTCTCAAACAAAAGAAGTTTGGACTTGTATTTGAGGATCATCTCCCCGAATCCACCATCCTTCAAGAACGGGAGGTTCGAGTCGGTTTAACCGTGACCTACAAATCCGAACCACTCAAAGAACGTTTTTTTGTTCGAGCTATCAACAACGACATAGCTGAGTGCATCTCATTGAATGATACGACTTTGACTCGTGCAATCCCGATTGGCGATTTGGTGCCGTTCGCCACTTTCGGAGAGCCTATATATCCGTATCTACAAGTTCAAGATACTATATCAACAGCCCCCGATAGTCCGCTGTGGCATTCTCTTATTCAGGCCGACAATTACCATGCACTACAACTGCTTGCCTATCTATATCCCGGCAAGGTTGACTGCATCTATATCGACCCGCCCTATAACACTGGCGCTCACGATTGGAAATACAACAATGACTATGTAGACAGCAACGACTCATATCGTCATTCCAAATGGCTCTCTATGATGAAGAAGCGTCTGTTGCTCGCGAAAAAACTTCTCAATCCCGCCGACTCAGTCCTTATCGTCACCATTGATGAAAAAGAGTACAACCACTTAGGTTGCTTGCTTGAAGAATTGTTCCCAAATGCGTCAACCCAAATGATTAGTACGGTAACTAACCCCAAAGGTGTTAACCGTAATGGATTCAGAAGATGCGATGAATATGTTTATTTTGTATTGTTTGGAAGTGCCGTTCCTCAGAGGTTAGAGCTTTCTGCTGAATGGTCTCCATCAACAAAGAAGGATTCTAATAAATCGAAAAAGAATCTTACACCAGGATGGACATCTATGATGAGAAGGGGGTCACATTCATCAAGATGGGAAAGAGAGGACCTTTATTATGCCATATACGCAAATCCAGATACTAAAACGATAGAGCATATCGGCCAACCCATTCCAAGTGATCATACTAAGGATGACGAAATTGCAGGTTTAGTTCAGATCAGACCCATCAGAACTAATGGTGATTTAGGGCGTTGGCAAGTTGGGCCTGACGAATTAAGGCGTAGAATTAAACAAGGACGAGTAAGATTGGGCTCCAAAACAGATTATGGATACGTTGTTAATTATTTACCTGATGGAGAATACTCTAAAATCTTAAATGGACAGTTCTCTATTATTGGATATGCAGATGACGGTTCTATTATGGCAACACAATCTATTGAGATTGATGACGAGAGCTTGGCACCTTCCTTATGGAAAGTAGCTTCGCATGATGCTTCTGCAAACGGTTCTACGCTTATCCGAAAGTTTTTATCCGATAAACGCTTTGAATACCCTAAATCGTTATACGCTGTCCACGACACACTCCGTTTCTTCGTCGCCAACAAGCCCAACGCATTGATTGTTGACTTCTTCGCAGGGTCAGGCACCACGCTTCATGCCGTCAATCTCCTTAATGCAGAGGACGGCGGAAGCCGTCGCTGCATAATGGTAACGAATAATGAGGTGGGAGAAACCTCTGAAAAGGATTTGACGGCTAAAGGCTTCAAGCCGGGAGATGAGGTGTGGGAAAATCTCGGCATCGCCCGTTATGTCAACTGGCCGCGTACAGTGGCTTCCATCACCGGCCTTGATGTCAAAGGGCAACTGATTAAGGGCGAATATCTTACATACCTGACTACCGAAAAGGAATCTAACCGTCGTTTTCAGCAAATCTCTTTTGTCAATGATTTTTCTTCTCTCAGTCTATCCGAGAAGAAAGACCTCGTGACTGTACTTTCCAAAGGGTCTATTGCGAAATCAAGCGTGGAAGACGATGCTTCATATATCATTGACAATGACTCGGCCATCGCAATTCTGCTTGATGAAGCATCTGCGTCCGATTGGCTTGAAGAACTTGAAGGACAGAACGGGATTCGCGACTTCATTATCTGCACCGCCGACAAAAAACTTTTCAACTCTCTAAAAAAGAGAATAACAGAATTGCTCGGAACTTTCAAGGAGCAAGTACCTCTGACATTGCCAATGTCGGATGGATTCAAGGCAAACGCCATCTTCTTCAAGTTGGGTTTTCTCGACAAGCAAGCCGTCCAGATGGGTCGACAGTTCACTGAACTTCTTCCGCTACTGTGGATGAAATCGGGAGCTTACGGCGCATGCCCTCAGATAAGTTCCGATTCTATTCCGGCAATTCTTATTCTGCCACAGAATAAGTTCGCTGTGCTTACCAACGAGAACGAGTTCGGTGCTTTCTACGATGCATTGGTTACTGCCAATGACATCGAAACAGTATATATCGTCACTGACTCTGAAAGAGGTTATCGCGAAATGGCGGCTCAACTCAGAGTACGCAACAGCTATCAGCTCTATCGTGATTATCTTGATAACTTCACCATCAACACGAAAGGCTCAATATGAAAGTCCAGTTATTCCCTTTTCAGCAAACAGCATTAGCCAAAATGCGCAAACAGGCGCATCAGGCTCTTTCGTTGTATAATATCGACACCGAACATCCCCCACAAATAATTTCGTTTACCGCACCGACCGGCGCGGGCAAGACCATTATCATGTCAGGGCTGTTGGAAAACATATACTTTGGCGACGAAATTCTTCCGGCGCAACCTAATGCCGTCACCATATGGCTCAGTGATGATCCCAATCTCAACGAGCAGTCAAAAGAAAAGATTGAGACACGTGCTGACAAATTCACACTTGGTCAATGCGTAACCATCTCGGAAGATTCTTTTGACTGCGAAGTACTTGAAGATGGGAAAATATATTTCCTGAATACTCAGAAGCTATCCAAGACAGGCAAACTCACCAGGCATTCCGATAGCCGACAATACACTATTTGGGAAACTCTTCAAAACACTATTCTCGAAAAGAGCGACCGATTATACTTCATCATAGACGAAGCCCATCGAGGTGCAAAGCCTTCGGAGTCAGGCAAAGCTACATCTATCATGCAGAAATTCATACTCGGAGATGAGAGCGTAGGATTGTCGCCCATGCCTTTGGTTATCGGCATGAGTGCCACCATAGAACGTTTCAATAGTCTTATCGGCAACTCGAACTCTACCGTCCACAAGACGGCGGTTTCTCCTACCGAAGTAAGACGGTCGGGATTGCTCAAAGAGTGGATTATCATAAACTATCCCGATCAACAGATTGCCAACAAGGACATGGCGGTTTTGCAGGCAGCAACCGATGAATGGCGAGACAAATGGAAACGATGGTTTGTGTATTGTCAGGAACAACACTACGCCCACGTTTACCCGATAATGCTTGTGCAGGTAGAGAACGGCACTGCCGGACGCATATCCAACACCGATTTGGCTGACTGTATCAGCAAAATAGAATCTCGCGTCGGCACACCGTTCAAAGACGGTGAGATAGTCCATGCTTTCGGGTCAAAAGGCAACCTTGAAATCAATGGTCGCAAAATTCCTTATGTAGAACCTGCTTCAATCGCAGGCAACCGTGATATAAAAGTGGTCTTTTTCAAAGACTCACTTTCCACTGGCTGGGATTGTCCGCGAGCTGAAACCATGATGTCGTTCCGTCGAGCTTCCGATTCTACCTATGTAGCACAGCTATTGGGTCGAATGATTCGCACTCCTATGCAGATGCGCATCGAAAAAGACGAGACCTTAAACGATGTAAAGCTTTTTCTGCCTCATTTTGATAAAGATACTGTTTCTTCCGTTATCGAAGCTCTTAAAAATATTGAGGGGGGAGAATTACCCTCTGATATCTCTGGGCAACAGATAGGAGGCGGAAACACACAAACGCTCACCGTACATCGCCCAACGCCTGTGACAACATCCGCACAGCCTGTGGTGATTGTTTCATACGCGAACCAAAGCACTCCGCCTCATGTTGCCGTTTCGTCTCATCCACAAGCGACATCGCAGGTTTCTCCACAAACTGGTGTGTCAAACTCTGAGACTGCCTCAAAGGACAGCAACGTATTTAATGAAGCGAGCGACTTTAATGAAACCAACGTGTTTGATACACCAAGCACTAACGATGTCGCACAACCCTCGCTCGCAAGTTCCGGCGAAAACGTTGCTGTTTCTGCCGAACATGATACGTTTGCGAGTGCGCCCATTGCCTCGTTTGACAGAGTATCTGTCATGGAGGCTATAAACGACATGGCACTGCTCAACTTCTCCGTTCGCCCTATACGTATAAAAGATTACTTTTATTCCTATTTCGCACTCTGTCGTCTGTTGGTCCAGTCAGAGGTGAAAACAGATGCGTACACCATTGCTGTCACTGAAATAGGCGATTTTATCGAATCATACATAAGCGAACTGAAATCTCGTGGCGAGTATGACAGTCTTGTCAAAAAGGTGCAGGAGTTCAAGATGGCTTCTCAGATTTTTGATGCCCTCGGCGAAAGTATCGAAAATCAAGTGAGTAGCAACCTGTTCACGACAACCGACTCCGACATAGAGCGTCAGTTCAACCTTGCCGAATCGAAACTCGGCAGTGAGGGGATAGGAAATAAATACGTTAACCGAGACGCTGATTTATTCAACCATACACAACGGAAAATTGATGTTATCCTATTCGCTTCCAATTCCAATGAATTGGAGAGGATGCAACAATTTTCTAAGGGACGCTTCTATAATCTTAAGGATATGTTTCGTCTTACTTTTGCTCACATGGAAGAAAAATGGCGCAAAAGATACGAGAATATCGTTGCTGACGGCGACCCTGTCAGTCAGAAATCATTCCACCTTCCTGATTATATCTCCATTCAGTCAAGCGAAGACGGAACGTCTTTCTCTGACCATCTCTTTGTAGACGAAGCGATCGGCGCGGCCACCTTCAAACTCACTTCCTGGGAAGATAAGACACTAAAAGAAGAACAGCAAAGAGATGACTTCGTAACATGGCTAAGAAATCCAGCCCGCGGGTCATGGGCGTTGTGTATTCCTTACGTCATGAATAACGAGAACAAGGCAATGTATCCCGATTTTGTTATCGTTCGCAAAGCGAATGACAACTACGTTCTCGATATTCTTGAACCGCATAACTCATCACTCAAAGACAATTTGCCTAAGGCAAAAGGTCTTGCCGAATACGCGCAGCGAGAACCTAAAATAGGTCGCGTGCAGCTTATCCGCCTCGTCTCTGCGCATGGTGTTGATAAACTTGTTCGATTGGACTTGAACAGTTCCCTCGTTCGCGAGAAAGTGATTCAAGCTAATACAGAAAGTGAGCTTGACCATATCTTTGATATAGACGGGATTGTTGAATAATTATAATTACAGAATAATCCAATGTTTGAAAATTTCAAAAAAATAACAATCAAAGGAGGCTGTTTTAGTTCAGACACCGAATTAGAACTTTTTAATAAAGAAGCTCTTAGTGTTATTTATGGTCGTAATGGAAGTGGTAAAACCACAATAGCCCATTGCATTGGTGAATTAGTAAAATCGGAAGAAGAAAAAAACGCTGATTTTACTGTGACTTCATATGAATCAATAACGATAGACAAGAGGGATTCAGTATTTATTTTTAATGAAGATTTTGTGCGAGACCACGTTAGAGTGGAGAATGATGGTATAAACACCATTATTATGCTGGGAGAACAGGTTGAGTTAGACGAGTTGATTGCGGAAAAGAAAAAACTCCTCATTGGACTTAAAGAAGAGTATATCAAATTGGAGGAGGAACGAAAAAGACTAGACAATGCTAAAGATAATATTTCGCCGTTATATTATTATAATTTAATACGAGATGCGCTTCGTGCGGATGGAGGATGGGCTGATACTGATCGAGATATAAAAGGGAATACAGTAAAAAGTCGAGTTTCCGAAGATTTAGTCCACACTTTGTTGGGTCTTACTGAACCAATAGAGAATTATGATACTTTGCGCAGCCGAGTAATCGACAATCTAAATCTTTATAAAGAGTCTGAAGATGCCCAAGAACTGGATTGGGTTAGAGATAATGTATCACTACCTGAAGGTCTTGAACAACTAAATGAATTGTTAATAAAACCGTTGGATACGCCTAAGTTGACAGACCGTGAACGTAGGCTTTTGGCTTTATTAACACAGCATCCACAGTATTCAACAGACGAAACCAAGCGAATGATGGCAGAAAATTGGCCTTTCTGTCCTATGTGTTTGCGTGAAATAACAGAATCTGACAAGAATATCATTGCCCAAACTTTAACCTGCATATTGAATGAAGAGGCAAATCAATATGAAGCATTGCTACGCGTTGAATTGGAGAAGTTTTCCATGATTGGAACATCTCTTCCGACTTTTAGAGGCAGCTTAAATGAACGGGAGTTGAAGAGTGCGCAAACAGCAAAGACAAATCTTAATTCCATCCTGCATAAGATACAACAAATAATCATTCAACGTAAGAATGACATTTACACATCTCTAATAAATCCATTCTCGGAAGAAGACTATTTAGCATATAAAAGTTCTGTTACTGCATGGGAAAAGGCTTTGGACGCTATGGAGCTATGCGTAAAGCGCTTCAACGATTCCGTTACTAAACGGAATAAGTTATATAGACAGTTACGGATAGATAATAATTTATTGGCGAGAAAACAACATTCAGCATTATTGGCTAGTTACAAACTGGCTAATGAATATAGTGAAAAAAATCAAGCTCAAATAGAATCCAAGCGTAAAGAGCAGGAGACAATTCTGCTAGAAATCAAATCACTAATTTCCCAGAAAGAGCGTACGGATATAGCATTAGACTATATTAATCAAGAATTACAATATGTATTTTTCAGCAAACGTAAGGTGATGCTGGAACCAGGCAATGGCTGTTATAAACTTCGGATTAATGGCAAAGCTGTTAAACCAAAGAAAATTAGTGTCGGAGAAAGAAATGTATTAGGATTATGTTACTTTTTTGCTAAGCTGTTTGGTGGCAAGACAGTAATATCCAAATACACTTCTGAATATCTTATTGTGATTGATGATCCGGTATCAAGTTTTGATTATGGCAATCGTGTTGGAGTTATGTCGTTGCTGCGATTCCAATTCGGAAATATCCTTAAAGGAAATTCTAACAGTCGAATATTGGTCTTATCTCATGATTTACAATCAATTTTTGACCTTATGAAGATTCGTAATGAAGTAACCGATAAAAAAGATCCCACTTTTGTTGAGTTAGTAAATCTCAGTCTAAAAGTACATAAGTTAAAGAACGAATATAAAAAATTATTGGAGAGCGTATTTGAATACGCTTCTTCTGCGACAACATTTGACTCTGATGATATTCGTGATATTAGTATTGGAAATACTATGCGAAGATTACTAGAAGCTTTCTCCAGTTTTTGCTATGACATGAACTTTGAAAAAATGCTTAGAAAAGAGGATATTCTTTTAGAAATCCCAGAAAATAGACGGAATTATTATGGAAATTTCATGTATAGGCTCACTCTAAACTCTGAAAGCCATATGGAAGAGAATATCTATACCCTTAATGGAATTACTGCAAGATTCACAAAGGAAGAAAAGATCCAAACAGCAAAGAGCATACTTCTCTTTTTGCAATATATAAATAAGCCGCATCTTAATGCCTATCTCTCTGAACATATGGCAGAGATTGAGAGTTGGAAAGCAGATGAAGAGGAATGGGTTCTTCCAACAATATAAAAGACCTAAGAAAGACTGATGATGCTTACTGCCCTATGACTATTGACGATATAAAGGCATTGATTGCAGCGGACGAGTCGCGAACTCTGGAGCTGAAAAGGACTACCGGCGAACTGAAAGACGGTATGCACTCGGCGTGTGCGTTTCTCAACACAGATGGTGGTTGGTTGATTTTTGGAATTACGCCGACAGGATTGAAGATTCTTGGGCAGCAGGTTACGGAAACGACTAAACGTGAGATTGCACAAGCCATTGCCGGATTGGAGCCCGCTGTCGATGTGAAGATTCATTATGTGGAAGTGCCAGACCGTCCGGGAAACAAAGTTATTGCCATGCACTTTGATGGCTGGGTATGGGGAGAGCGACCGCATACCTTCCACGGATGCCCTTATTATAAAGTCGAAAGCACAACGAAGGTAATGCCGCACGAGATGTATGATGAACGAATCCGGGCGCATCAGCCTCAGATGTATGCGTGGGAGCGTCAGATGGCAGATGGTGTTATGCTTGCCGACTTGAACGAGAAGCATATCAGAGGGTGCATCCGGCTTGGCGTTGAGGGCGGTAGAATTCCCGCAAGCGCAATGAGTGCGCCGATCGATGACACATTGGCGAAATGGAATCTTCTGAAAAACGGCAATCCGACCAATGGAGCGGTGATGCTTTTCTCGAACAATATCGAAGAGTATCCGCAGTTTCGGCTTCGGATGGCTCGCTTCTTGGGTAACGATAAGAATGAGTTTATCGACAACCAACGTGCAGAGGGCAACTTCTTCGACTTGCTTGACGCTGGCATGGCATTCTTCTTCAAGCACCTCAATTTAAGCGGAAAGATTACAAGCCACAGCCTTCAGCGCGAGGAACGCCTTGAAGTGCCGTATCACGCTTTGCGCGAAGCATTGATTAACAGTCTGTGCCATCGTCAATGGGAGAAGCATAATCTGACCGGAAGTATCGCAATCTACGATGACCGCATAGAGATTGCCAATCCCGGCATATTCCCTCCTCAAATCTCACCCGAATCCATCAAGGAGCCGCACGAGTCCTACCCATACAATCTTAAGATTGCCGAAGCCCTGTATAAGTCAACCTATCTGGAAAGCTGGGGTTCCGGAGCCAAGCGTATAATGGATGCTTGCCGCGAACAAGGCGTAGATGAACCCACATGGCGTTGGGACGGAGGCTTTGTAATCGTAACCTTCAAACGACCGACAAGGAACGTGGCTTCCCAAGAAGCCATCAAATCGAGTGGCGGAGGAAACGGCATACAAACAGGCTATTCTGCCAAAGAAACTAAAGAAACCAAAGAAAATCCCAAAGAAACCAAAGAACTCCCCAAAGAAATTATTGACGCAATCAATAATCGCGATTTGACGGAAGTTCAATGCAATTTGCTGTCTCTGATTATAGCAATGCCCTCTATAACCTTGTCCAAGATGGCGGAAGAATTGAATCTGACCATAGATCAGGTGCGGACTTTGAGAAAAAAAATGGAAAATAAAGGTGTATTTCTTTGCCGTATAGGAGCCACAAAGAAAGGTTCCTGGGAAATAAAATTTGAATGACTATGACTATTGAACAACAAATAGACCAAGCGGTAGAAGACTTAAAAAGTATTTTGTGTCAATCCGCGAAATCTCGCCAAGAAGCCCAACGCATAAGCGACATATTAGACTCAATTGGCTATCAGCTTAAATCAGCAAATTCCACATTGACAGGAAACTTTTCCAAGGCAACTTTGGAAAGTATGGTTTCAAAGATGTATTCCGAGAAATCAAGGTTATAATGGTTGAATTGTTCACCATAGAATAATCTTCCACGGATTGATTGTTCCTGCAATCAGTCATCTGACTGATTGGCAGATCAGCAAGACTTTCTAACGGCAATCCTTTCGGTCATTCATCCATAAGGCTTGACACCCATCTGCTCATAAGTTCATTCAGTCATCTGTTCATACGTATGAACATCAATACGTTAGTACGTTCATACGTCAATACGTACTAACAGCATCTTTGCAATCAAGACTTCGATAAGCAACTATCTGTAGCAATGTGCGTTAACCAAATTACAATCTCGAAAGCATTATATAGCGCATATTGATATATCAACTGCCTTTCGTCAAATCATGTTCTACCTCATTGCAGAAGTTGGATGTTGCCGATGTTACAGATAATTGAAATTCTCGGCTATCCCGATTACAATAGCCTTTTCTGTATGTAACCTATTGTAATTTGGTTCTATCAAGCCTTCTGATTCTGTAGGTCGCAACGGAATCCGTCGGGATTCTGCAAGGTATGTTTTGAGCTGCACGAAACTGATTTTGCAGCTCAAAACCCTTGCAGAATATTGGTTGGTCTTACTCCAAAGTCGTAATCCCCGTTGCCGATTTCACACTCCGATTTTTCCCTTTTTGTTTCTCATTGTGATTTGCAGAGAAGGAAAAAGCTGACAAATCATTGTTGACTTATCGGCTTAGGATATGACGGTTGGGACCTTACATCGGCACATAGTTGATTTCACCGAGGGAGTTGATAGCATCCTGTTTCAGACTGTCAACGACATGGAGATATCGCTCTGTCATCTTTATGGAGGTATGTCCGAGGAGGCTTGACACCGTTTTTATATTCGCTCCTTTGGTAAGGACGTTCACCGCGAAGCTGTGCCGGGCGCAATGCCATGTGATTTTCTTCTTAATGCCTGCCGCCTTTACCCATTTACGAAGATACAGGTTGCAGATGTTGTAATGCGGAACTTTGAATATCCGGTCATCATAGTTGTCGTTATCCGGCTCACCGATCAGACGGATAAGGGTGTCGTTCAATGGAACGATTACCCAGCTCCGGCTGCTGTGGTCTTTTGTCTTTTGCTGCTGGAAACGCAATGTTTGGGTTGTGTAATCCACATTGCGATAGGTGAGCTGGCTCGTGTCGCACCATCGCACACCGGTATAAAGAGCGAAGATGAACGCACGATGAATCTCCGGCTTCTCTCCCTCAAAATGTGTAGCCACAAGCTGCTGTATTTCCTCCGGCAGAAGAATCTCCTTTTGAAGCGTCATGTTGTCGTTCTTCAACACGAATCCCCGACACGGATTTTTCTTGATTAGGTCTTTGTCAACAGCCGCCGTAACCATACGCTTGAACATCCGGAAATAGATTTTGGGGCCGTCGCCTGTTCCGTTCTCTTTCAGATACTCAACATAAGCCGCCACCATGTCAACCGTCAGTTGCGTCATCTTCAGATTTTTCTTATAAAGGGAATATCTCGGCGTATCGGCAAGAAAGGTCATAAACTTTTGCAGACCGTGCCCGAGCGTTATGCGGGTGTATTTAGTGAGCGACGGGGATTTGATGAACTCCTTGTAGAACTCAAGAAAGTCCTCATCCATATCCTTGCGGAGTCGATAGCCCTCCCTGTCCTCAAGGAAAGATTGCTCACGTTCAAAACGTATCTTTTCAGCAAGGGCAAGAGTATTCTTGTTCTGCAAACGCTCCTGCTGGTTGCGGGGATGAAGCCAGATATACAGGTTGAGGTTTTCTTTCTTGCGGGAGTGTTTGATTTGATATTTCGGTTTACCCGCCATCGCTCCCTCGGTGTAAAACACCTGATTGCCGTCCTCGTCAAGCACGGGCGATTCAGTCCGTCCGAGATAATATTCAAGGAAAAGGCTGGCGCGACCATCGCTCAACTCCGATTGCCGTAGCTTGGGATTCTGCTTCTTGCGATTTTCTATTTTTGCCATACAATTATAATTTTGCGCAAAGATAATCCGAGGCATATTAATCTGAAAATCGCCGTTTACAGACCTTAACATTTACCCTCTGACTACAGTCCATAATTGAGGGTACAAAAGGTGTACTTTTTGAGAAAATCGGGTCAAAAGCAGGAAAATCGTCGCACCTCCAATAATGCTTATTGCACTGAAAATAAGCATTGTTAGCTAATTAGGCTTGTCTATGATTTTCTATCAAAGAAATCTGGAAACTTTCAAATTAGCACAAGGATTAGCATAGTGGTTCTCACGTCATATGCGTGGGCTGCTATTTCCATATCCGTGCTAAGGGTTTTCTCAGGACCTCCAATCAGAGCGTGGCATAGTCAGTTCCACGCTTCATTGTATATATATTTGGCCGACAAGGGACTGTGAAGGCCTATTGTCAACCAATGCCATACAAATACATCACCTTTCTACTGGTCATATTCGCAAGTATGGTGTCATGCTCAATGTTTCGGCAATCCAGCCACATAGAGCCAAAGAACACCTCGACCACTCCTCCGCAACGCGTCATCTACAGCGATTCCATCGACAACATAATCTTACACGCGAACAGTGTCTGTTGGTGGGAAGTAGAGGGAATGACTGAGTTCCCTGATTCTGTTCCCTCTGATGAACCAGTATTCATCTTTGGCTACCCCGTGGAGACGCGTCACGAACCATATGCGGATAGCGTGCTATCATTCATCATATCTGATTATGACTGGTATATCCGAGATTATCCACCGGTCAAACAGATGTTTCATCCTGATGTGATTTTTTTGTTCACCAATAATATTTCCAACGAAAATGCGGGAATGTTTGTGTCTTTCGGAACCGGGGAGGTTGCCATATTCGACACAACCGACATACAAAATCTTTCGGATAGTGTGCCAAATGACAATCTCAAATACTATCTGATGCGAGACCCACGGCTCCTGGCCAGATGGACAGCGGGGAAATTACCCCAAAATGAATATTATCAAACCCTTTTGAAACTCTGAGCATGAAAAAACTCGCCATCATTATCATCTTTCTGTCATTGCTTTCCATAAGGTCGTCGGCCTCCACTTTCCATGCCATCATCTTCGCGAACACCGATGACTCACACATTGGAAAATCCGTTTATATCGACTTGAAACGTATGGAAGTGGAAATGACCGCCATATCCAAATCCATCGGATATTCCATCAAGAAATATTTCTATTATGGAGATGCCGCCAGATTCAATCGTGACAATCTCGAGTCTGTGATTGACAATCTAAATTGCGGGCCAGACGACATCATTTTCTTTTATTACTCCGGTCACGGAGGACGCGCCGAGAACGAAAACACCCAATTCCCGGAAATGTGCCTGACTGTCAACGAACCCCTCACACGTTCCTCCCAGCTCTGTCCTTTGCATAACGTCTACTCACGTCTCCGCAACAAGAATCCTCGTCTTACGATTGTGATGGGGGATTTGTGCAATTCTATCATACGAGGATACAAGCGTAACGACAACCTGGCATCAAAAGGGGCCACGATACTATCAAAAGGAGCATACAACGTTTATAGAAATCTCTTTGTCAATGTAAAGGGCGGACTTCTCGCTGCTTCAAGCCAGCCCGGCCATACCTCCGGTTGCTATCAGATCCACGAGGATGGACAAACATATGAAGCCGGAGGATATATGACCCATTCATTCCTGACCATGTTGCAATATTGTGTCAGCCAAAGCCGGGAAGTCAGCTGGGACGGATTGATGAAAGGCACCATCACCTTGACACAGGAACTGACCTCAGCAGCTCCAACTCCTCAGACTCCCATCTACAAGTCCGAAATAACCATAGCTACCCCTCCCGCCATAAGCAACAACATAAACACACCACCGCAGCAGCCGGCCCTGTCAAACGACGACGCAACTAACCAACGCGACAAACTCGCTTATTCGTTATCAATGGTCTGCAGCCAAGAGGTGCCGAAACTCGACAGAATCCACAACATCGACGCCGCAAAGAAATATTTCGCGGGGTCGCAGGCCCGTGTTCAGGTCATCGGAGCAGACAACCGGACAATAGTCAACACCTGCGGCATAGACAGTTATCTCAATTACCTCAGTATAGCGACAAATATGACCCAGGTAATGGTACTTGAGACCAAGGAAAACGAATCCGAGAAAATCACATACCTGAAAGTTCACGAACTCCACTATAAATAAGACCAATGAAAAAAACAATCATCACGACACTGCTTATCTGCATCGCGCCATTCATTCTCATGGCCCAACAGACCAACGACCTCTCTCCGGAAGAAATCGACGCGTTCAAAATCCAATGCCAAGAACGAGTCGACGCGTTCCAGATGGGGCTTGAAGTCATCGCCGACAAAAGCCAGAATGCAGACATCAAGTCTCACTATATCAAAACAATCCCTGAAATGTTCATGGGTGAGGGAGACCCGTGGACAGACACCAACGGTGGGAAACATGCCGCCGTAAAGATGCAGGTCTCATCCATCTCCTCGGGAAAAACCACAGACATCCCGCTGAAGCAATATCTGCAAAGACTACGTAATATGCCCTACACCTCAGTGGAACTTAAAAAAGCAAAGACCTGCATGATAAGCAACCTCTACAAGGTCAGCGACAATCTCTATATGGGAACATGCACTTTCTTCCAGTATTTCACCGGACAATCGGGCGACAACGTGGTCTATCGCGATTATACCCAAAAGGAGGTGGATGTATACATCCGTCGTGTGGCCGATGGCAGTCTTGGAAGCTACTGGGATATGAAGTTTGGAGACATCAATGTCACCGAGACACAGAAATTGTAATCCAATACCATTCAATATGAAATCCAGGATATTTTTCTTGATTATGCTCACAGTGCTATCCGTCAGCCATTCCAGCGCATTTATCTTCACACAGGCAGTCGATGAGGAGGCACTGATGAGCAAGGTCAAACAAATCGATGAATTTTTCAGCCGTTTCAATCTGGAGACAGGCTGCAACGGAAATCCCATAGACTCAGCATCCATAACCATCGACTCCATCCCGTCAGATTCAATAATGCGATTCAGGAATCTCGCGTCACTCCTTCATATCGAAAATTTCGTGAACGAGAAAAACGAGCCAGACTCCCTCGCCTGGGAATTTATAGGTTATGTGGCCAGAAACAATAAGCGGATACATTACGCCGATACGACATGGCATGCCGAAGCGATAGCATCCTTCTATGTTGTATTCCAAAATTCTCGTTGAGATTTAGAAAAGATTAACGTTAAAAATCAATTGCTTATATTTCT
>VSOC01000405.1 GCA_009774615.1 Lachnospiraceae bacterium
CTGGATCGAAGCTACACCCCGGATCGGTTAACAGATTTCCTCCAGATGGTCAATCGATGGTGCCAATTCGATTGCTGGTTCCTGGGTCACTACCACTGCAACTGCGTGGTAGATGACCGCTTCATCGTCCAATGGGAACAGATGGTGGAACTGCAATGGGAGTGACGACGGCATAACCTGATACCGCTAAGGAGCAAGCCCTCGGGGGACCGAGGGTTTGCTCGTTGGCGATTTCAAACTCCAGAGAATAAAAAACAGGCGCACCCGCGCCGGAAAGGAGAAACCAGAATGAACGTCAGAAAACCTGTTGACTACAGCGCCATGTTCGCGGCGCTGGATACGTTGATGACGGCAGACCTGCCCCAGATGGAACTGCACTGCGAGATTGGCCGGTTGGTCAGCGGCAGGACAGAGAAAGGCGCCGCTGTTGCAGCGGCGGAGTATCTGTGCGGCGCATACCCTGACGCCTCCGGCTTCTCCCCCCGGAACCTGCGCCGGATGCGGGAGTTCTATCGTACCTATGAGAGCGCACCGGAAGTGCTGGCTGAGGCCATGACCATCGGCTGGACTCAAAATGTGGTTATCCTGGAGGCGGAGCTGTCCACCCAGGAGCGGGCATGGTATATCAAAGCGGTTGGGCAGTTCGGCTGGTCGAAGCTGGAGCTCCAGCAGAGAATTGCGGATCATGCTCATCTGGAAATCGTCCTCGACTTTGCGGATGAAGTGTGCTATACTGAAGAAAACACCGCCAGCATGGAGTGTATAGCCAATGACAAAGATCCTGTTTGTGTGCCATGGAAACATCTGCCGCAGCCCAATGGCCGAGTTCGTGATGAAAGACCTGGTAAAGAAAGCGGGGCTGGAGTCGGAATTCCTCATCGAGTCCGCAGCCACCAGCACCGAGGAGATCGGCAACCCGGTCTACCCTCCGGCCCGCCGCAAACTGGGCGAGCATGGAATCGATTGTGCTGGCAAAACAGCCCGCCAGCTGAGGAACGAGGACTACGAGCGGTACGACCTCCTGATTGGAATGGATCGGGCCAATCTGCGAAATATGCACCGCATCTGCGGTGGCGATTTCGATGGCAAGCTGCATCTGCTGATGGAGTTTACCGACTGCCCCGGCGATGTAGCCGATCCTTGGTATACGGGTGACTTCGAAACTACCTGGCAGGATGTGTCAGTTGGGTGCAGCCGGTTGCTGGGTTGGCTCATAAGCCGGGATCAGAGCGGGGAGATCGTAAAATGAGCGAGCGGATAAAAAAACAGAAAGATAACATCACAATTCGCTCCAGTGCCGCTGAATATCTTACTTTTGTAGCGTCCACAGGCGATAGCGCAGAAAGCATCGAAATGCGTTACGAGGATGAAAATATCTGGCTTACACAAAAGATGATGGCGGAGCTGTACAATGTAGATGTACGAACCATCAATTACCACATCGGCAAGGTGTTCGAGGATTCCGAGTTAGAGGAGAGGTCAACTATCCGAAAATTTCGGATAGTTCAATCTGAGGGGAACCGTCAGATCAGCCGCGAGGTAAATCACTATAATTTGCAAATGATTATTGCCGTGGGCTTCAAAGTGAACAATGAACGTGCTGTTCAGTTCCGTAAATGGGCCAACGCCATTGTGAAGGACTACACGATCAAGGTCTGGGTCATGGTCGAGTAAGGGCTGAAAAATGGCGGTACCGTTCTGACAGAGAAATATTTTGAGGAACAGCTGGAAAAAATCCGGGAGATACGGCTGTCTGAGCGGAAATTCTATCAGAAAATCACAGACATCTATGCCACAGCTCTTGACTATGACAGAACGGCAAAAACGACTAAGGATTTTTTCGCAAAAGTCCAGAATAAGATGCATTTTGCTGTTCATGGACATACCGCCGCTGAAGTGATATACTATCGGGCTGATGCGGACCAGCCGCATATGGGTCTGACCTCCTGGAAAGAAGCGCCTCTTGGCAAGATTATGAAAAGCGATGTATCTATTGCCAAAAACTATCTGACAGAGGATGAATTGTACTCATTGGAACGTATCGTGTCCGCCTATCTTGATCTGGCAGAAGACCGGGCGCGGCGGCGTATTCCCATGACAATGGAGGATTGGGCAAAGCGGCTGGACATTTTCCTGATGGCCGATGACCGGGAAATCCTGACGAATGCTGGAACAATCACTGCCGAGATTGCAAAAGCTCATGCCGAAAGTGAATTTGAGAAGTATCGGATCATTCAGGACAGATTATATGAGAGCGACTACGACCGCTTTCTTGCCATGGAACAAGGTGCGGCCTCCGATGAGGATGGGCAATCCGGTCAAGGGATGACGCTGCTTTGAAATATGAAAAATCGATTTTGTCCACTTATTGCAGAAAAGCGGTGAAAATCTTGTGATTTTCACCGCTTTTCTGTGTCAAAAAATACTTTGCATCTTTTTTGAGTGAAGGGCCGTCCTTCGGCAGATGCCGAACGACAAGCCCGGCGGAAATTCAGCCGGCCCAAATTGAATATTTTAGTCGAGTATTCGATTTACTTCACCCTATTGTGTGTAGACGTCTCCCGTCCCGCAGTCCACATAATAGGCGTAGGTGTCCGTTTCAATCTTCCAGACCGGCAGCAGGCGTGGAGAAGAGGCGCTTTGCAGCTGGTATACGCACTGCACGCCGGTCACCTCGCTGCACACCACGCCGGAGGTATTCCGAAAATCCAGAAACTTAACCAGCGCGGTCACGCAGGACATGGACGCTCCCGAGGCGAAAGCGGCATCCTGAAGGCTCACGTGGGCGCCGGTGACGGAGGTAAGCCGTCCCTCCTCAAAATACAGCTCTACCGCGCAGTTAATGACGGGTACGTCCCGGGCCAGCTGTCCGGCCACAGCGCTGCCGGTCCCCCCTTCCAGGCTGAGACGGGGCTCCTCATAACCAAACCGATTGCAGAAGGACCGGGCGAAGGCGGCGGCATCCTCCACCGGCAGGTCCAAGCGGCTGCCATAAAAGCTGCCGCCCGCCCGGAACTGGATGGTGCAGTCATGTGCCTCATAGCTGTAAATACCGCCGCCCTGGCTGGTGGCCAGGGCCTCGCCGCCCAGCAGGGCAGCGGCAATGGCCCGCTCTGTCTCCGCCTGCCGCGCCAAAGTCAGGATATCCAGCGGCTGCTGGCTTAGATCCAGCCGGCTGTCCAGCGCCAGCTGGCTGCTCCGGTACAGCTCCCGCAGCTGCGCGGCGGAGCGCCGCTGTGTCTGAAGGGACTGAAAATACTGCTGGCCCACCATGAACAGCAGGCAGGCGTTAAGCAGCAGCAGGATCACGATAGCAATATTCTTCAGCCGGTAGGTTTCCATAAGGCTCCTCCCCTCATCGGTACCACTGGGCGGCCAGGCGTCCGGAACCGTCGTCCTCATACCCGATGGACAGAGCGGCCTCCGGGTAGGCGGCAGCAATGGCCTGGGCCATACCGGCGGGCAGCAGGGGCGCAGACTCCTCCTCCAAAGGCGTATAGGACCGGCAGCGGTAGGTAAAGTCTGTCACCGCTCCCCCCTCAAAAGTAATGGTCAGCGCATCCCCTCCGTCGGAAAA
>VSOC01000041.1 GCA_009774615.1 Lachnospiraceae bacterium
GCCAAACCTTTGCCTTGTTTTTTAAGAATTTTCAGGGTTTGTGTATTGTTCAGTCTTTAATTTTCAAGGTTCAATTTGTCTTTACTGCAACCGCCTTATCAGCGGCGCGAGTTATATATTACCACCATATTTTCCAAAAGTCAACATCTTTTTTCATTTTTTTTATTTTTTTATTTTTTATGTTACAATTCATCCCCTCCCCATAAAGGAAGGGGACTTCTCGCTGTTAACATTTAAAACGCCAAGGCGTTCAGCGCGCTGGTATCTGTCGTTTGATGCCAGTCCGTAATATTGTTAATAAATTCATGACTGGGGAATTCAAATCTAGTTACCGTATCCGTGCCGACTTGACTGGTTGTTCCAGTCAAAGTATCATAGCGGAACAACAGATAACCAATACGGTCCTGGGCACCTTTCCGCAGAATAAGCGTCGGTACAGAGAAAGATTCCTCCTGATATAATGTATAACTGTAACCAGTGAATTCACCCCAGGTATTATATTCATAAGAGCTGGCCTGTGCAACAATAGCACTATACTGTTCACGAATACTCTGACCGGCTGTTGTTTCCGGCGCTGCTGTTGTTTCCTGACCGGTTGTGCTTTCCGGGCTGGTTGTTGTTTCCTGACTGGTTGCGCTTTCCGGGCTGGTTGTTGTTTCCTGACCGGCTGTGGTTTCCTGTGCTGTCGTTGTTTCCTGACCTGTTTCGGTTTCCTGTGCTGTCGTTGTTTCCTGACCGGTTTCGTTTTCCTGGTCTGCTTCACTTTCCTGATCGTTTTCGGTTTCCTGGTCTGTTATTGTTTCCTGATCTGCCATGTTTTCTTGATTATCGTCTGTACCTGACGGATTATCGGCACCATTTGTATTGGTCGGCATTTCATCGGATTCGCCCCTCGAGCTGTCAGTATCATTCGCCCCCTGTTTCTGAATCGTTTTCATTAATTCCTCATTCCCTTCAATTTCTTCCATTACAAAGTCGGGAATATCCTGGATATCGAATTCTTTTGTCACGGTGATTGAAGCTATATCTCCATCAAGAGCTAGTCTGGCAGCCTGTCCAGCGGTTAGAATTTCGGAAGCTAGGACATTGCCCTCCTTATCAAAGACACTGCATTCCACTTTTCCTTTCAGAAGATAGACATGCAGCAGTGTTTCATCTTCCACCGTCACCCAGCCGCAGGTGCCCCGAATCCCTACCATCATTGACGAAGTGCGAATATCCAGGCTTTCATCTTTTTCCAGCGGCTTTTCAATATTAAAAAACAGGCTGCCATACTGCATAACAATTTCTAATTTTTTCCTATTTTTCCGAATCTCCATCTGGCTTTCCTGATCCAGCTTAACCAGCCTTTTGCTGTCTAAATTCATCCATGCATAACTTTGTTTATGTGTTGCCATTATAGAGCCGTCAAACAGGTGAAGATTTTCCTTTGGCAAAACATCCTTTCCCCTGCGGTCTATAAGTTCAAGTTCGCCTTCAACTTTCGTCAACGCTATTGTGGCAGCTACCCTTAAATTTCTACATGATGTGCATAAAAAAACAACTGCAAAAAGCAAAAGCAAACACCGACGGTGAATTTTTCCCAATTTCATTATTTTGCTACTTCCTCCCCACTCTTCACATTTCCTTACAATTCCTGTCAAAACTACGGTTCTTGCTTCTAATGTTTATTAAAGCGGTGTATTTACTGGCCAATCTGGTTTTTTCCCAGAAAACACTTTATGAATCTGCTCGGCCGCCTGTACTGCCATTAAGCGCATACACTCTTTCGTATTTGAAGCAATATGCGGTGTAATTACCACATCATCCCTTTCAAACAAGGGCCAGCTTAAGTCAAAAGGTTCACTTTCCATAAC
This sequence comes from Lachnospiraceae bacterium, assembly GCA_009774615.1. GTDB lineage: Bacteria > Bacillota > Clostridia > Lachnospirales > Lachnospiraceae > Caccovicinus. The sequence goes on from VSOC01000041.1 coordinate 1,857, forward strand.
ATCTAAAAAGGCTCCCGCAATCTTCTTTTGCTCCAATGCCCTGGTCAGTGCCTTCTGATCCACCACTTCACCCCGGGCACAGTTGATAAGCCAGGCGCTTTTCTTCATTAAAGAAAACTCCTTCTCGCCCAGAATCTTTTCGTTTTCTTTTCTCGCCGGAATATGGAGGGAAATAAAATCAGATTGTGAGAACAAAGTTTCCCAGTCCGCCAGTTCCACGTAATCCGCAGTATCCTCAGGCTTTTTTGTCGGTGCATAAGCCAGGATCTTCATCTCCAAGCCATAGTACGCCTTTTTAGCCACTGCACTTCCAATCCTTCCCAACCCCACGATTCCCAGTGTTTTTCCGATTAAGTCCGTTCCCTTATGGTTATATTTAAAGAAAAAATCATCCCGCTTCAATGCATCGCAGAATAATGCCGTCCGCTTTGCTGCCATAAGCAGGGCACCTAAGGTAAACTCAGCTACAGAATTAGTTGTAGCATCCGGTGTATTCGTTACCCAGATTCCCCGTTCACTGGCTGCTTCCAGGTCAACATTATTATAGCCTGCGCCATGACGTGCAACAATTTTCAACTGTTTTCCCGCTTCTAAAACAGCCCTTGTACACGGTGCAGTTCGCAGAAGAATTGCATCACAATCCGAAACATCCTGAATTAAATCCTCCTCTCTTGCACCTCTTCCCATTTTTACCGAATATCCATTTGCTTCTAATGCTTTTATTGCTTCCTCTGCCACTGACTGCGGCACTAATACTTTATGCCTCATAGCATTTTTCTTTTATTCCTTTCTTCAGACGAATCTTTTTCAAAAGTTAATACTACAAAAGCTGCCACACCCGTTTCTGTTACCGTCGGCATGACAGCTTTTCTTTTCCTTATTTACTTCTGTCCTTACATATCCATTATCTGCAGCATTCCCTGAACTTTATGCAATGCTGTACCGGATTTTCGTCCATCCTTCCCGCAAAAATCCGCCGTTTCCAGCTTCTACCTACACTCCAGCGAGAAAATATCCCCTCCGGTACCTAACTGCAGGTAGGTTCCTGAGGCTAAGGAAACCGACTGATTTTTAGGAAGCTGACCGCCTTGAAGATTAAAGGTTCCTGTAGAAGAATAGTCAATAACGTTAAACATTCCTCCCCTGTATTCCACTCTTAAATGTACAGGAGAAATCTGCTGTCCCTGAATAACCAGGTTACACTGGCTTGCATCGGTTCCGATAACCAGATCACCATTATCCAGCGGAATATTCGCCCCGGCAAACTCACCCTGAATGCCAACCAGAAATCCCTGCTTCCCGGTATTCATCCCAAGGCTCATGGTCTGGCCCACGTCGGAGGCAATTCCGTTATTATTCATCGTATTATTCACTGCGGCTCCGCCGTTTCCGCTGCGGACAATGCCAAGACGCTCTTCTTTCAGATGCAGATAAAGCTGTGCCTTCGTCGCTTCATAATAAGGCGTAACAAACAGCGTACCGATTCCACAGGCCAGAACGCCCAAAAGGAACCAGCCAATAAATGATAATTCCAAAACAAAGGTATCAAACTTATACCCGGTCATCATCTGCTTACTCAAGGCAAAGATTTCCTTCCGATCCTTTTCCGGATACTCGGCAACCAGGTAGGGCACCATATAGTACTCATAGGATTTAATAATTCCCGGTACAATCAGCAAAAGCATCCACAATCCGGTAAACAGACTGCGCAAAAACATAACCAGGGCAATCCTTCCGTAACCGTTGGAAAAACAGCCGAATAATTCCCCGACACCAGCGTCATTCCCGTTCAGTTCGCTGATGGTAAAATAGCGGACGATTCCCGCTGCAATAATATTCGTAGCAAAAATCGTTACTAAAAGTGAGCCAACGGCCGGAATAAGCATACCAGCCATGCTTCCCAGAAGCGACAGTACTCCGCCAATCAGCCCTGCTAAAAAGATGACCAGGACGCCGTTCCAGTAATACATCTTCAAGTTAGCCTTGGCCTGTTCTTTCAAGCCAGCTCTTGTCCACATAACCATATCCTCCTCTTCCCTCCCTGCCCCGCTTTTATTGCGCATGTACCTCCATGCTGTACAGTCTGCGGGAGCAGCTTGTAGAATTTATAAAATCTTTATCATTATAGCACAGAATTTTTATAATGCAAACCTATCCGCTAACTTTTTCCGGTTTTTTTCGTTTCTCGTTTCTGTTCATGGGAATGCTGTCTTATGCCTTCTCCAGCATAAACCAAAATACAACCCCCGATTCCCTGTTTTCTGCCCCATAAGGCTGCTGGTGGGAATCCATAATGGCTTTAACGATGGACAGGCCAATCCCGCTTCCCCCGTAGGCTCGTGTCCTTGCTTTATCCACTTTATAAAACTTAGTCCAGAGGTTGGGCAGATCTTCTTCGGGCACAGGGCTTCCTGTATTAAATACGCAGACTCTTACCCGGCTCGCCTGCTGTTGGAAGGAAACCCGGATTTCTCCTCCCGGCTGAACATGGTTTAATGCATTGCTCAGATAATTCGTTACAACTTCTTCGATTTTAAACTCATCGGCCCAGACAAAGCAGGGTGCCTTTTCGTCAAAAACCGCCGTAACTCCTGCCTGTTCGGTCAGTATCTTCACTGAGGAAAGCACACCCTGAACCATCTCGGTTAAGTCGAATCTTTCCATTACAGCCATATCTTTTCCGGATTCCAATGCACTTAAGGTAAGCAGCTGCTTAACCATCCGGTTCATTTTCTGCGCCTCATCCATAATTACTTCACAATAATAATCCCTGCTTTCCGGATCTGTTGCCATCCCTTCGGTCAGACCCTCGGCATAGCCCTGAATTAAGGCTATTGGCGTTTTTAACTCATGGGAAACATTGGCGATAAATTCCTTGCGCATTTCATCAATCTGGATTTTCTCCTCCACATCCCTCTGCAGCTGGAGATTTGCTGTTTTTAATTCTCCGATAGCCTCTTTAAGGCGGCTGGAGAGCACGTTCATGCTGTAGCCTAAAACCCCAATCTCATCGGAGGACTTTCCTTCATAGCGGGCTTCAAAATCCAGGTTGCTCATCCTCTCGGAAATCTCGGTCAGCGACAGAATTGGCGAGACCATTTTTCTTGTGGTAAAATAAATTAAAATACTTCCGCCCGCCATCACGGCAATCCCCACATAAGCAAGAAAGCGGTTGGAAAGAGCAGCGCTCTCCTGTATACTGGCAATCGGCATGGACATCATAAAGCTTGTGCCGTTGTCGGAAAAAAACCCCCAGCACTCTAAGTAGTGGGAATGTATCCTGGGCTCATAGATCTTTTGGATGGTATAGTTTTCGGTTTGAGAAACCAGTTCACTGGGCCGGTTATTTTGTCCCAGGATATTTCTGAGAAAACGCTCACTTAAAAAATCTCCCTTTCGCTCAAAAGAAACGATTGTGCCGTTAAAACCATCCATAATGGCGATGGAAATATTGGACTGTTCATTCAATTCCCGCACCAGCCGGACTATCGGCGTTTCTTCCCTCTGTACATTCCATCCCGGACGCCCCTGCTCCTCTGCATCTTTAAATTCCTGGGCGATATCCACCCCGTTTTCCTTGGCAAAGACCAAAAGTGCATCGACCTGTGTATATGCCTGCTCCAGTTCCTTGACCTTTTCACTCTGATAAAACCGTTCCAGGAAAAAACGGTTAATCATAAAAAGGCCGGCCAGAGCTGCTGCCATCAGCCCGATAAAGATAAGAGTAAAGCGGATGCGGATCGAATGTTTCATGCCCTTCATGTCCCAACCTCAAACTTGTAGCCCATGCCCCAGATCGTCTTAATATACTCTCCCTTTTCTCCCATCTTGCTCCGCAGTTTTTTTACATGGGTATCAATCGTCCGTGCATCGCCAAAATAGTCGTAATTCCATACATGATTTAAAATCTTTTCCCGGGAAAGGGCAATGCCCTGATTTTCCAAAAAATAATTCAGCAGTTCAAATTCCTTATAACTTAAATCTATAGTTTTTCCGTCAATCGTCACCATGCGGGCCGCTTTATTAATACAGATTCCTCCGACTTCCATGGTTTCCGTACCTGCACTGTTCGTCCGGCGCAGGATAGCTTCCACCCGGGCCACTAATATTTTAGGGCTGAAGGGTTTGGAAACATACTCGTCAACGCCCAGGTTAAAGCCCTGAAGCTCGTCCCGCTCCTCTCCCCTGGCTGTCAGCATAATAATGGGGACCTGCGAAAATCTGCGGATGGTTTTGCACACCTCCCAGCCGTCCATCTTAGGCATCATAATATCCAAAAGAATCAGGGCAATGTCTTTCTGCTTAAAGAAGATATCAATGGCCTCCTCGCCGTCTGCTGCTTCCAGCACAAAAAATCCTTTAACCGACAGAAAATCCCGAACCAGTTTCCGCATACGGGCCTCATCATCAACGACAAGTATTTTTAAAGCATCCATAAAGTTTGGCTCCTTTCTTTGCTGTTCTTTTATTTTATCAAGTAAAGCATAGAATTTCCATAAGTTCACAAAGATTTCACAAGAATCAAATTTCACTAAACCAAAACCAGCTTTCCTTAGAACATAATCCGTTTTTCCCGTAAATAAAAACGCAAAAAGAACTGCAGTTTAGCTTTGCAGTCCTTTTTTACGTGTTTATCGATTCGAGAGATATTCATGAATTCCTTTAGCGCCTGCTTTTCCTGCTTCCATAGCAAGAATTACCGTGGCTGCACCGGTTACGGCATCGCCTCCGGCGTAGACGCCTTCTTTGGTGGTTCTGCCATTGCCCTCGTCGGCAATGATACACTTCCATTTATTGGTTTCCAAACCTTCGGTTGTTGAGGAGATCAGCGGATTCGGTGAGGTTCCCAGGGACATAATCACCGTGTCCGCTTCAATCTCAAAATCCGATCCGGGAACTTCCACCGGCCTTCTTCTTCCCGAGGCGTCCGGCTCACCCAGTTCCATCTTCCTTACCACCATGCCCTTTACCCAGTCGTTTTCATCGGTTAAGATTTCCACCGGGTTCGTCAGCAGGTTAAAGATAACGCCCTCTTCCTTTGCATGGTGCACTTCTTCCACACGAGCAGGGAGTTCAGCTTCGGAACGGCGGTAAACGATGTGTACCTCCGCCCCCAGACGAAGGGCTGTTCTTGCCGCGTCCATGGCTACATTTCCGCCGCCGACCACGGCAACCTTCTTCCCCCTCATAATCGGGGTGTCATAGTCGTCGCGGAAAGCCTTCATCAGGTTATTCCGGGTCAGGTATTCATTGGCAGAAAATACACCGTTTGCATTTTCCCCGGGGATTCCCATAAACTTGGGAAGTCCTGCGCCGGAACCGATGAATACCGCTTCAAAGCCTTCTTCCTCCATCAACTGGTCAATAGTTACAGATTTTCCGATAATCACATTGGTTTCGATTTCCACGCCGAGTTTTTTAACATTTTCCACCTCATGGCGGACAACTTCAAGCTTTGGCAGACGGAATTCCGGGATACCGTAGGTTAATACGCCGCCCGGTTCATGGAGGGCTTCAAAAATCGTCACTTCATAGCCTAATTTTGCCAAATCCCCGGCACAAGTCAGTCCTGCAGGGCCGGAACCAATCACGGCTACCTTGTGACCGTTGGTTTTCTCCGGTTTTGCAGGAACAAAGCCGTTTTCTCTGGACCAGTCAGCGACAAATCGCTCTAACTTACCGATGGAAATAGGCTCACCCTTAATTCCGCGGATACATTTCCCCTCGCACTGGCTTTCCTGCGGACACACACGGCCGCAAACTGCCGGAAGTGCCGAGGCCTCGGCAATAATTTCTGCTGCCTTCTGGAAATTCCCGCCCTCGACTTCTTTGATAAAACCGGGAATATTAATGGAAACCGGGCAGCCGCTGACACATTTGGCATTGTTCTTGCATTTTAAACAGCGGGACGCTTCTTCCATGGCTTCCTGTTCATTATAACCCAGACAAACTTCTTTAAAATTCGCAGCGCGTACTTTCGGTTCCTGTTCGCGCACAGGCACTTTCTTTAATACATCCATTAGTTGTCACCTCCGCAATGTCCGCATCCTCCGTGATGGGTATCGCCCTCCTGGGCTTTTAACATGGCACGTCCCTCGGCTGTCTTATACATCTGCTGACGCTTCATGGCTTCGTCAAAGTTGACCAGATGGCCGTCAAACTCCGGTCCGTCCACACAGGCAAATTTCACCTGATCACCCACCGTCAGCCGGCAGGCCCCGCACATCCCTGTCCCGTCAACCATAATCGGGTTCATGCTGACAATAGTAGGAAGCCCCAGTTCCTTCGTCAGCTTGCAGACAAACTTCATCATAATCATCGGGCCAATCGCCACGCACACGTCATAGTTCTTTTTCTGAACCTCAACCAGATCTTTGATCACATCAGTAACCATGCCCTTGCGCACATAAGAACCGTCATCCGTGGTTATGTAGAGGTTCCCTGCGGCTTCCTTCATCACATCTTCCAGAATCAGCAGGTCTTTATTTTTTGCACCCACGATAACATCGACATCGATTCCCCGCTCACTCATCCACTTTACCTGAGGATAAACCGGTGCAGCACCTACACCGCCGGCGACAAATAAATACTTTCTCTTCTTTACTTCTTCAAGATCTTCATGGACAAATTCGGAAGGCTGGCCAAGAGGTCCTACAAAATCCTGAAAAGCATCGCCCGCCCTAAGATTTGCCATCTTTAACGTCGAAGCCCCCACCGTCTGGAAAACAATGGTAACAATACCCTTTTCCCGATCAAAGTCGCAGATCGTCAGCGGAATTCTCTCCCCTGCCTCATCCATTTTTACAATTACAAACTCACCTGGCTGGCATCGTCCGGCAACCCTGGGGGCTTGTACATCCATCAGATAAATCTTATCTGCCAGCATCTCTGCTTTTAAGATTTTATACATCTCTTTCCTCCTCACCTTCGTTAATGAATTTCAATCACATAATCTGCAGTAAATTCCTGTCCGACAGCCAGTTTCATCACACCCTCCCGGTCCGACAGTTCCCCGTTATAGCCTGCCTTGTCACAGCGCCCAAACCAAGGTTCTAGGCAGACAAAGGGATGTGTTTCTTCCATCGTCCACACGCCCATGTACGGTGTGCGGAAAGAATGAACGGTCACATAAGGCTCATCCCCCGGAAGCAGCAGGCTGATGGTTTTCACCTGCCCCTGATCAAAGATATAGGTCAATGCCCGTTCAAAAAATCCCGGGGTAATCGCTGCCTTTCCTTCATTTAACACCAAAAGGTCGGACAGTTCGTCAACCTGAAAACCGTCTTCATCCGGTGCCTGAAAATGCACGGGGCCTTCCTGATGAAAATCCAGGGTAAAATCATGAACACCTAAGCCTTCCGGAGTTTTAAACGCAGGATGCCCGCCCAGCATAAAATATAAGTCCTTATCTCCGGGATTGACCACCTTCCACATCACGCGGATCTTGTTATCCTCCAGGCGATGTCCGGTTTCTAGGCGAAAAGAGAACGGATAGACTTCCCTTGTTTTTTCGGTATCGGATAGGCCATACCAAACTTCCCGATCCGTTTTCGACAATAAGCTAAACTCCATATCCCGGGCAAAACCATGGGCAGACATCGGATAGCGCGTTCCCTGGTAATGGTAAGCGCCGTCTGCGCACTTTCCGATAAAAGGAAATAATATCGGTGCATGGCGTCCCCAGATTTCCGGCCTTCCCTCCCACAAAACTTCGCGGCTATGCTTTTTATCATAAATCCGAACCAGTTCCCCGCCTTGGGAAGCAATTTCTATCCGCAAATCTGCATTTTCCAACATTGTTCTTGCTTCATTCATTATGATTTCCTCCGTTCAGGATAGTTCTACTATAGCACATCTTTTTAAAATATACAATATTTTTTAGGTAAAAGTTAAAAATCTAACAAATTTTTAGATACTTTTTTCTCTGGCTGTTGTTTTTATCGGCATTTTGACCTGTTATTTCAGGTTCGATTTTCTGTTTTTTTCTTCATCCGCTGCTTTAGCTTCGACTTTCGGCAGTACATCCGAAACTCATAGCACAGATCAAAACAGGTCTGTTCTTCACTCGCCGCAGCTAATATCCAGTCCGGATGCTCATCCAGATTCGGGAAATAGGTATCTGCCTGGTAGGCGTAATCCATCCAGGTAATGTGGGCTGTATCACAAAAAGGAAGAAACTGCCGGTAAATTTCCTCTCCCCCGGCAATAAAAATATCTTCTGCCGGATAGCTTTCACATTCCTTCAGTACTTCCTCCACACTCCCAAGAACCTTGGCACCTTTTACGGAATAGAAAGGATCTCTGGATAAAACAATGTTTATCCGCTTTGCCAGAGGCTGCCCCCCAGGAAGGCTTTCTAAGGTCTTCCTTCCCATTACCACCACCTTGCCTGTAGTTTCTTCGCGAAACAGCTTCCGATCCGCCGGAATATCCGCCAGTGTCTTTCCCTGATACCCTATCGCCCAGTTTTTATCCACGGCTGCTATAATGTTCATCTTTTCCCTGTTACACCTCGATTCTTCTGCGGGTTTACTTTTGACCGTGCGCCCGGCAGACTTTTATTTATGATGGTGTACTCACCTGCGGGCGCATAGAGGTTTACTCTGCAATAATCAGTTCCTTTCCATAGGGCAGGGAAGCTATCCAGTCACAGAAGCTGTGCCATTCCTGCAGTTTATGGTCTTTTCTTGCATAGTAAATATTAATCAAAGTTTCATAATTCAAGCTGCAGGTCCGCATCTGGTTATAGCTGGACGGAAGAAGCTGAATCATATCGTACCAGTCCTCTTTTTTCTTTCCCTCTTCCAGATAGCGCAGGCGGATCTCCTCCAGCTTTTCAATCACCTGATCCATAAATGCCAAAGTGGGTTCCGTCATATGATCGGTACTGAAATCCTCACGCGAAAAGGGCTTGCTGTGAATTTTATGCATGGTGCTGGTCGAATTCGCAACCGTTCCTACCTTATAAGTATCATATTCTTTCCACCAGTAAAGCGGCGCTGTAACATCTGCAGATACCATCACCTGACGTAAAAACTTCCGGTGATCGCTCCCTGCCCGGCGCAGCCGCACGGCAAGATCCAAATCATTCGGCCCCAGAATATACTGATGATTTTCGTCGTAATAACTGTCCATCCGACTCCAGCTGTTTAAGGGATTTCTGGCTCCCCGCATGGCGTTTTCCAGATTCATCACACTGAAACGCTCTATTTTTATCATGAACTTCCCCTCACTTCCTTGTCGCGTACTGTGTTTGATTATACAGGATTACATAAAAATTTCAATCCTTTTCCTTTACCAAAATTTTCGCTTAAACCTTCCGTTCCTGTTCATATTTCACAACTTCACCGCAGCAAACCGCATTACTGTTTATCTTTCACGGCTTCACCGCAGCAAATTGCCTCCTGAAGACGTAAAGAATAAATCACAGCCTCCTTCACCGGCTTTCCCGTCACCTGCGTTAATGCCCGGATATAGTACTTCATCTGCACCTGATAGCGCTCGAAAAGTTCCTCTTTATTTTCCACGTAATCCGTCTTATAGTCTACAAGAAGCAGTCCGTCCTCTTCCTCGGCATAAGCGTCAATCATTCCCTGGATTAGTACCAGTTCCTCAGATTCTGCCAGTCCCATCTCCCGGGCAGGTATGCCAATCATAAACTGCTGTTCCTTAAAAAGCCGCCCTTCCTTTCCTGCCTGCGACAATCGTTTTCCCAAATCGCTCTGGAAAAACTTCCATATCGAATGTGCATTGACAAGGTTTCTCGCCTCCCGGGAAATCCGTCCTTTTTCCATAAACAGGTTCAGCTGTTTTTCCACGTCCTGCACCGTTTCGCACTCCCAGCCATTTAAAAGTTCCAGTGCCCGGTGATAAGCCGTCCCCCGCAGAGCACCGCGTCCAAAGCGGCGTTTTTCTTTTTTCTTTTCCTCCTCTGCTGTTAGCGTTTTCTCCTGCATTCCTTCGGTTTCCGCTAAAATTTTTTCGGCGGCTTTTTCGGAAAACAGTTCTGCTGCCCTGCCGCTTTCTTCCTCCTGACTGCGCCGCTTAAGTTCAGATACCGACATCATGGCGTAGAGTTCTGTATCCGCAGCATAAGGATATTGATAATTCATGGCATCTTCCAGTGCCTGATGATAGTCCCTGTGATAGATCACTCCTTCCGGCTGGTTTAACAGCATTTCCCTGGAGGTCTTTTTCTCCATCTGGCGCAGGACTTCCGTACCGATAAAAGAAGCCGCGGCTGCCTGATGGCATAAAATCGTCCCCTGTGTCTTTGGAAGCGCCATAAAGATCCAGTCCAGATAGGAGCCGGCCCCCATCAGCAGGGTGAAGGGTACAGCTTTATTCTCTCCTGTCCTTGGCTTTGCCCGCCGCCCGGTATAGCCGGTAAAGCGCTGAAGTTCTCCTTGTTCGTCCATTTCAATCCCATATTTTTCCAACTTGTTGGCTAAATACGGATCGGTAGCGGTCATAATCAGTTTTTCCTTTGCCCGGGTCATCGCCACGTAGAGAACACGGAGTTCTTCTCCTAAACCTTCCAGATCCATTCTCCGCTTTAATACCTGTTTTTTCAGGGTAACACTTTTCAGCCGCAGATCCAAATCCAGATAATCTGCTCCCACGCCGAAATCCATATCAATAAGCAATCGCCCATAAACATCCCGCTTATTAAATTTCTTTCCCATTCCTGCCAGAATTACAACCGGAAATTCCAGACCCTTGCTCTTATGGATGCTCATAATCCGCACCGTTCGATCTTCGGCACCAGCCACCGCCGCCTCCCCAAAGTCCGTTTCTACCTTCTTCAGCCGCTCCACATAACGAATAAAATGAAACAGTCCCTGATAGCTGGTCTGTTCATAGGCGGCGGCCTTTTCAATCAGAAGATCCAGATTCGCCTGACGGGTTTCTCCGGCGGGCATGGCGGAAACATAGGCATAGTAGCCCGTTTCCCGGTAAATCACTTCCAAGAGCTGGTGCATGGGCAAAAGTCCGGACTGGTAACGGAAGGTTTCTAAAAGATCCCGCAGATATAAAGCTTTGGCACAGATACTTTCTTCCATCCCCTTTTTTTCTCCCAGGAAATTTTCCCCTGTCTTTTCTGCTTTTCCCAGCCATAGCTTCCAGGCTCCGTAAATCCCTCGATCCTGACGTTTTTTTGCCCTTTTTTTATAGCCTGCCATCATCCACGCCAGTTCTTCGTCCGTCATTCCGACAATGGGCGATTTCATCACGGCAGCCAAAGGAATATCCTGAATTGGGTTATCAATCACCGCCAGAAGGCTTAAGATGGTTTCCACCTCCGTCGTATCAAAATACCCCGCCTGGGACTGCGCGTAAGCAGGAATTCCTTCGTTCATCAGCCCATTAACGAACACCTCGGCCCACCCGGAAAGACTGCGCAGCAGGATAACGATGTCACCATATCTTGCCCGGCGGTAGGCATTTTTTTCCTTATCCCAGATCATAATGCCCGTCTTGGGGTCGGTGAGCCGCCGGATTTCCCGGACAGCCAGCTTTACCTCGATCTCCCGGCTGGTAAAATCCCTGGCCTCTTCATCTAAACGCGAAAGTTCTTTGGTTCCGGTATCCACAAGAAAAAGTTCCGTCGTATAAGCATCATCCGCCAATACTCCATGTTCTATTCCCGCACCAGATGCTGCGCTTATCCCTTTTGCACACATATCCAGGCTGCCTTCTATCGGCGCAAACACCGCCCCCGGATAAAGGGCTGTTTCCTTCGTATAGCGGATTCCTCCCAGACTTCGCCGCATAATCTGATAAAATACCTGGTTGATGCTCTCTAAAACCTGACTGCGGCTCCGGAAATTCTTCTGCAGCACAATCTTCTGCTTCTTCCCCTCTTCAACCGAATACTGATGATATTTTTCCAGAAATATTTCCGGTCTGGCCTGGCGGAAGCGGTAGATGCTCTGCTTAACATCGCCCACCATGAAAATATCCGGCCGTCCGAATCTCTCCCCGGAAAGCGCCCGCAGAAGCTCCTCCTGCACATAGTTGCTGTCCTGGTACTCATCCACTAAGATTTCCCGATACTTTTTGCTCAGTTCATCCGCCACCGCCGAAAAACTGCCCTCCTGGTAGAGAATCTCCAGGGCATAATGCTCCAAATCGCCAAAATCCACCAGGTTCCTATCCTTTTTCGCCTGTTTATAGCGCCCTGCAAATTCTTCTGTCAGAGAAATTAATTCCTCAACCACCGGCGCACAGCCTAAGATTGCCTCCCGAATCTCCTCTTCGCTCTGGGAACAATACTGATCCCTGCACTTATTAACAGCTTTTTTCACCCGATCCCTTATCGACGAGGCAAACTCTTTTTTGGTCTTATCGATATCCTTTTTCCGAATCGGGGTCAGCTTTCCAAAACCGGCATTAATCAGCCGCTCCTGAAGTTCGGAGAAATCACAGGAAGAGCCAATGCGGCGGATCATCTCCCGATCCTCGCGAATGGTGGGCAGATAGGGTTCCGGCCCGTCCGGTTCCTGGCAGATATCCAAAACCTCGTCAAGCTGCTCCCCAAACTCCTCCATCTGCCGGCGCACATCGACTAAAAGAAACTGCATCCAGGAACTTTTCCCAAATTCCTCAGCCCCTTCCCTGGCAAACTCCTTCCGGCACTGGTTCAGCCATTCCTGCGGCCAGGGATGGCTTACGGAAAAATGGTACACCTGTTCAATTACGGATTCTATTCCCATATCCGTCTTTCCGCTCCCGTAAGTTTCCACAAACTGTTCAAACCGTTCTCCGCCCGAAGCATATTTCTCTTCTAAAAGTTCCGCCATCACATCCGCCCGCAGAAGCATTAACTCCCCTTCATCGCCCACCCGGAACGAAGGGTCGATCTCCAGGCTTGCATAATGATTGCGGATCAGCGAAAGACAGAAACTGTCAATCGTCTGGATCTGCGCATGAGGAACTAAGGCAGCCTGAAGGCGCAGGCGTTCATTCTCCGGATCTTCCTCCTGTTTTTTGGCAATGGCCTTACCGATCCTTTCCCGCATCTCTGCTGCCGCCGCATTGGTAAAGGTCATCACCAGAAGTTCATCTAAATCCACCGGGTCCTGCCCATCCGTCACCATTGCCACAATGTGTTCAACAAGAACCGCCGTCTTTCCGCTTCCGGCGGCCGCCGATACCAAAAGATTTCGGTTTCGGCTGTCAATTACCCGCTGCTGATCCTCAGTCCACTTTACTGCCATCCTGCACCTCCCTGTTTTCGGTATCCTTTTTTTGTTTACTCAAAGATTTTACGGTTATTTCATCCTCGATGTTTTCATCGCTGCCGACCATTTCTTCGCTTTCTTCCTCTTCTTCCTCCTTTGGCAAAATCTCCTTCCATATCTCTTCCGGCTTAATCGCCCGCAGTTTCCGGTAGGCATAGCCGGAGGTTTTCCGGTCAAAGCCGCACACAGCATGGTAGGGGCAGTAATCGCATCCGGTTCTTGTCCCCTGCTTATACGGGAGGAGGGCTGTGCTTCCCTGCAGTATTTCCTGTCCCACCTTCCGGCAGCGCCCCCTTACATAGTCCCGCAGGAAACCAAAACGCTTCCCGCTGGCCACCGAGGAACGGGCTTCCTGGACAATTCCCGCTTTTACCGCTACCGGGATAACATCCGACTCCCCTTCAATCTCCCGATCCATGCGCTGGATTACCTCCAGGTCACTGTTGACCAGACCATTCATTTTCAGCTGCTTTTTAATCTGTGCCTCGATTTCCGACGGGGTCATCACTTCCGTTTTTTCGACCATGGGGTCCTGGATATTATAATAGAATAAACCCGCGGGAACGACTTCCTTATCCGGGCAGCGCCTCTCCTGCAGTTCCATCGCCGCATCCATGTAGACAACAAGCTGAAGCTGAAGCCCATAGTAAAGAGCGGCCAGATCAAAGCTTGTGCTCCCTGACTTATAGTCGATAATCTTAACATACACATGGGTTTCATCCTCACATAAATCCAGCCGGTCGATCCGCCCCTGCAGATAAAGGGCTTCATCTTCCGAAAGGGCAATCTTCATCGCCTCTAAATTATCCGCAGCCGAAAAGGAAACCTCAAAACCCACCGGCTTAAACTCGCCCTTTTTCAACTGCTCGCCCAAAGCCCACATCGTCCGATCCGTAATGCGGGAAAGGCGGCGGATCAGATAGGCATTGCGGGAGGAACTGTGAAGGATGGTATTGCCGTAATCCTCGGCCACCGTATTGACACAGGAGGAAACGACCTCCTTACGCTTTTCTTCACTTAGCCCCGCAAGCCCCAGGCCCTGTTTCTGCAGTTCCTCAAAGCACAGATCCAAAGACTGGTGGAAAAGATTTCCCATATCCACGGCACCCAGTTCATATTCGCGGCGCTCCATCAGTTCCAGTCCGTAGCGCAGGAAATGAGCATAGGCACAAGAGGCATACTGTTCCAGCCTGGTTACACTTCCCGAAAGCACCGGCCCGTAAAGCGCCCTGGCGGCTGCCCTTCCAATCCCCTTTTCTTCGTAAGTATAGGAAAATGCCTCGGCAAGTTTTTTTGCCAGAAATGTACAGTCCGGACGATGATAGACGTAGGAAAATAGTTCCAGAATCTGTGCGGCCATCTCTTCGTCCTCTCCTGCATCTTCCGCAACACTGCTTGCCGCAAGGGTGCGCAGCCCCTGGGCAAGGCAGCGAAATGCTTCTTCCTTATTCCAGGGAACCACCGATAATTCTTCGCCCGAAAATGCCGCATCCGGAAAAAGCTGGATTAAATCTTCGATAAGTGATGAAGGCCGAAGTTCTTTCCCGCTTCCGGAAAAAGCTCCGTAAGTAATCACTAACTGCCGGGAAGGTCTGGTCATCATCAAATACAGGTAAAATCTCTGCAAAAGCCCGTTTTCCCTGGCTGTAGGTGCCAGTTCCACTTTCTGCCGGGCAAAAAACTCCCGCTCATCATCCGTTAAAAGTCCCCGGCTCTCCCTTCTCTGCGGAACGATGCCCTCATTTACGCCCACAAAATAAAGAACCTTAACATTGCCCAGACGGGTTCGGGTAATATCGCCCACAACCACCCGATCCAGGGTTGCCGGAATCGTCCCCACTTCAATCTCGCCAAATCCGGCATCCAGGATTTCCATATATTCCTTTAATCCCATAGCTTCATCGCCCAAAAGGGCTTCCAGGCGCTCAAGCATCTCCATCGTAAGCCCGTAAACCTGGCTGTACTCCTTGGAAAGTTCGTTCTCCCCTTCTTCCATCAGCCGATCGGCCCGCTGCAAAAGCTTTTCCTCAAGCCTAAGCTTTTCCAAAAATGCCCTTAGTGCTCCAGTCATGGAAGAACCCGTATTCTCTTTATTTTTCAGCGACAGCCGCAGCGAAGAAAACTCCTCTTCCACGGCGCGGCGCAGCCAGTTTAACTCCTTTAAGTTCAGCTTTTCAGCCCCCCGGTAGGTTCTCTCCCAGGGGGTTGACCAGCGCTTATACCCGCGTATGCCTAAGGCTTTTACATAATTTTCCATCCGATCCAGACTTTCGCGCAGGTTAAATTCCGACGGCTGGGCGGCTCTGTCCTTCTCCTGTTCCCTGTCCTCTTCCTTATCCCCCTGCTCATCTTTTTCCATCTCCCGAATCCCGGCAATCTGCTCTTCGTCCAGAATCAGCCCGGTTTTCAGGCAGCGAAATACGCTTTCATAGGGAAAATCCAGGCGGACGGCTTCTAAGGACGAACGGATTAACTCCACCAGGGGATTCGTTAAGATGCTTTTCTTATTGTCCAGAAAAAAAGGAATACCCATAGCATCAAACTGCCTGCGGATTTCCCGCCCGTAAGAATCCAGATCGCCGGTGATCACCGCCATATCCCGATAGCGAAGGCCCCTGCGCAGCCATTTTTGCATCTGATGGCAGACAAAACGTACTTCCTGGGCAGGATTTTTTCCCAAATAGATAAAGATTTCCTCTTCTCCCTTTTCCCGTGCTTCCTTCGGCAGAGGCATCTTCTTTCTTCTGGAATAACGTCCAAGATTTTTTTCCAGATACGCAAGCCTGGGGCTTTCCCTAAAGCGCACAGGAGGCACACTGCCAAGGAGAATATCCTTTTCATGGGTGATTCCCGCCAGGGATGCCAGATCGATCAGCTGGCAGATCATATGCCGGCTCATATAAAACAAATCATGCTTCTTTGCCTCTGCATAAACCGATTCCTCCAGATCCACCGTTACCGCCGCCTTCACCTGTCTGCACCGGCGAAGAAGGATCTCCACAATCCTGTACTGCACCGGCGTAAACCCTGTATAGGAATCCAGGTAAATACTGCATGAAGAAAGCTTTTCCCAGCGGGGAAGTTCCCGGCAGCAGATATCCAAAACCTCTTCCGCCGTGGTAAAACGATCCTTAATATACTCCTGAAAACTTTCATACAGTACACCAAAATCCCTTAGCTTTTCCTTTAAAATCGGCCCTCCTGCCGTCCCGGTCAGTTCTTTTAAGGTTTCCGGGGTCACTCCGTACTGATACATCTCCGATATCAGCGATTTTAACTGGTTGACAAAGCCCGCCTGGCCAAGATGGCGCTGGTAATAATGAAGTTCTCTTTTCTTCTCCCCCGCAACCTTCCGCAAGATCATCGATTTTCCCATATCGTCCAAAACCGTCAGTAACTCTACGGTCAAATCTTCAAAAACCCGGTAGGCAAGCCGGTTAAAGCTTACCACATCAATATTGGTCAAACCATGGCGGGGATGAAGGAGAATCAGTTCTCTCTGGGTTTCCATGGTATACTGCTCCGGAACCAGAAGCAGATACTGCCGGTTTGTATGTTCTAAAGATTCCCGAATCATCTCTTCATAGATATAGCGGCTCTTCCCTGACCCCGCCGGGCCTAAAATAAACTGTAATGCCATCTGACTCCTGCCTTTCTCATTTTTTATTCATTGATAGTATAGCATATTTCTTGCTCTGTCAAAGGTATAAATAGCAAATCCTTTCATAAATTGTAATAAATGAAAAGGGAGGTTCCCCATGAGTTCAAAAACCAAAATTATTGTCCTGCGAATGAAGGAGATTATCTATACCGCGATTTTTGTCGGTCTTGCCCTCCTTCTGATTGCTCTGTTTTTTATTATGTTCCGCCGGGATAAAGCAGATTCCCCGCCGGAATCATCGACCGCAGAAGCCGCCTACATACCCGGCGTTTACTCCTGTGCGATTACGTTAGCCAGCGAACAGATTAATGTTGAGGTTTCGGTCGATGCCCACCAGATTACCTCCATTGCCCTGCGGCCGTTAAGCGACTCGGTTGCTGCCATGTACCCTTTAATGGAACCGGCCATGCAGGATCTGGCTGCCCAGATTTTAAAAAGCCAGTCTTTAGAATCGGTTACTTATCCTACGCAGCAGAAATATACCTCTGCCGTACTCCTCAGGGCCATACAAACTGCGCTGGACAAGGCTGTACCCCAAAAAACGGTACAAAATTAAATCCGCTCCCCATTTCCATTCCTGCGCCGTCCGCGGCAGAACAGGTACAGAAAAATCCGGCAGACTTTCGCCGCCGGATTGTTGCTGTACCTGTTTTACTGTATAAAAAACATTCTGGTTTGCCTGGTAATTATCGGTTCCTTTTACCCACCGCTTTCGTCTTTGCGGCTTAGAAGCAGAGGAGTTCCTCCATAGATTAATACTGCATCGCTTTGATTTCCACAGTTTCTGCAAACTTGCGGATATTGGAAGCATTCACAATCTTTTTCACATGATTTCCTTCAATCTGAACCAGCGTCGGAGCCTGCATAATCCCATATTTTTCTGCCAGTTCCTGATTTTCCTCGGCGTCAATGGTTACATAGTCCATTCCCTTTAACGCTTCCTTTGCTGCACGGCAGTTCGGACAGGTCTTTGTGGTGAAGAGATACAGTGCATCTTCCTTATTCTCAAGCGTTCCGCGGTTTTCTTCCTCATTCTTTGGTGCTTGGCTTGCCGCCATCATCTTTCCGGCCTTTTTCAGCACGGAATGTACCGGATCATAGGTCTTGCGGTTCTTAAACTCCTGGGTCTTTCCTTCATTCCAGTTCTGTACCGGACGGTAGTAGCCGGTGATTCGGCTGTAAACCTCCGCCGGGCCGCCGCAGTGCGGGCATACAAACTGCTCGCCGGACAGATAGCCGTGTGTCTTGCAGATGGAATAGGTCGGCGACATCGTATAATACGGAAGCCGATAATTCTCGGCAATGGTGTGCACCAGCTTGGCAGCTGCCTTCCAGTCGGGAAGCTTCTCCCCTAAGAACGCATGGAATACGGTTCCCGAGGTGTACAGCGTCTGCAGTTCATCCTGGATATCCAGGGCGTCAAAGACATCCTGCGTATAATCTACCGGAAGATGAGAACTATTGGTATAATACGGCGTATCCCCTTCGGACCCTGCGGTGCGGATGCCCGGGAATCTCTTCCGATCATGCTTTGCAAGGCGGTAAGCCGTGGACTCTGCCGGTGTTGCCTCCAGGTTATATAAATCGCCGAATTCTTCCTGATAATCCGACAGGCGTTCACGCATATGATTTAAAACTTCCTTGGTAAACTTCTGGGTGCGCTCATCCGTCATATCACCGCCCAGCCAGCAGGCATTTAAGCCGGCCTCATTCATGCCCACAAGACCAATCGTGGAGAAATGATTGTCAAAGGAGCCAAGGTAGCGCTTCGTATAAGGATAAAGTCCGCTTTCCATCAGCTTCCCGATAACCTCTCTCTTGGTGTGCAGGGAACGGGCGGAAATATCCATCATATGATCCAGCCGACGGTAAAAATCAGCCTCATCCTTTGCCAGATAAGCAATTCGTGGCATGTTAATGGTAACTACACCTACGGAACCGGTACTCTCGCCGGAACCAAAGAACCCGCCGGTCTTTTTGCGCAGTTCACGCAGATCCAGACGAAGACGGCAGCACATGCTGCGCACATCACTCGGCTGCATATCGCTGTTGATGTAATTGGAAAAATAAGGGGTTCCGTATTTTGCCGTCATTTCAAATAATAAACGGTTATTTTCATTATCCGACCAGTCAAAATCCCTGGTGATAGAATAGGTCGGAATCGGGTACTGGAATCCTCTTCCGTTCGCATCACCCTCGATCATGGTTTCGATAAAGGCGCGGTTAATCATATCCATCTCTGCCTTGCAGTCTTTATACTTAAAATCCATCTCCTTGCCGCCGACAATGGCATTCATCTCCGCCATATCGTCCGGCACGGTCCAGTCCAGGGTAATATTGGAAAACGGTGCCTGGGTTCCCCAGCGGCTCGGGGTGTTTACGCCGTAAATAAAGGACTCAATACATTTCTTCACTTCCGGATACTTTAAGTTTTCTACCTTGACAAACGGTGCCAAGTAGGTATCAAAGGAAGAAAATGCCTGTGCACCTGCCCATTCATTCTGCATAATGCCCAGGAAGTTTACCATCTGGTTGCAGAGTACGGACAGATGCTTGGCCGGAGATGAAGTCATCTTCCCGGAAATTCCTCCCAAGCCCTCTAACAGAAGCTGCTTTAACGACCAGCCTGCACAGTAGCCGGTAAGCATGGACAAATCATGGATGTGGATATCCGCATTCCGATGTGCCTCGGCAATCTCCTGATCATAAATTTCAGACAGCCAGTAATTCGCAGTTACCGCACCGGAATTGCTTAAAATCAAACCGCCCACCGAATAAGTAACCGTAGAATTCTCCTTAACCCGCCAGTCCTCAACCTTAACATAGCTGTTGACAACATCCTTGTAATCCAGGATGGTATTCTTCATATTGCGGATTTTCTCACGCTGCTTGCGGTAGAGGATATAAGCCTTTGCTACATCCGTATAACCGGTCTGCTCCAGCACATGCTCTACGCTGTCCTGAATCTCCTCCACGGAAATCTCCTCATCCTTCATCTTTCCCTGAAAATCTGCCGTTACACGCAGTGAAAGAAGTTCCAGGATCTCATTATTAAACATCTTCCCGGTCGCCTTAAATGCTTTCTTTATCGCCTCAGTAATCTTCACCAGCCGAAACTCTGCTCTCTCTCCATCCCGCTTAATTACCTGTATCATTACAAACCTCCTGTTATCTGTACTTTTCATCCCTGCCTTCCAAAGAAGCCCTGTGTATGCGCTTGGAAGCGGTAGGGTTTCATTATAGCAAATCCGAAAAGAAAATACAAGATGTATGAATGATTTTTTTCAAAAAACAATATCTTGTGTTTTACACATGCGTTTTGTCCACAGGTTATCCCCTGAAAATTCCCGGATATCCACGGATAATCCCCAGGATATCCACAGAAAATTCCCCGGGATATCCACAAAAAATCCCGGGGAAAACGAATAACATTTCCTGTTTACTCACCAGCATCAACAAAAAATCCAGCAAACATCTCTGCCGGGACATAGGCTTTCACCGCAATTCCGGCTTCGGTGTAATCTTCTGCAAGAAGCTGTCCCGCCTTCCGGATCTGTGCAATCTTACCCGCTTCCGAATAAGGAAAAACTTTTTCCAGATATACCCTGCGGCTTCGCAGAATCCCTTCAAGGATTCCAAAAAGTTCCGAAAAGCCCTCGCCGCTCTTTGCCGAAATCTTCACCTGATAATCCGAAGAAAAGTCCCGCAGAAGCACCTCGCCCTCCAGCCTATCCATCTTATTAAAGACTGTCACCATCACTTTATCGCCAATTCCCAGTTCACGGAGCGTTTCATAAACCACGTGCATCTGCATCTCCATCTGCGGATTGGAAACATCCACAACATGCAGGATGATATCGCTGTACTTTGCCTCTTCTAACGTGCTCTTAAAAGCTTCCACCAGATGATGGGGAAGCTTGCGGATAAAGCCTACCGTATCGGTCAGCAAAATTTCCTGCCCGTCCGGAAGCGAAAGCTTCCTGATCGTCGGGTCGAGCGTGGCAAATAATTTATCCTCCGCCAAAATCCCGGCCCCGGTCAGATGATTTAAGAGCGTGGACTTTCCCGCATTGGTATAGCCCACGATAGCCGCCACCGGCACATGATTTCTTGCCCTCTGCTGTCTGGCCACTTCCCGATGGCGCTTTACCTCCTCCAGTTCCGATTTTAGCTGCCCGATCCGCTGGTGAATCCTCCGCCTGTCCACCTCCAGCTTCGTTTCTCCCGGTCCCCGGGTTCCGATCCCGCCGCCCAGACGCGACAGAGAATTATGGATGCCAACCAGGCGTGCGGCACGAAAACGAAGCTGTGCCAGCTCCACCTGAATCTTTCCCTCCTTTGTCTTAGCCCGGGAAGCAAAGATATCCAGAATCACCATGGTTCGATCCATCACCTTGGTTTCCAGCGCCTCTTCCAGATTACGAAGCTGCGCCGGGCTGAGTTCATCGTCGCAGACAATCCCCGTAGCGTCTGTTTCCCAGATCATCCACTTGACCTCTTCCATTTTTCCTTTCCCAAGATAAGTCGCCGGGTGCGCCGCCTCCCTCTTCTGAATCATCTGGTCAATGGCATCTGCCCCTGCAGTCTTTACCAGTTCGGAAAGTTCCTGAAGAGAAGCCTGGGCATCCTCTCCGTCCCCCGTGCTGATTCCAATTAAAATTACCCGCTCTTTTATTTCTTTATTTTCAATGAATTCTGTCATAATCTTCCTTCTGTGCAGCTTACCTCGTCTGCAAAAATAAAATCTCCTTCTGCGCCGCCTCATCAGCCCCATAATCGGCCACATACGTCTGAAAAGTTTCCAGTGCCCTTGCATAGCGGTACTGAAGCTCGTAGACTACAGCCTCGTTAAACCTCGCCGCCTTTACTGCCGGATCGTTTTTATCTTTTCCGGCCTGCACAGCCTGGCGGAAATATTCAACTGCACGTTCAAATTCCGCATTCTGCTCATCGCCTTCTTCCATGGCCTTTGCCGATTCCATCAATGCCAGTCCCATTTCATTAAATACCGCCGGGCCTGCCACGCCGTCCTTTACCGCCTGCTCATAAAGGGAATCTGCCTCCTCCATAAAGCCTGCATCCATACACGCCTCTCCCACTGCCGCCAAAACATCCTGCCGCCCTAAACCACTCTCGATTGGCTTTTTCTTTTCCAGTTCCACGCCTTCCAGATAGTGATCCAGTGCCCCCTGGGCATCGCCGGACAATGCTTTGGTCAGTGCCGACCGGTAAAAATACTCTGGCTGTTCCTTGTCCACTTCCAGAAGGACATCATAGGTGTGCGCTGCTGCCCCGTAATCTCCCAGTTTATATTCTGCTTCCGCCCTGTATTTTAATACATCAATCTCAAAGTTTCCCACTCTTCCCGAAGAAGCCTGAATCGCCGCTTCAAAATCCTGCGCCGCCCCTGCATAATCCCCGGCATCCATCTTTGTAATTCCGGACATCCGAAGTTCTTCCCGCTCTTTTTTGTCTTTCCCGCACCCGGAAAGAGCCAGAATGCAAAGCAGTACCAATATCCGCAAAACAATCGCCTGTCTTTTTTTATTTTTCCTGTTCATTATTTTCACCATTCCTTTCCAGGGCGCAGACAAATCGTGAAAGTTTTGTCAAATTTCTTCACACTTTCACACCTCACACTTTCCCTTTTTCATTTCCCAATACCAATCCTAAATCCACATTACGCACCCGTACTCCCAAAACCGCCGTTGCGCACCTCTTCCACATCGTCGTCTATAGTTATTCCATATTCCATAAAAATCCCCTGGGCAACGGCCATTCCTGCTTTTAATTCCAGTGTTTTTCCCTCCCGGCCGTCATTAAACAGCTTCATTAAAATATGACCTTCATTATCCGAATAAAAATAATCGCTGTCAATAATTCCCACCGTATTATTCATCTGCAGCCGGTATTTAAAGCCCAGACCGCTGCGCGGATAAAGCATAAGTACCCAGCCTTCCTCCATCTCCACCCGGATTCCGGTGGGAATCTTAACTTCCTTTCCCGGTGCTAAGGTAAGGGAACAGGGCAGGAAAAAATCATAGCCTGCGCTCCCCGAAGTAGCCCGGTGCGGAAGGCGGATTTGTTCATAGCTTTGTTCTGCCCTGGCTTTATCCTCTTCATCCATCTCACCTTCCATGCAGTCCATCCAGTCCAGGATAAACTGTTCCCTGCTTACTTTATGAAATCTGGCAATTCTTTTCATTTTTTCCTGTTCCTTTCTCTCTGTTATCTCTGTTTCCAATCTGCTGCTGTATTAGTCTTCCTTTTTAGCTTCCCTGCCGCCTTCCTGCAATTTTATCTGCTGTTCTTCCTGCTCCAGTTCATTGACATCCATCTGCAGTTCTGCCGCAACCTCCGACTTAATCTCTTCCTCCTGTTCCGGCAAAAGACCCGGAAGATCTTCGGTCGTTCCTATCCCAAACCGCCGCAGAAACTCCTCGGTCGTTGCAAAAAGCATGGGTCTGCCCGGAGCGTCCAGGCGGCCGACCTCACAGACTAAATTATATTCCACCAGTTTATTTACGGCGTGATCGGACTTCACCCCCCGGATTTTTTCGATTTCCAGCTTTGTAATGGGCTGCTGGTAGGCGATAATGGACAGGGTTTCCAAAACAACATCGGTGAGTACCTGGCGTTTGGGCGCAGCCGCCACCCGGATTAAATGCGGATAATATTCTGCCCGGGTGCACATCTGAAAGGTATTTTCCAGTTCAAGAATCTGCAGCCCTTTTCGCTCTTCATCATATCGCTTTTTCAAACGCAAAGCCGCTTTCCTTGCACAGTCCTCGTCCTGGCCCATAGCCGCTGCCAGCCTGCCCACTTCCACGGACTGGCCCATGGTAAACAGCACGGCCTCCACCACGCGCTCCTGTTCCTCTAAATCCTCCACCAAAAGAAAAGCACTTTCTTCTTCCCTCTGCTTATTCTCCATACGTATCCTCCAACCCCTCCAGATGAAGTTCCTCCTCAGCGCCTTCCTCTTCCAGGGTTTCCATCTGCATATCGTCAAAACTGTGCTCCTGCACCAGATAAATCTTCCCAATCTTCATCAGTTCCAGAACAGCCAGAAAGGTCACGACCACATCCAGGCGATCCGCACCTTCCTCCAGAATCTGACGGAAGCTGAACTTCCGGTATTTCCTGGCATAAGCCATGACCGATCCGATTTTCATCTCCAGGCTCACCGGCTCTCTTTTTATCGTCCCAAAAGAGCTTCTCACCCGGTCAACCTTATCCTCCCTGCGCTTCATCACCTGGTCAAAAATCGCCTGAAGACGCGCCAGGGTCAGTCCGTTCAGAAGCTTGTCCAGATCCACCGGCGGTTCATATTTTGCAACCTCCGGCGGAACCGTGGACGCTTTATAAAAATGAATCCCTGCCTGATCCTCAAGTTCTGCCAGTTCCTGCGCAATGTACTTGTATTTTTTATATTCCAAAAGCCGAAGCACCAGTTCTGCCCTTGGATCTTCCTCGTCTTCCTCCCCTTCTTCCTCTTTCGGGAGAAGCATCCGTGACTTAATATCAATCAGCGTTGCCGCCATCACCAAAAAATCACTGACCAGGTTTAAATCCTCCCGATCCATATGGTTGACATAGTCCAGATACTGGCTGGTAATCTCAGCAACAGGAATATCATAGATATTTACTTTATTTTTGTCAATCAAATGCAGGAGCAAATCCAAGGGTCCCTCAAAATGCTCAAGCTTGTACGAAATCTCCTGTTTGCCCACACTAACTCTCCTTACGTTTTCTCCCCTGTATTTATTCCCCTTTACCGTCTTTGGGCAGTAAATGAACCACCAGCACCTGCGGCCTGTCATTCAGGCGGATATTGATGGAATGTGTTCCCAGCCCGCGCCCCACGGCCATCCATTTTCCGTCCTCCTGAAAATTTCCGGCGCACCAGGGCAGAAAAAACTGGTACTGAGGCGTCATCATTCCTCCAAGACCGGGAATCCGGATTGTCCCTCCATGAAAATGACCGGACAGGGTAAGATCCGCCCCCCATTGACGGCAGGTACGAAAATATAAGGGCGAATGCATCAGCAAGATCTGATATCTCTCCTTCGCCGCTCTGCCAAGTTTAGCGCAAAGATAACGTTCCGGCATGGGCAGAGGATTTTTCAAAAACAGCTTCTGATAATACCTCTGTGAAAGACGGACACCCGCCACAGCCAGATCTTTGCCCAGAAAGAGGTTCTGGTCAATCAGCATCACAACCCCCAGCTCCCCGGCCTTCTGCAAAAGCTGTTCATACTTATCCCCATAATTTCCCCGTTCCGTTTCCATACGGCTTTCATGGTTTCCCAGGGCATAATACACCGGGGCAATGGAAACCAGCCCTTCTAAAAGAGCAAAGGTTGAGGTAAGTGTAGTTCCCTCCCGGCTTACCATTACATCGCCGCCGATAAAAATCCCCTCCGGGTTTATCTGCCGGATTGCCTTAAAAAGCCTGCCGTTTCCCGGCCCAAACTCTTTATCATGCACATCCGTAATAAAGATAAACCGATGCTCTTTTTGGATTTTCGGAGAATCTATCGCAAGCTCTTCCACCAAAAAATGATTTTTTTCATATTCGGAACGCAGCAAAAGGCCCGTGCCAAGTGCTGCCGTTCCCAGAGCCAGCCCTTTCCACATGCTTCATCCCTCCACTAACTTTCACTTCTGCCGAAACACCGGATCTGCCGGATAACCGCCCACCAGCTTCTGCATGGTTCTGGGAATGGCGTCTTTGGAAGTTTTCCAGTCTGCATCCTTATTCCGGTAATCAAATTTATCGATAAACCAGTCAATATCTTCCTGTATCCGGTTTAAATTTTCTTCCATCAGTGCATACAATGCCGCAAGAACATCTTCCTTATCCTTTCCGGAAAAACTTTCCTCACAGGCAGAAATCAGGTCAGCAAAATGCGGCAGACAAAACCCCTTTGATGCCCTTAACTTCTGCAGAAAATCCGGTTCTGTCTGCAGCAGATGAAGGAAGGTGCGAATAATCTTTCCATAAGTATCCTCAAATTTCCTGCACACATAGCAGGTTTCTTCCGATGCCTTCATCCAATAGGACTTTCCCTGGCTTTCTGCGGAAATTTTTGATTTCGTCCCCTTCCCTGCACTGTGCTGACCGGTAAGACGCGAAAACAGCGAAGGCTTTTCCTGGTAAATCCCGGCAACCGGTCCTTTATTCGCCGAAGGTGCCGTCATCTTCCCCTGTGCCTGCGCCTTTAACTGCTTTCGCATATAATCCATCCGTGTTTTTAAGATCCAGGCATTGCCCAGAGAATTGCCGTAATCATACATCATCTTCGTGTGACGGCGGCAGAAACCTGCCTGATCCGTGGCTCCACGGATATCATCCTCCATATAAGAAGCACCCAAAACAAAGCTGATGGTGTCCTGCTCAATCTTTCGCTCCAAGTGACAGCAGGGACACTCATCCATTGCTTTTAAGGCGTCCATAACTTCTATTGTATACAGTTTTTCTTTCATCCCATCCTCCAAATAACACGTTTTCACACCTGCCGGTTATTCGCTATCGTTCACATGGCTTATCACAGCAATTAATCTGCTGACGCTAAGTATAACATATTTTCCGCTGATGGTAAATGCAAAA